>JAZDIA010000080.1:0-4914 GCA_043805375.1 Pseudomonadota bacterium
CCGCATCTTGCGCGGCGCCGACCTGAACGCGGCCGACTACATCGAAGCGCTGAACCAGCGCGCCGCAATGATCGAAGACAGCGCGCGCGTGGCCGCGCCCTACGACGCGCTGCTGATGCCCACCGTGGCCATGGTCGCGCCCGCCATTGCGCCGCTGGAGGCAGACGATCAACTCTACGCCAAGACCAATCTGGCCATGCTGCGCAATCCCAGCGTTGTGAATTTCCTCGACGGCTGCGCGCTGTCGATTCCTTGTCACCAGCCGGGCCAGGGCCCGGTCGGCCTGATGGTGGTGGGTCAAAGCGGCGAGGACAGGCGCCTGCTTGCGCTGGGGCTGGCGCTGGAGTCGGCGCTGCGCCAGTGATTGCTGCGCGCGGGGTTATTGTCGGGTCGCAGCGCAGAGGCTTGCGCTGAGCGCGCCTTCGATAGACCGCCGTGCCGCGCGCCGCGCCAGCTCCCGCGCGGCTGCCACCTATGCCGGGGCTGCCGTGCTCGCGCGCGAAGTGGAGGCGCGCATGCTGGAGCGGCTGCAGTACATCTTGTTCGAGCCTCGGCGCATTCTCGATGCGGGCAGCGGTGACGGCCATGGCGCCAAGTGCCTGGCCGAGCGTTATCCGGGCGCGCGAGTCCTGGCGCTGGATTTCGCGCTATCGATGCTGCAGGCCGCGCGCCGCCGCGACCCCTGGCTGTCGCGAGTCCTCAAGCGCGCGCGCGTCGATTATGTGTGCGCCGATTTCGCCGCCACGCCCCTGCCTGCGGCGAGCGTCGATCTGGCCTGGTCCAACCTCGCCCTACATTGCGCCGGCGACCCGCAGCCGGCGCTGAAAGAGTTGCGCCGGGTGCTCAAGGTGGGGGGGCTCCTGATGTTCAGCTGCTACGGGCCGGACACCCTGAAAGAGTTGAAAAGCGCATTCGCCGCGGGTGATGCTGCGCCGCATGTGCACGGCTTCATCGATATGCACGACCTGGGCGATATGCTCTCGGCATGCGGTTTTGCCGCCCCGGTGATGGACATGGAAGTCATTACCCTGACCTATGCCGACGTCGACTCTCTGCTCGCCGACCTGCGCGCGACCGGCCAGCAAAATGCACTCACGGAACGCCGGCGCGGTCTGACCGGCAAGGGCGTGTTCACCGCGATGCGCGCCGAGTACGAGAACCTGCGCCGCGACGGCAGGCTGCCAGCGGCCTTCGAGATCGTCTACGGCCATGCCTGGAAGCCGGAGCCACGACTGACTGATGACGGGCGTGCGATCATCAGGATGCCGGCGCTGCGCGCGAAGGACTAAGAAAACGGTCTCAATTCAAAAAACGCGTTGCAGCCGGGATGAACAATTAAACCGCCGCGAGCAGGCCCTTCATCTTCTGCATCGCCTTGGCTTCGACCTGCCGGATGCGTTCGGCCGAAACCTTGAACTCGGCCGCAAGGTCATGCAGCGTCGCGGGGTTTTTCTCGCGTAGCCAGCGGGCTTCGATGATGCGGCGGCTGCGCTCGTCCAGGCTGGCCAGGGCCGCATGCAGGCCGTGCGCGCCAACGCGCGCGGTTTCCTCCGACTCAAGCATTTTCGAGGGTTCGTTTTCGAGATTGGTTAGGTAGGCGATGGGGGCATAGGTTTCCTCATCGTCGTTGTTGGCTTCCATGGAGACATCCTGGCCCGAGAGCCGCATTTCCATTTCCCTTACTTCTTCCGGCTTGACGCGCAGTTGCGTCGCCATGTCCCCGATCGCCTCCTGCGACAGCGGCCCGAGGCTTTTTTTTAATGAGCGCAGATTGAAAAACAGCTTGCGCTGTGCCTTGGTGGTCGCGATTTTCACCAGGCGCCAGTTCTTCAGGATGAATTCGTGCATTTCGGCCTTGATCCAGTGGATGGCAAAGGACACTAGGCGCACATGGCGCTCCGGATCGAAGCGTTTCACCGCTTTCATCAGCCCGATGTTGCCTTCCTGGATCAGATCGGCGTGTGGCAGCCCGTAACCGAGGTAGCCGCGGGCGATGGCAACCACCACACGCAGATGCGATAGCACCAAAGCGCGCGCGGCATCGATGTCGTTGTCGTCGCGCAGCTTGCGCGCAAGGCGTAATTCTTCCTCTGCCGTCAACAGCGGAAAGCGGTTGACTGTAGCGATATAGGTTTCCAGGCTTCCAACTAGGGAAGGCAGGGGTAACGCCAGCATTCGGCTCATCTCCTAATTTCTCCTTAAGCAAGCCTCGGGCAGCGCGACTTCGAAGCGCGCCCGCTGCAATGCAACATCCATAGATATATTAATTTTAGCACTCTTGCCCATAGAGTGCCAATGGGCCAAGAAGTTCCGCCGGTTCCTGGCCAGAGTGCTTTGAGGGATTTTTCCTAGAGCTTTTATCTAGGCGCTATATCCGCTAAGTGTCTACTCACTGACATATAGGCGCCCAACCATCCGAGAGTCGCCGCAAAGGCGAGCACGGCGAAGCAATCCGGGAAACCGAAGAAGTCCAACCTGAATTCCGAACCGTAAAGGCGCGCCAGCTCGAGGATGCTGCGGTTGAGGATCAACATGCACAGGTAGACGATGGCGAGCGCGGCCAAAGCGCCCAGCGCGCCCTGTACAAAACCCAGGTAGAAAAAGGGGCGGCGGATGAAGGCGTCGGTGGCACCAATCAACTTGCTCACTTCGATCTCGTCTTTTTGCGTGAGGATCTGCAGCCGTATGGTGTTGAAAGTCACGGCTACCAGACCGAAGGCAAGCAGGGCGGCGAGGATCAGTACCGCCGTACGGCCCAGCGCGAGCAGGGTTTCCAGCCTTTTCACCCAGGCCGAATCGAGCTGCATATGGGCGATCTTGGGCAGCGCCTTAAGCTCGGGTTCCAGCTTTTCCAACTCGGCTGCGGTGCCACCGGTTTCGAGCACGAACGCGTCGGGCAGAGGATTGGACTGCAGCGTGGCGATGACATCGGCCATGTTATTCGAGCGCTTCAGGCCTTCGAGCGCCTGCGCGCGCGAAATGAAGCGCAAGGAGCGCACGCCGGGCAACTGCTTCAACCGGGCTTCCAACGCGGCGATATCGGCCTTGCCCGCCTCCGGGGCGAGGAACAGGCTGACTTGCGGATTGCCGGTGACCTGGCGTGTGATGCTGCCCAGGTTTTGCAGCAGCATGTAGCCACCCAGGGGCAGCGCTAGGGCGACGCCGATCACCATCACGTTGAGCAATGTGGCAAACGGATTGCGGGCCAGGCGCGCGAGCGTCAGGCTGACGGTCTGCCGGTGCTGGCGCAGCCACGCGTTCACGGCTCGAGCCTGCCTTGCCTGAGCGCCAGTACGCGCGGATTGAGGCGTTGTACCAGGGCTTCGTCGTGGGTGGCAATCAGCACCGTTACGCCGACCTGGTTGAAGGAGCGAAACATCTCCACGACTTCGGCGGCGGAGGCGGAATCGAGACTCGCCGTCGGTTCGTCCGCGAGCAGGATGCTCGGGCGGTTCACCACGGCTCGGGCGATGCACAAGCGCTGTTGTTCCCCGCCGGAGAGCGTGACCGGGTTGGCCTTTTCCCTAGCCAACAGGCCCACCTTATCCAGTGCCGCGCGCGCGCGCCGCGTGGCTTCCTTGTGCGCATAGCCGGTGAAGGCGAGCGGCAGCATGACATTGTCGAACACGCTGCGGTCATAGAGCAGTTTCTGATCCTGAAATATGAGCCCCAGGTTGCGCCGCAAATAGGGGACGGCGGCGCGGCGCATGCTGCCTATGTTCTGGCCATTGACCAGCACGGTACCGCTGGTCGGACGCTCGATGGCGGGGATCAGCTTGAGCAACGTGCTCTTGCCCGCGCCCGAGCGCCCGGTAATGAACACCAGTTCGCCTGCTTCGATGCTGAAAGAAAGTTCCGCCAGCGCTTCGTATCCGCCGCGATAACTTTTGCGTACCTGGCTGAAACTGATCATGAAGCCGGGAGGCGGGGGGCAAGAGGGGGGAGCAGGGAAAGCAAAATCACTCCGAATCGAGCAGCGCCGCGGCGAAGTCCTGCGCCAGGAACGGGCGCAGGTCGTCTATGCCCTCGCCGATGCCGATAAAGCGTATGGGCACCGGGCGCTCCCGCGCGATGGCGGCGAGTACCCCACCTTTGGCCGTGCCGTCGAGCTTGGTGAGGATGAGTCCAGTCAATCCGAGCGCGTCGTCGAAGGCTTTGACCTGGCTGAGCGCGTTCTGGCCGGTATTGGCGTCGAGCACCAGGAGCACCTCATGCGGCGCGCTCGCTTCGGCTTTGGCGATGACCCGCTTCACCTTGCGGATTTCCTCCATCAGGTGCAGTTGGGTCGGCAACCGTCCGGCCGTATCGGCGAGCACGATGTCGATATTGCGCGCACGCGCCGCCTGAACTGCGTCGAAAATCACCGCCGCCGGATCGCCGCCCTGCTGGGCAATCACTGCGACCTGATTGCGCTCGCCCCAGATCGCGAGCTGCTCGCGCGCTGCGGCGCGGAACGTGTCCCCTGCGGCGAGAAGCACGCTTTTCCCCTGCGCCTGAAAAAACTTCGCCAGCTTGCCGATGGAGGTGGTCTTGCCGGCGCCGTTGACCCCGGCCAGCATGATGATGAAAGGGTGATGCCCCTCGGTCACGAGCGGCCGCTCCAGTGGCCCAATCAGGGTCGCCAGCGCCTCCTGCAGTGCGGTCTTGAGCTCCCGGCACTCCGTGAGCCCCTTTTTACTCACCTGCTGGCGCAGATTCTCCAACAGAAACCTGGTTGCCGCCACGCCTGTATCGGCGCACAGCAACGCGGATTCCAGCTCCTCGTACAATGCCGCGTCGATCCTGCCGCTGCCGAACAGACCGCCGATCTGCGCGCGCGTGCGTGCCAGTCCCGTCTTGAGTCGTTCACTCCAGGATGGAAGCGGTGCCGCTTCGGCGGATTTCTTGAGGAAGCTGAACATGGAAGCTCACGCG
>JAZDIA010000081.1:0-19997 GCA_043805375.1 Pseudomonadota bacterium
CCGGTCCTCGGCCTTATGGCCCGCACCCTCTACCGCGAGTGGTTCGTCCACTTCCGCTTCCCCGGCCACGAAAAGCTCCCGCGTGTCGCCTCCCCGATCGGCGCCATCCCCCAAGGCTGCCTTTCGGTATTTTCAAGAACCTGAACCACCAGGGGAAGGCGTTTGAGAACGCCGATGCGAACGGCGAGATGAAGCTTGCCGATCTGATCGACGAGCTTCGGGATGGTGAGGCCGTCGCTTCGCATCTTAAAGATCGGAATCCCGGCGAAGCACGTGCAAAAAGGGATTCGGCGCATCACGCCAAGCCGCGCGCGGCGTGATTCAGTCGCTCGAAGATCTGGTAGTTCCGGGCCGCGTCTTGCGGCTTCTTTTGTTCCTTCACCAATCCGCCAAAAGAAAAGTATCAGAGCAGGTCACGCGTGCCGGTTTGAATTTGCCGCGAACGAATCAATTCTTGCTCTCGATTTACCGGACCAGCTTCTCGCTGCCGCCCCGCGACAAGGCTATTTCCAGCGCCGTCTCGAGGCGAATCACCCGCTCCGTCAGGCTTTCGATTTTCTGCTGCTGGGTAACCATCGTCGCGGCTACGCGCTCTACCTTGTCGTTCATCCTGATGACTGTGGTAATCGCGTCCCACATCTTGTCGGTAACACCCATCAGACGGCCTTCCGTTCCATGCGGGCGATGCGCTTGTTCGACGCCTCAACGAACGCCAGCGCATCGTCGATAGCGGCACTCGCTTGCGCGCTTGTCTTGTTCATTTGGTTAATCATCCCTGCAAGCACTTTGTCGTCCTCGGAAGGCCGAAAAGATGCTGCGGCACGGCGCAAAAACTCTCCCATCGAGAGGCCGGCAGCCTTGGACATTTTGGCGATTCGCCCTTTCTCGGCAGCCGTGAGAAGGACCGGAATTCGTTCGGAAGCAGCCATCGCGTCACTCCTTTATGAACATGGTCAGCACATGCACAGTGTAGGACGAAATAACTGCGGGTTCAAGGAGGTTTTTCGACACCACCGCACGGCGGGTGTCGCGCGGCGGGATGCGACCAAAGGTTCAGCATGCTATTCTTTTCTTGCGGCCTGCTGATATCTAGCACACACGCCCGCTGAATGTTCACAGGCCGTGGGAGAACATGAGCAACGTTCCCGGTTTAGGAAACGGTGGTAGCGGGCTTAATTCTTTGGCCTGAACGGCAGGAAACGACCCCTGAGCAGACAGTCGCGTTTCCCGATAGCAAACACACAACCCCTTTGCTTGCGCCGCCGCGGAATGACCCAATCGGTGTTGGGTGAGGGACGATAAGCGCAAGCAAGTCCTGGTTGCATAGAGCGCGTTACTCGATACATGTGTGTTGCAATGTGCGGCAAGAAAGCGTAGCCTTTTCGCGCAATAACGTGGAATAACAACGGATCGGTCAGAGGACCGGGTCCAAGTCACAATTTCTGGATCCAGAGCCCGCCCTTGCGGTACATCCTGTACCACTCTGCTAAGCGGCAAACGAGCCGCACGCGGAGATAATTCCTTATTTGCATCTTGCTCCGCCTACGGGTGCTTTTGTATCGCTTAGTTTATTTGCGCTATTGGAAAGGAGGACTGTATGTCGCTCGAATTGCATCGTAGGGATTTCCTTAAAGCATCTGCAGCCTCAGTTGCGGTATTGATGGCGGGGGCCTCTTGAGAGGAGGGAGCGCGGCGCCTCAGGGGGCTGCGAAAATTCCAGAAGTAGACAAATTGGTCATCACCGTCATTACCGATAATTACTATGACACGTTGAGGCCCAGCACCAAGTTCGCCAAGAGGCATTACATCGGTCCTGGCTCTTCTCTTCATGCCGAGCACGGTCTCTCCTATTACATTGAGACTGTTATCGACGGCAAGTCCCACGCCTTCATGTTCGACTATGGGTTGGATTTGCACGGGGTCAGCAAGAACATGGAGGTGTTAAAGGTTGACTTGAAAAGGTTAGAAGCCTTAGGTCTGAGCCACGGTCATTGGGACCATTGGGGCAACATGGTCGGCCTTCTCAAGAACCAGAGGGGAAAGCTTCAAGAAGGAATTCCCCTGTATGTAGGAGAGGACGCCTTTGCCCACAGGTTTGCCCAGCGACCTAATGGACTTTCCGATCTGGACCAATTAAGAAGGGAGGAAATCGAAAGACTGGGGTTCGTGAAGATCGTGGAGATAGGCGACCCCACGCCGATTGTCCCGGGGGCCTATCTAACCGGGAAAATTGAGCGGATAACGGATTATGAGAAAAGCACGCCGGCCTTGTTGATCAAGACTGCAGACAGGCTGGAGCCCGATTCTTTTCCCGGAGAGCAAGGACTAATATTCAATGTGAAAGGAAAGGGTCTCGTCGTGGTCACTTCCTGTGCCCATTGCGGCGTTGTTAACACCACGAAACATGCTCAGAAGGTGGCCGGGATAGAGAAGATCCACGCCATAGTAGGGGGATTCCACTTGAACGGCGCCAGACCGGAACTCATTCAGAGAACGGTCGCTGATATTAAGGCCCTTGCTCCGGAGCATGTCATTCCCATGCACTGTACCGGGTTTGAGACCATTGCATTGCTGGCCAGAGAGATGCCCGATCAGTTCTTCTTCAACACGGTTGGAACCCAATACACATTTGGAGCGTAGGGGAGACGTGAGGGTCGAAATGTGACCCGAGATGTGAAGCTCAAACTCGATCTACGAAGCATCACGTTCTAAGGCGCCGCCGGTTTTGCGCTTCCTCGATTCCCGATCGTTGCGAAAATGACTTGCGAGTTTCTGCTGCCGCGTTTCGTGATATGTTGGCCGCCAATGATGCCGTGATCAAAATTCGATGAACCATCGAACGCATTGAATGCCGCCGCGGATGCGGTAAAGCGAGTTCGTTTCAGTCGACAAGAATCAATTGGCGACCAATTGCCGCAGCGCCGATTGATGTGCGCCGGCGCGCCGGAAGGGCCATGTACTACGGAGAACGCTTCAACAGCTTCACCCATCTCGCCGGCGCCGTGCTCGCGGCGATCGGCATTCCGCTGCTGGTCGTCCTCGCGGCACGCACCGGAGATGCGTGGAAAATCGTCGGCTTCAGCGTCTACGGCGCGGCCCTGTTCCTGCTCTACGGCGCTTCGACCCTCTACCACAGCACGCGCGGACGGGCCAAGGCAGTCCTGCGCAAGCTCGATCACTGCTCGATCTATGTGCTCATCGCCGGCACCTATACGCCGTTCGCGCTGGTGACCTTGCGCGGGCCATGGGGTTGGACGCTGTTCGGCCTGGCTTGGGGACTGGCGGGGCTCGGCAGCGCGCAGGAATTCGTTTTCGGCAAGGGCGCTCGCCGCTTGTCGATCCTCATCTACGTCGTCATGGGGTGGATGGGCCTCGCCGCGCTGCTTCCGCTCGCCGCAGGCCTGGGGGCGCCCGGGCTCGCGTGGCTGCTTGCCGGGGGGCTGTTGTACACCGGCGGCATCGGCTTTTACCTCCTCGATGCGCGCGTGCGCCACTTTCACGGCGTGTGGCACCTGTTCGTCCTCGGCGGCAGCGCGGCGCATTTCATCACTGTCGTTTTTTATGTAACTTGAGCTTGCCTTCGCGAGTCCCCCAGGTGGGAGACCGAAGGTCGGGACCAGCCGAAGAGGTGGGGGATTTTCCCCTCTCCCGTCAAGCGGGACCGAGGAAGGGGGATCGAGACCTGCGGGGCACGAACTCGCTACTACAGCGCCCCCGGCTCAGGCGAGGCGCTTGACGAACCCCAGCCGCCGGCTCGGCTCGAAGCCGGCGCGGCGCAAGCGCCCGGTGATCTGCGCGTCGATTTCTACCGCCGCATCGAGATCCTGCGCGGCGAGCCGCCGCAGCTTGACGCCGGAAAGGGGACCTGCCTGCGCGCGCTCCGCCATCGTCTTCTCCCAATTTCAGATGAGCTTCGGCCGCAGGTCGCGCACCCTCACCGCCTTGCCCATGGAGCGCGGAATTTCACCGGGCTCTTTCACCAACACGTCGGCGGTGACGCCGACGATCGATTTGACGTGATGCCGCACCGACTCGCCAACCACCGCGCGCAACTCCGGCGTGGGCACGACGTTCGGAACCGTCTCGACTTCGATCGTCAGGTGGTCGAGCGCGCCTTTTCTCTCCACCACCAACTGATAGTGCGGCGCAACGTCGGGCAGTCCCACCAGCACCGCCTCGATTTGCGACGGGAACACGTTCATGCCGCGGATAATCAGCATGTCGTCGTTGCGGCCGGTGATCCGCTTGATGCGCACGTGCGTGCGGCCGCAGGCGCAGTTCTCCGCGCTCAGGCGGCTGATGTCGCGCGTGCGGTAGCGAATCATCGGCAGCGCCTCCTTGGTGAGCGTGGTGATTACCAGCTCGCCCGAATCGCCCTCTTTCACTGCCTTGCCGCTATCCGGATCGATCACCTCGAACAGGAAGTGGTCCTCCCAGCCGTGCAGCCCGGCCTGCGCCTCGACGCACTCGCAAGCCACGCCCGGGCCCATGATTTCCGACAGGCCGTAGATGTCCACCGCCTTCAGTCCCAGGCGCTCCTCCACCTCGCGCCGCATCGCCTCGCTCCACGGCTCGGCGCCGAACACGCCGATCTCGAGCTTGGATTTGCGCAGATCGACGCCCTGCTTCTCCGCCACCTCCGCGATCGCCAGCGCATACGAGGGCGTCGCGCAGAGCACGCGCGCACCGAAGTCGGTGATGAGCGCGATCTGGCGCTCGGTGCCGCCGCCGGACATCGGCACCACCGTTGCCCCCAGGCGCTCCGCGCCGTAATGGGCGCCGAGCCCGCCGGTGAACAAGCCGTAGCCATAGGCATTGTGAATGACGTCGCCGGGCCGCGCCCCGGTACAAGCGAGCGAGCGCGCCATCAGATTGGCCCAGGTGTCGATATCCTTCGCGCTGTAGCCGACCACGGTCGGCTTGCCGGTGGTTCCCGAGGACGCGTGCAGCCGCACCACTTCGGCCCGCGGACGCGCGAACAGGCCGAACGGGTAGTGGTCGCGCAGATCGGATTTCAGCGTAAACGGCAGGCTGGCAAGGTCTTCCAGGCGCTTCAGGTCGCCGGGTTCGAAACCGAGCGCTTTCATGCGCCGGCGATGGAACGCCACGTTGTCGCAGGCGTTCTTGACGCTCGCTTTGAGCCGGCGCAGTTGCAGCCGCAAGATTTCCGCGCGCGGCATGGTTTCCGCCGCCGCGTCGAACTTGTACGCCTGCACCTTGCGCATCGGCGCGGGCCTGCGCACCGCGCTCGCTTCGGCCGCGCGGCTGCGTGCACCCTTGGTCATATTGCCCATGCTCTATCCTCCATGCCTGAATTGTATTCCAATCCGAGCGGCAGCTACCCGGGCTTGGCCGGCGTTTTGCCTGGCGATCTAAGTCGCGCCGCTGTAGTTGCAGGGGGGCGATCTTGTATAAAAACCACCCCAAACCGTCCTTGTTTTTATTCATAACCGTGTTTTCTAAACGGATGCGCTTTTCATCCGTTTAGAAAACACGGTTGGCGCGCGAGAGCGCGCAAATCCAATCGCGGCATGCGCCGGTATTCAAGACTCCGCGAGCCGGGCTTTGGCGAGTTTTGCCTTGAGTCTTTGCGCGGTCTTCTCCACGCCCACGATGAACCGGCCGTGCTTGCCGCGCGCAACGTCTTCTACCGCATCGCGTGCCGAAAAGTCGAAGGAGACGGCATTGCCGTTGATCGCCGTCAGCGTGACGCCGATTTCCACCCACATGCCCAACAAGGCGGCGCCGACGTGATCGAGCTCGACCCTGGTGCCGACCGAGTCCTTGCCCGGCTCGATGTGATCGAGCAGCAAATCGCGGCATACCGTTTCCATATCGTTGATGAGCTTGGGGGTCGAATAGACGCGACAGTCCTCGCCCATGAAACCGATGGTGCGATCGCGGTCGATTTCAACGCGTCGCGTGGCGCAAAGGCCCACTTTGAGTGGCTCACTCATATTTTATCCTCGAGAGTTACAGTGATAAAAAGACGCTGACACCTGTTCAGTATTCAAACAGGCCGCCTCGAATACCAGAGCACGCCTCTGGCCGGCGTGTCGGCGTGTCGAACAGCGCCGCTGCCGCTGTTTCTGCTTCCCGCTTCCGGCTTGCCGCGGCCACGCCCTTATACCAGCACAGGAGGGGCGACCGGACTTTGATCCAAATTAATTCGATTGCAACATCCGCGCGGATCACAGCCCGAGGTAAGCCTCCTTCACCTGTTCGTCGTCGAGCAGTTCGGCGCCGCTGCCGCTGAGCACCACGCGCCCGGTCTCGATCACATAGGCGCGATCGGCGACAGCCAGCGCGGCGCGCGCGTTCTGATCCACGAGGAAGATCGTGGTCGAGGCGGCCTTGAGCGCGCGCACGCAGGCGAAGATCTCCTCCACCAGCTTGGGGGCGAGCCCCATGCTCGGCTCATCGAGCAACAACAGCCTGGGCAAAGCCATCAGCCCCCTTCCCACGGCAAGCATCTGCTGCTGGCCCCCGGAAAGCGCGCCCGCGGGCTCGCCGCGCTTTTGCTTCAGCACCGGGAACATCGCATACACGCGCTCGATTCCCAGTGCCGCCTCGGCCTTGCTGCGCAGGTACGCGCCCAGCCGCAGATTGTCCTCGACCGAGAGCGGCGCGAACACCTGCCGCCCTTCCGGAACCTGAACGATGCCGAGGCGCACGCGCTTGTCCGGGGCGGCAGCCGTGATGTCAGCGCCCTCGAAGCGCACCCGACCTGCGCTCACCGGCTGCACGCCCGAGAGCGCGCGCAGCAGCGTCGTCTTGCCGGCACCGTTGGCGCCCACGAGCGCCACCAGTTCCCCCTCGCCCACGTGCAAGTCGATGCCCCTCAACGCCGGAATACGCCCATAGTGGCTGCCCAGTCCTTCGACCTCGAGCATCATCAGTGCGTCTCCACCGCTGCTGCAACCGCGCTTGCAATGGCGTTTCCACAGGAGCCGTCGTGTGCGCCGGCGCTTCCCAGATACGCTTCGATCACTTTCGGGTCGTTGCGCACCGTCCCCGCCGGGCCTTCGGCGAGCTTGCGCCCGTAGTCGAGCACCAGAATGTGGTCCGACACGCCCATGACCAGCCGCATGTTGTGTTCGACCAGCACCACGGTAACGCCGCGCCCGCTGAGACTGCCGATCAGATCGTCGAGCTCGAGCGCACCGGTCGGATTCAGGCCCGCTGCCGGTTCGTCGAGCAGCAGAAGCTTCGGCCGGGTGGCCAGAGCGCGCGCGATCTCGAGCCGTTTCAGCGCGCCGTAGGGCATGGCGTCGGCCGCGGCCGACAGATACTCGCGCAGGCCGACGTAGCACATCAATTCGGCCGCCTCCTCGCGGCCCGCGCGCTCGGAGCGCGCCACGCGCGGCGAGCCGACGAGCGCGGCCACGAGCCCGCAGCGCTCGTGCATATAGCGCCCGACCATGACGTTTTCGAGCGCGCTCATGTTGAAGAACACCTGCAGATTCTGGAACGTGCGGGCAATGCCGTGGCGCGCGTACTCGTGCGGCGCGCGGCCGGTCAGGTCGTTGCCCCCGAAAACAATGCGACCGCCAGAAGGCTGATAGACGCCGGTGAGCAAATTGAGGAGCGTCGTCTTGCCGGCGCCGTTGGGGCCGATGATCGAGTGCACCGCCCCCGGTTCGACGTCGAAGCTCAGATCCTCGACCGCGTTCAGGCCGCCGAACTTCTTCGTCAGACCCTCGACCCGAAGCAGGCTCATGCGCCACTCTCCTCGTCAGCGGCGGCGCGCCTGCGCGGCGCCAGCAGCCGCGCCAGACTCGGCACCACGCCGCGCGGCAGAAAAATCATGGTGCCCATCATCACCGCGCCGAACACCATCATCTCGTAATCCTTGAACACGGTCAGCAACTGCGGCAAAGTGGTCAGCACGACCGCACCGACCACCGCGCCGAAAGTCGAGGCCATGCCGCCGAACACGACCATGGTGACCAATTCGATCGAGTGCAGGAAGGTAACTTTCCCCGGCGTAACGAAGCCGGAGTAGTGCGCGGCAAGACTGCCCGCGATCGAGGCGAACACGGCCGAGATCACGAACACCGTCACTTTGTGGTCCGCGGCATCGATCCCGACCACTTCGGCGCCGACCTCGGAACTGTGCAGCGCGCGCAGCGCGCGCCCCACCGGAGACTCGATCAGGTTGAGCGCCAGCCAAACGGCCACGAGCAGCAACGCCCCCACCACCCAGTACCAGACGCGTTCGCCCTGCAGCACCAGTCCACCGATGCTGAACGGCACCACCGAGATTCCATCCGGGCCGCCGGTGAATTTGTCCTCGGTGTTGATGACCATGAATATGATGACCCCCAGGCCGAGCGTGGCCATGGCGAGATAGTGACCCTTGAGCCGCAGGATCGGCCGGCCGAGAACCAAAGCGAGCGCCGCCACGGCAACGGTGGTGGTGAACATCGCCGCGAGCGGCGGCCAGCCGTAGCGCGAGGCGAGAATGGCCGAGCCATACGCGCCCAGGCCGAAGAAGCCCGCATGACCCAGGCTGATCTGCCCGGCGTAGCCGATTAGCAGGTTCAGCCCGACGCAGACGATGGCGTTCAAGCCCGCCAGGATCGCGATATCGTAGAAGTAGTTGTTGGCAAGCGCGAGCGGCAATAGCGCAATCGCCGCGGCGAGCGCGAGCATCCCTCCAGTGCGCGCCGAGGCGAGACGCGTCAGCATCGCGGTTAAACCCGCTCGCCGCCGCGCTTGCCGAACAGTCCGCTCGGCATGAAGAACAGCACCGCGAGGATGATGACGAAAGCGATCGCATCCTTGTAGGCCGAGGATACGTAGCCCGCGCTCATGGTCTCGGCGATGCCGAGCACCAGACCGCCGATCACCGCGCCGATGCCGCTCCCGAGACCGCCGAGAATCGCGGCGGCGAATCCTTTCAGACCCAGCATCACGCCGACGTCGTAGGAAGTGAGCGTGATCGGCGCAACCAGTATGCCCGCAATCGCTCCGAGCGCCGCCGACAGTCCGAACGACAACAACAGCACCATGCGCACGTTGATGCCCACGAGCTCTGCCGCGAGACGATTATGGGAGGTGGCGAGCATCGCCTTGCCGAGCAGCGTGCGCCTGAAAAACCAGGACAGCGCGAGCACGATCGCGAGCGTGACTCCGAGCACCCACAGGCTCTGCGGCAGGATGGTGGCGCCGGCGACCGCAATCGGCGCATCGCCGGTAAACGGCTTGAGCGGGTGCAGATTCTTGTCCCAGATCAGCAGCGCCAGCCCGCGCAGGAAAATCGACGCGCCGATGGTGATGATGATCAGCGTGACCACCGAGGCGCCGCGCGCCGGCTCGACCGCGAATTTCTCCAGCGCGAGACCGACCAGTGCCGCCGCCGCGAGCGCAAGCGGAATCGCCAGCAGATACGGCAGTCCGGTACCGGAGAGCGACATCGTCACCATGCCGCCGATCATCACGAATTCGCCCTGGGCAAAGTTGATGACGTGGCTGGCATTGAAAATGATGGAGAAGCCGAGCGCGACCAGCGCGTAAATCGCGCCCACCGTAAGGCCGGTGAGCAGGTACTGCATGAACTGCGCGCTCATGTCGCGGGCACCTCCGTTCCGTCGACGTGAATCGAGCGTAAACACTGTCGGCGGCCGGCGGCAATCGCGGCCGGTCGCATCCCCGCTACGCGGGGCCCCTGCTCCCTGCTCATGCCGCCGCCTCCGCCATCACACCCTGGTGCCGCTTACTTGACCAGAGTCCAGTTGCCTTCTTTGACTTCGAGCATCCGAAATGCGCTCAGGTCCAGGCCCATGTGGTCGCTTGCCGACATGTTCACCATGCCTGCCGTGCCCATGTAACCGTGGATGCCTTCGAGCGCGTCGCGCACCTTGGCTTTGTCGGTGCCGCCCGCCGTCTTGATCGCCTCGACCACGAGCATCAGGCCGTCGTAGGCGTGACCGCCGAACGTCGATACATCGGACTTGAAGCGCGACTCGTAGTCGTGCTTGTAGCTCACCACCACCGAGCGCTGCGCGTCGGATGCCGGCAAATCATCCGCGACCAGCAACGCTGCGGCCGGCAGGCGCACGCCCTCCGACGCCGCGCCCGCAAGCTTGATGAATTCCTTGGAAGCGACGCCATGCGACTGGTACAGCGGCACGCCGATGCCGATCTGACGATAATTCTTGGTGACGATCGCCGGCCCCTGGCCAAAGCCGGGATTGAGCACGGCCTGAACCCCGGACGTATTCTTGATCTTGGTAAGCTGGGCCGTCATGTCGGTATCGCCGGCGCCGTAAGTCTCGTCGGCGACCACCTCGATGCCGTGCTGCGCCGCCACTTTCAGGCATTCGGCGCGCATCGACTTGTCGAAGCCGCCGGGGCCTGAAATGAGCGCGATCCTGGCGAGCTTGCGCGACTGCATGTCGATGAAAATCTTTTCGCACGCCATGCGGTCGGTGTGCGGCGTCTTGAACACCCATTTCTTCACCGGCTCGACGACGACCACGGCGCCCCCGAACGATATGAAGGGGATTTGCGCCGCCTCCACCAGCGGTATCACTGCCATGGTTTCGCCGGTGCTGGTGCCCCCGATAATCACATCGACCTTGTCCTGCTCGATCAGCCGTTTGGCGAAGGTGCGCGCTTTTTCCGCGTCGCCGGCCGAGTCGTAGGCGATCAGTTGCAGTTTTCTGCGGAGCACGCCGCCGGCAGCGTTGACTTTCTCGATATAGAGCTCCAGCGTTTTGTTTTCCGGATCGCCGAGGAATGCTGCCGGCCCGGTGATGGCCAGGAACGAACCGATCTTGATCGGCTCTTGCGCGATTGCCGCGCCGGTGAACAACGCGAAGCTTGCGGCGGCCGCGGCCAGGCCCCGCTTAAAGCTGCTTCCCGCTTGCCTGGATTTCATCATACCTCCGTGGTTGGATATGAAAACGCTTGCCCGTTCGGTTTTTCTTGGTCACCGCGCCGTACGCGCGCTCGCGCCGAATCCGGCAGGCTCGGCCCGGAGCCCTCGCTTACCTCGAAACGGCATCATATGGTATTGTCGTACTGAAATGCGTTTTTTGATCCAGATCAGCCTCCTCAGTGAAAAACGGCCTGCGCCAAGTCCGGTTTTTCGCCATGACCAGAGCTGATACCGGCGGCACCGGCGCGGCCGAACTGCGGGTGCGACCGGTCGCCGCCGCAGACCTCGGACAGGTTATCGCCATCGATGCCGAGATTACCGGCCTGGAAAAGACCGACTACTGGTACGAACTGTTCCACCGCTACGGCGCGGGACGCACGCGACAGCGCTTGTTCCTGGTGGCGGAATCCGGCGCCGTCATCCAGGGATTCATCATCGGCGAAGTGCGCGACTGGGAGTTCGGCTCCGCGCCCTGCGGCTGCGTGTTCGGCTTGAGCGTGCGCCCCGGCGCCCGCATGGCCGGGATTGGCGCGCGCATGCTGCAGGCGATCTGCGACGGTTTCCGCCACGCCGGCGTAAACAAGGTGCGCACCCTGCTCGCGCGCGACAACGGGCTGGTGCTGTCGTTTTTCCGCAGCCAGGGCATGATGGCCGCGCCCTTCATCCCGCTGGAAAAAAACCTGGACTGAAAAGCCGGGGCCGATCGATGAAGCTGCAAAAAAGCACCAGTCTCGCGCTCTACAGCGTGCTCGAATTCGCGGCCAACCCGGGGCGGCAATTGTCGGCCGCGGAAATCGCCGAAAAATACGGCGCTTCCACCCACCACCTGGCTAAAGTGCTGCGCGAACTGGGCCGCGCCGGGCTGGTCGAATCGGCGCGCGGCGTAGGCGGCGGCTACCGTTTCAGCGGCAACACCAAACGCCTGACGCTGATGGACGTGATCGAACTGTTCGAGGACATGAGCACCCGCACCGGCGAGAGCGACGAGTTCGACGGTTCGAGCGATGTCGGCCGCGCCCTCGGCGCGGTGATCGCGGAAGTCGATGAGATCGCCCGCGCCACTTTCCGCTCGATCACCGTGGATACGATGCTGAAGCTGATAGAGCGCCAGCGCCGCGCCGCCGCCGGCCCGAAAGCCGCCGTCCAGGGCGCGGCGGATGTTCAATCCAGGTCAAGGCATGCAGTCGCCGGTTTGAGTATGATCCGGGAGTAACTACAATAAACGATCATTTTTCCACCAGGGAGGACCAGCGCATGCGCGCCGTGCCGGAAACAGTGGAGCAGTCGCAAAACCATAAGAAAGACGTACGGCCCTTGACCGGAAACGAGGCGATCGCGCGCGGCGCCTGGGAAGCCGGCGTGCGCGTTGCCGCCGCCTATCCGGGCACGCCGAGCACGGAAATCATGGAATCCCTCGCCGGGTACCCGGCAGCGGATGTGCACGCCCAGTGGTCGACCAATGAAAAGGTCGCGCTCGACGTGGCCATCGGCGCGTCCTTTGCCGGCAGCCGCGCGTTTGCTTCCATGAAACACGTCGGCCTCAACGTCGCCGCCGACGCCTTCATGTCGCAGGCCTACATCGGCGTCAACGGCGGACTGGTCCTCGCCGTGTGTGACGATCCGGGCATCCACAGCTCGCAAAACGAGCAGGACACGCGCCTTTACGGCCAGTTCGCGACGGTGCCGGTGCTCGAACCGAGCGACGCGCAGGAGGCGCTCGATTTGACGCGGCTTGCATTCGATCTGTCCGAACAATTCGACACCATGGTCATCGTGCGCGGCACCACGCGGCTCGCGCACACGCGCAGCCCGGTCGCGATCGGAGCGCGCACCGAACATCCGTCGCGCGGATTCGTCGAGAATCCGGCGAAGAACGTCATGATCCCGGCGCATGCGCGGCGCCGCCACGCTGCCGTGCTCGAGCGCGAGGCGAAGCTGAAACAATACCTGGAGACCTCGCCCATCAACCGCTGGGAAACGGGCGACGCAAGTTTCGGCGTGATCACGGCCGGAACCTGCTATCCCTACGTGCGCGAGGTGCTGCCCAACGCGAGCGTGCTGAAGCTGGGCGCGTCCTGGCCGCTGCCCGAGGGCCTGTTGCGGCGTTATTGCGAGTCGGTCGAGCGCGTGTTCGTGGTGGAAGAGCTGGAGCCGGTGATCGAAAAGGAACTGCGCGCCTTGGGTATAGCTGCGGGCATCAAGGTGGAAGGCAAGCAGTTCTTTCCGCGCGCGGGCGAATTCTCGCCCGAGATCCTGCGCGCCGGGTTCGAGCGCGCGGGCGTGCTCGAACCGCGCGCCGAGCGCCGCGGCTGGGTGCTTGAACCGCTGGTGCGACCGCCGGTGCTGTGCGCAGGCTGCCCGCACACCTCGAGTTTCATGGCGGTGAGGGCGTCGGGTGCGCGCGTGGCGGGTGACATCGGCTGCTACACGCTTGCGTGCCTCGATCCGCTGCGCGGCCTGGATACCACGGTGTCCATGGGCTCCTCCATCGGCAACGCGATCGGCATCTGGCGCGGCGGCGAAACCAAGCCGGTCATGGCGACCATCGGCGATTCGACTTTCCTGCACGCGGGCATCCCCGGGCTGATCGACGCGGTCTATAACCAGGCGAACATTACGGTGCTGCTGCTCGATAACCACATCACGGCAATGACCGGCGGCCAGGAGCATCCGGGCACCGGCAAGACGCTGCGCGGCGAGGAGGCGCCGAAGGTGGATTACGAAGCACTGGTGCGCGCCATCGGCGTGACCTGGGTGCGCAGCGTGGACTCCTACGATCTCGCGGCCATGTACCAGACGCTGCGCGAGGCGATCGCCCACCGGGGCGTGTCGGTGATCATCTCCAACCGCCCCTGCGTGCTCGACCCGGCGAAGATAAAGGGGCCCGCGCTTGCGATCGTGAACGAGCAGTGCAACGCCTGCCAGTCGTGCATGAACCTCGGCTGCCCCGCGCTCACCTGGGGTACGGATACATTCGAGGGCCGGCACAAGGTGAAGATCGACCCGTCGCTTTGCATCGGCTGCACGCTGTGCGCGCAGGTGTGCACGGTGGATTGCATCAAGCCGGCTGCGACGATGACGCAATGAGCCGACCGATCGCCTCGAGCAGCAGCCTGGAAGACGAGCGGCTGCGGCCTGCCGCCGCGGCGGCCAAGGCGCGCGAACCGATGAACGTCCTGATCGTGGGCGTAGGCGGCCAGGGCGTCATCATGGTGTCCAAGGCGCTCGCCTCGCTCGCCCAGTCCAAGGGCTTCGAAGTCAAGCAAAGCGAAGTGCACGGCATGGCCAAGCGCGGCGGCACCGTGTTCAGCCACGTGCGCTTCGGCCCCCAGGTATGGTCGCCCACCATTCCGAAAGGCGAAGCCGACATCCTGGTCGCGCTCGAATGGGCCGAAGGTCTGCGCTGGCTTCCCTACCTCAAGCCTGACAGCGGCATTTTCATCTGCGACACTAAACGCATCGTGCCGCCGTTCGCCTGCCTTGATCGGCGCCCCGGCGCGTCCTTGCGCTACCCGCGCGAGACGCCGGCCGAAGTGAAGGCGCATGTGGCCGAAGGCTATGCGATCGACGCCACCCGCATGGCCGAGGAACTCGGCAACGAACGCGCCGCCAACGTGGTTCTGATCGGCGCCCTGTCCACGGCGCTCGATTTCTCCGCCGCGGACTGGGAAAAGACGCTCGCCGAGTTCGTGCCGAAGAAAACCATCGCGGTCAACCTCGACGCCTTCCGCCTCGGGCGCACCTGGATCGAGGAGGCACGAACTGCGCCGCCGGGCACCGAGACGCCGCCGGCCGGCACGCCGGCGCCGGCACATCTCCCATACAGCGTGCGCCTGGAAATCACTCCGGCGTGGTGCAAGAGCTGCGACATCTGCGTCAAGCTCTGCCCCGAGCGCTGCCTGCGTCTCAACGAGGAACGCATCGTCGAACTGGCGCAGCCGGAAAAATGCACCGGCTGCCGTCTGTGTGAGTTGCTGTGCCCCGACTTTGCCATCCGCGTGCACCTTGACGCGGCACGCGTATAGGGCGTCGTCGCTGCCGCCGAACGGAGCGAACTATGAAAGCCGTCGACCAGGCGCTCGCACCCAAGTCAGCGCTGCGCCTCATTTCGGGCAACCACGCCTGCGCGCTGGGTGCCGTTGCGGCGGGCTGCCGCTTCTTCGCCGGCTATCCGATCACGCCCTCTTCCGAGGTCGCCGAGCGCCTGTCGCAGCTGCTGCCGGAGGTGGACGGCGTGTTCGTGCAGATGGAAGACGAAATCGCGTCGATCGCCGCGGTGATCGGCGCCTCCATGGGCGGCGTCAAGGCCTTGACCGCCACCAGCGGGCCGGGCTTTTCGCTGAAGCAGGAGAACATCGGCTACGCCGCCGGGGCCGAGATCCCGTGCGTGATCGTCAACGTCATGCGCGGCGGACCCGCCACCGGCATGCCGACGCGGCCGGCGCAGGGGGACATCATGCAGGCGCGCTGGGGCAGCCACGGCGACTACCCGATCATCGTGCTCGCGCCGGCATCGGTGCGCGAAATCCATGACGAGACCATGCGCGCCTTCGACCTGGCGGAAACCTTGCGCACGCCCGTCGTGGTGCTCTACGACCAGGCGATCGCGCAACTGACCGAGACCGTCGACTTCGCCGATACCCAAGACCGCGCGCGCGCGCAGGGCCTTGCGCGCGCCGAGCGCAAATGGGCGAGCGGGCCGCGCGAGGCCTACCAGCCCTACGCGACGGACGAGGACGGCATCCCGGCGATGTCGCGCCCCGGTGCGGGCTATCGCGTGCACACCACGGGCCTGAATCACGCCGAGAACGGTTTCCCGACGCAGAACCCGGAGGCCGTCGCGCGCAATCTCGGGCGGCTGCTGACCAAGTTCGACCAACACCGCGACGCGATCGACTCGTGGCAAGCACTCTCCTGCGCCGATGCCGAGGTGGTGATCGTGGCGATCGGGATCAGCGCCCGCGCTGCGACGCGCGCGCTCAAGATCTGCCGCGCACGCGGCGTACGCGCGGGATTGTTCCGCCCGATCACCCTGTGGCCGTTCCCGGAAAACGCCTTGCGCGAGGCTACGGCCAAGGCGCGCGCGCTGTTGGTGCCGGAAATGAATGCCGGGCAACTGAGCCTGGAAGTCGAGCGCATCCTCGGCGGCAAGCGCGTGGATGCCATCCACCGTTTCAACGGCGAGCCAATTGCGCCGGCGGAAATCGCTGCGCGCGCTGAAGCGCTGGCCAAAGCAGCGCTCGCGAAGGAGACAAAAAAATGATCGTCGACTCGGCTCCCGCTTTCGACGTACGCGACTATCTGCGTCCGGAGATGATGCCGCACTTCCTCTGTCCCGGTTGCGGCCACGGCATCGCCCTGCGGGCGCTGCTCTGGGCCATCCATGAACTGGGCATCGACAAGGACAAGCTGGCGGTGGTGTCAGGCATCGGCTGCGCCGGGCGGCTCTCGGCCTACATCGACGCCAACACCTTTCACGTGACCCATGGCCGACCGCTCGCCTACGCCACCGGGCTCGCGCTCGCGCGGCCGGACCTGCACGTTGTGGTAATCACCGGCGACGGCGACTGCCTCGCGATCGGAGGCAACCACCTGATCCACGCCTGCCGGCGCAATCTGAAGCTCACCTGTCTCATGCTCAATAACGAGGTCTACGGCATGACCGGGGGCCAGGTGTCGCCGACGACCGCCGAAACGCGCCTCACGACCACCACGCCGCTCGGGAACGCGGAGCCGAGCTTCGACGCCTGTGCGCTCGCCGCGGCCGCGGGCGCAAGCTTCGTCGGTCGCGAAGTGACGCATCACGTGCCCAAGCTGAAGGAACTCATCCGCGCGGGGCTAGCACATCCCGGGTTCGCGTTCGTCGAAGTGCTCTCGGACTGCACCGAGATCTTCGGACGCAAGAACGAACTGGGCTCCTCCGCCGAGATGGTGCTGCGCCAGAAAAGCGAGCTGCGCCCGAGCGCCTACCGCGACACGGTGGACACGCCCTTCCATTCGAATACGCTTCCGACCGGAATCCTGACGAAAACCGAGCGTCCCGAGTATGGTGCGGCCTATCGCAAGGCCGCCGCCGCGCAACGGGCCGGCATGGCGGTCGGAGCATCCGCGGGCGCGAACAAAGGAGGAGCCTGATGCGCGACTCCAGACTTGAAATCCGCATCGGCGGCACTGGCGGCCAGGGGCTGATTCTATGCGCCAAGATGCTCGCCGATGCGTTGTGCGCGACGGGCAAGCGCGTGGCCCAGTCGCAGACCTACGAGCCGACCTCACGCGGCGGCTTCTGCAATTCGGACCTGGTGATCTCGGATCGCGAAGTCGATTTTCCGCTGGCGACCGCGCTCGACTACCTGGTGCTCATCGACCGGCTCGCGCTGAAACCGTCCTGGCCGCTGCTCAAGCCGGGGGCGCTGGTGATCGCCGACACACGGCTGTGTCCGGAGCTGCCCGAGAGCGACCGCAACGTCAACTACCGCGCCCACCACCTGCCGCTCAGCCGCACCGCCATCGAGCTCGGCAGCGAGCGCGTCGCGAACATCGTCGCCCTCGGCGCACTGGCCGCGTTAAGCGGCGTCTGCGAGCGTAAGACGCTCGAACAGGCCGTGCGCGCGGAGACCCCGAAAAGCTTTCTCGACCTCAACCTGGATGCCCTCGCCGCTGGCTACCGCCTCGGCGAACAGGCGGCCTCGACTGCCGCAGTGACTCCGTAGGCCGGGCGGAATCCACGTACGGCATCCTTTGCCGACACATGCTTGGGCGGGCGCGCTTGTGCGCAGGCCGTGGCGGATTACGCGTATACGCTCACACACTTGATCGATCAGTTTCGGCGGCGGCATGACATACCCCAGTGGTGCCTATATCGTTGGGCTTTACAGAGAGATTGACCGATGTTCTCAAATATGAGAACATTACAAAGTGCCCTATTCCATCGAATACTTTCATCCGAAGGTGCTCGCTGAAATCGAGTCCTGGCCTGCCGACATCCTTGCGGACTACGCGCGTATTGCAGAGCTTCTCATGGAGCACGGCCCAAATCTGAGGCTTCCGCATTCGCGGGCATTTGGAGAGGGTCTGTTCGAACTCAGGCCAAGAGGCAAGTCAGGCATTGGCCGAGCGTGTTATTGCTTTCTCATAGGCCGACGTGCAGTGGTCCTGCACGCTTTTGTGAAAAAATCACAGCAAACGCCAGATCTAGAACTGAAGCTGGCTCGCAAACGCATGAAGGAGGTGCTCTATGGCTGAAATTAAGTACGAACCCGTTCCCCACAACCACGACGCTTTTCTCAAAAATGCACGAAAGCGCCGGGGCTTTCAGGCCGCATATCAGGCTCTGGCGGTTGAGTACGCCGTCGCAAGCGAAATGCTCGCCGCACGTGCCCGGGCCGGTCTTACGCAGGAAGCGGTGGCTTCCCGCATGGGCACGACGAAAAGCACGGTTTCGCGCCTCGAATCGGCTGGCAAGCACGCACCGTCGCTCACCTCGCTGAAGAAATACGCCGAGGCCGTAGGGTGCAAAATCGAAATTAAACTAGTCCCGCAGCGGCAGACCAGGTGAAACCCAACACCCGCGCGCAGCCGACGCCCGCAAGCGGGCGCGGCTGACGCGAACGTTGAGCGTCTTTGTCCGCCGACCCGATCACATCGCACCTCAACCCTATCGCTCACTTCACTTCTTTGGAGTTCCAATGACCAGAAGGCTCATCAGCTCAGGCTCCACCTTTGAAGAGCAGATCGGCTATTCCCGCGCGGTCGTCGCCGGGGATTGGGTGTTTGTTTCGGGCACGACAGGCTTCGACTACGCAACCATGTCGATCTCGGACAGTCTTCTCCAGCAAACGGAGCAATGCCTGAAGAATATCGAGTCCGCACTGCGCGAAGCCGGGTCGAGTTTGAAAGATGTTGTTCGCGTAACCTATGTCCTGCCAAGCGGTGCCGAGTTCGAGCAATGCTAACCGGTGCTGCGCAAGTATTTCGGAGAGGTGCGCCCGGCTGCCATGATGATTTCTGCCGGTCTGGCGGACCCGCGCATGAAGATCGAGATCGAAGTGACCGCGCTGAAGGGTTCGCAGGCCTGAGTCGTGTTGATCGACGAGGCGCCCAACGCATCGTTTCATCGGACTTGCGCGCAGTCATCGCGTACTTCCGCGGCACCGGCGAGGGGTGGCAGGCGCGCATGGACGGCGTGCTGAGCGAGTACGTCAGTAAGCACGCAACTCGTCGTACACGAAAAGCGACCTGACCGCACGTTCGGCGCCTGAAAATCGCCATTGCGCAGCCCCGGTTCACCACAACGGTTTCACCACAACGTTGGCCGTCTTCATCCCGCGGTGGTACCATTTGGCCATGATTGACTGGTCCTTCTGTCCGGCGGTGGAGCGCGACCCGGAACGCGTCAGCGGCGCTTGGGTATTCCGTGGTACCCGCGTGCCCGTGGCAGCGCTGTTTGAAAATCTTGAAGACGGTGCGCTCGTGTCCCAGTTTGTGGAGTGGTTCCCCGGCGTGACGCTGGAGCAGGTCCGCACGGTCCTGGAGCATGCCGCGCGGAGTGCATTGGCTCCCGCCTAAGTGCGCGTACTTTTCGACCAAGGCACCCCTGTCCCGCTGCGGCAGTCGCTGACGCACCACGAAGTGACGACCGCCTACGAGCGCGACTGGTCGAGGCTGAAGAACGGCGAGTTACTCGACGCAGCCGAAAAGCAAGGCTTCGAGGTACTCGTTACGACGGACTCGAACCTCAAGTATCGACACAACCTGAAGTCTCGGCGCATCGCCATTGTCGTGCTTTCTACGCCGAGCTGGCCACGCATCCAGCGCGCTGTTGCTGAGGTTGTTGGTGCAGTTGACGCTGCTTCCGAAGGGAGCTACACGGAAGTTGAGATCCCATGAGAAAGACGGCTAACTTTAGCTGGTGCGGACGGGCCGGAAGCGACGTACCATTTCTTGGCATCGCGGCGGCCCGCCGCACAGCATGACGTTAGAGCGCATTCCGACGACCCGCAAAGCGAGCCTTTTGTTCAGACACAATTCAGGGGAGCCACAAATGACAACTGTCTCTCGTTTGCCTGCTCTTGCATTGCTTCTAATGAGTAGCCTTGCAACTGCCGGTGAACCT
>JAZDIA010000082.1:0-3238 GCA_043805375.1 Pseudomonadota bacterium
CGGGTCGATGTGGCCGATGACTTTCGGCCTTGCCTGCTGCGCGATCGAAATGATGCATTCGGGCGCCGCGCGCTACGATCTTGACCGCTTCGGCATCGTATTTCGCCCCAGCCCGCGCCAGGCGGACGTGATGATCGTCGCCGGCACGCTGTGCAACAAGATGGCGCCGGCGCTGCGCAAAGTCTACGACCAGATGGCGGAGCCGCGCTGGGTGATCTCGATGGGCTCCTGCGCTAACGGCGGCGGTTACTATCATTATTCCTATTCGGTGGTGCGCGGCTGCGACCGCATCGTGCCGGTGGACATCTACGTGCCCGGCTGTCCTCCCACCGCCGAGGCCCTGATCTACGGCATCATCCAGTTGCAGAACAAGATCAAACGCACAAATACGATCGCTCGCTAATTCTCGCTCAGATCATCGCCCGGTAATTTTCGCTTAAACAATCGCACGCTAACGCCCGCACATACGATCGCTCGCTCAATGGCCGGTAAGCTAGAACAACTCAAGAACAATCTCGAAGCCGCGCTCGGCAGCCGCATCGTCAGCCTCACCCAGGCGCTGGGCGAAATCACCGTGGTGGTGAATGCGGCGGACTACGTCGCCGCGGCGCGGACGCTGCACGACGACGCCAGCCTCGGCTTCGCCCAGCTGATGGACCTGTGCGGCGTCGACTATTCTGCCTATGGCGAGGGTGCGCCTGCGAGCAGGGAGCAGGGCTCCCGCTTGCGGGATGCGACCGACCGCGAGTCTGGCGCAGGCCCGTCGGGCGCAGGCGCTGCTTCCGCCTCGGGGGTCACATCCCCTGAAGGGGCCCCTGTTCCGCCCTCCGGCGGGCCCTGGAAGGGCGCGCGCTTCGCGGCCACCTCGCAGTTGCTCTCGATCGAGCATAACTGGCGGGTGCGGCTGCGGGTGTTCGCCCCGGACGACGATTTCCCGGTGGTGGACACGCTCACCGGCATCTGGCCCGGCGCCAACTGGTACGAGCGCGAGGCGTTCGACCTCTTCGGCATCGTGTTCTCCGGCCATCCAGACTTGCGCCGCATTCTCACCGACTACGGTTTTATCGGCCATCCGTTCCGCAAGGACTTTCCGCTGTTGGGCCACGTCGAGATGCGTTATGACCCGCAGCAAATGCGTGTCATCTACGAGCCCGTGACCATTGAGCCGCGCGAGGTCACGCCGCGCATCATCCGCGAAGAGCAGTACGGGGATCTTGGCCATGGTTGAGATCCGCAATTACACGATGAACTTCGGGCCGCAGCATCCAGCGGCGCACGGCGTATTGCGCCTGGTGCTGGAAATGGACGGCGAAGTGGTCCAGCGCGCCGACGCCCATATTGGCATGCTGCACCGGGCGACCGAGAAACTGGCGGAGAACAAGACCTATATCCAGTCGCTGCCCTACATGGACCGGCTGGACTACTTCTCGGTAATGGCGAACGAGCACGCCTATTGCCTGGCGGTCGAGCGCCTGCTCGGCGTCCAGGTGCCAGAGCGCGCCCAATACATCCGCGTCATGTTCGACGAAATCACCCGCATCCTGAGCCATCTGCTGTTCCTCGGCGCCCATGGCCTCGACATCGGCGCGATGACCATTTTTCTGTATTGCTTTCGCGAACGCGAGGACCTGTTCGACGTGTACGAGGCGGTATCTGGGGCGCGGGTGCATGCGGGCTATTATCGCCCGGGAGGCGTGTATCGCGATCTGCCCGACGTCATGCCGAAGTACGCCGCGTCCAAGATCCACGGCGCCAAGGCGGTGGCGAAGATGAACGATAGCCGCTCGGGCAGCCTGCTCGACTTCATCGAGGATTTCACCGAGCGTTTCCCGGCGCGCGTGGACGAATACGAAACGCTGCTTACGGAAAACCGCATCTGGAAACAGCGCACGGTGGGCATAGGCGTGATCGCGCCGGAGCGTGCCCTTGCACTCGGATTTACGGGCGTCATGCTGCGCGGCTCGGGGGTCGCCTGGGACCTGAGAAAGAAACAACCCTACGAAGTCTACGATCGCATGGACTTCGACATTCCGGTCGGCGTGAACGGCGACACTTACGACCGCTACCTGGTGCGGGTGGAGGAACTGCGGCAGTCGAATCGCATCATCCGCCAGTGTATCCGGTGGCTGCGCGCCAACCCCGGTCCGGTGATCGTCGACAACCACAAGGTGGCGCCGCCGGCCCGCGCCGGCATGAAAGGCAGCATGGAAGAGCTGATTCATCACTTCAAGCTCTTCACCGAGGGTTTTCGCGTTCCCGCCGGCGAAGTATATGCCGCGGTCGAGCACCCCAAGGGCGAGTTCGGCATTTACCTGGTGTCGGACGGGGCGAACAAGCCCTACCGCGTGAAGATCCGCGGCGCCGGCTTCGCGCATCTGCAGGGATTGAGAGAGATGGCACCCGGCCACATGATCGCCGACGTGGTCGCCATCATCGGCTCCCTGGACTTCGTATTCGGGGAGATCGACAGGTGATCGGTAAAATGAGTTCCGGTGGATGACATGCTGAGCGCAGAATCACTGAAAAAAATCGATCGCGAGATCGCCAAATTTCCGGCCGAGCAGAAGCAATCGGCGGTGGTCGCGGCGCTCGCCATCGCGCAGGTCGAGAAGGGCTGGCTCTCGACCGAGACCATGGACTACGTTGCGCGCTACCTGGGCATGGCGCCAATCGCCGTGTACGAGGTGGCGAGCTTCTACAACATGTACGACCTCGCGCCCGTAGGCAAACACAAGGTCACCGTCTGCACCAACCTGTCGTGCGCGCTCTCCGGCGGTGTCGAGGCCGCGGAGCACCTGAAGAATTGCCTTGGGGTGGGGTTCAACGAGACCACGGCCGATGGCCGCTTCACGCTGAAAGAGGGCGAATGCATGGGCGCTTGCGGCGATGCGCCGGTGCTGCTGGTGAACAACAAGCGCATGTGCTGCTCCATGTCGAACGACAAGCTGGATCAACTGCTTTCGGAGTTGAAGTGATGCTCGACTACGGTCCCGACGCTATCCTGATGAAGGGCCTGGACGGCTCGAACTGGCACCTCAAGGATTATGAGGCGCGCGGCGGCTATGCCGCGCTGAAAAAGATATTCAGCGAGAAAATGACGCCCGACGCGGTGATCGCCGAAGTCAAGAAATCGGGGCTGCGCGGCCGCGGCGGCGCGGGCTTTCCGGCGGGGCTTAAATGGAGCTTCATGCCCAAGCAGTACGCCGGTCCCAAGTATCTCGTGTGCAACACCGACGAA
>JAZDIA010000083.1:0-35349 GCA_043805375.1 Pseudomonadota bacterium
GGCGCCGTTGCCACCGATCAGAACGTCCGCACCGCCCGCACCCGTGATGGTCACCGGACCGGTAAACAAGCTTGCGTTGATGATATTGGCGCCCGCCCCACCAGTGAGGATGACCGAGTCGATGTTAGTAAGATTAAATACTTGGCCTGTCGTATTATTAGTCAAGGTAGTATTATTCAGCGTCATGTCCGCATCACGCGTGAAATTGATCACGTCAGTGCCTACGGCGTGACCGGCTACGCTCGCTGTGTTCGTGCCAGTCGTGATCGTTGCGGCAGCAGGGATGGTCAGCGTTCCGCCAGCGCCCGCTTGACCGAAATTCAAGTTAACAACCGTACCTGCGCCAGCATTGACGGCATTATTGAGAGTTACGTTGCGGGAAGCGGAAACAGTAATGGCGCCGTTAGTGGAGGTGAGTTTACCCAGGCTCGCGTCTGAAGTAGCCGTGCCCACCACTGTACCGGCTGCGCTGTATCCGGCTTCGATCGTAATCGCTCCTCCGGCAGTGCGTAATTCATCAGCAGTGTCAAGAAACGTGATGCCTCCCGTCGACGTTTCTCCACCACCCAGGCCGGAGTTGTTGCGGGTTCGGAGGGTTATTGATCCTACCGTTGAAAGAAGATTGATGAGATCACCCGCCATATTATTAACGGTGATAGTGTTCTTGGCTTCCAGAACGATGTTGACGGTATTGATAACCGCCTCGAGCGACCCGCGCGAAACTGTATTGAGTGCAGTGTCCGCGGTTGCGAAGCTTATCGCCGGTAAAATCAGATCCTGATCCCCTCCCAATGCCGCAGCATCTGTGATGGTCAGATCAAGCGGATCGATGTGGAGTACGCCGGCCTTCCCACCAGGCGCGGAGGCATCCACCTTCGTCGTCTCGAAAAAGACCGTATCGTTTCCGGTACCGATCTTGATGTATCCACCGTCGCCTGTTGTTCCGCCTTTCGCTTCTAGCGTCGCATCGGGCCGTACGATGGTTTTCCCCGCAGAGGCAATGAGAATATTGCCGCCATTAGAGTTTTCGCCCGTTCCGTTGGCCGCCGTCACGCTGTTGGACGTCAGCAAGGTTGCATTCGTGGAGTCGATCGTTATCTGCCCTGCTGCTGCGCCCGACGAACCATCAGCACGGATAGTTCCGGCGTTGGCGACATATTCTCCCGACAGGTTGACCACGCCACCGCGCGCGCCAGCTTGTGTGCCCGACGCATCCAGCGCACCGCTCACGCTCACCACACCCGCATTGCCACCATCGAGGAAAATCGACCCGTTCTTTTCGACCAACGACTGCGCCCGGATCGTGCCTTCGTTGTTTATCACCGTGTCCAGCAAAGCATTGGCCGAGCGCGCGGTCAAAATCACGTTGCCGCCATCGGCCTGGATGGTGCCCTTGTTGATCGCCGCGGCATTCAACGCGGCCTGATCGACGCGCACGCTGATGAGTCCGTCGCCGATCATGTCCACGGCCACGCGATCGCCCGCGGCGAGCGCAACGCTACCCAGGCGCGCGGCAATCAGTCCTTCGTTGGTCACCGAGGGGCCGATGAGCGCGGCATAGCCGCTGGGGACGGAGATGGTCCCCTGGTTCACCACGCTGCCGGCGCTGCCGCCGTTCGTGAACACGTAGTTGCCGGCAAGGAAGTCGCTATTGCTGATGCCGAGTGTCGTGGCGGCGATGCCGCCCACGTCGACGCTCGCGCCGCGCCCGAACAGCACGCCGCTCGGGTTGACGAGGAAGATCTGCCCATTGGCCGTGAGGTGACCGAAGATTTCGGAGGGATTGTTGCCGAGCACGCGGTTGAGCGCGACGGCCGATGCGCCCGGCTGCAGGAAGTTGACTGCTTCGCTCGCGCCGATGGAGAACGAGTTCCAGTTGAGAATGGCTTTCTGCGACGCCTGGTTCACTTGCAGCGTCTGGGCGTTGGGCCGGGAGACGCTGGCCGTGCCGGCCGCGACCTGCTCGCCGGTGGGCAGCGCGAAGGCAAGCTGCGACGCGCCCAACAGCAGCGCGGCCAATCCGATGACGGCGCCCGAGGGCATAAGCGCGCGGCGAACCTCAAGGACCGCGTGGCGGAGCCGGGGAATGCCCGTCATCTCCGGGCGCCGCGACGCGGCGCGCCGGCGCTGTCGGGTGAGACCGGCATCGGCCCCCTCGCCACGCTGGAGATCGAGTTCGACATTCGGATTTTGGCTGGCGTATTGGTTCATGAGATCACCCCGTTACCGGCGCGCCATCATGGCGCGCCACCTTGACAACAATTGTTTGCCTGGATGCCGCGTGGAGCGCGGCCTGACCTGCAACAGCATGAACCTCGACGCGACCCGCGTCCGTGAAACAATTCACGCTTTTCCGCAGAAACCATGGAACGCCGCTCGGCTACGCCGCCTCAGAACCACTTGATGGCCTGAAGCCAGATTCTGGGATCGCGTCCGGCGCCGTCGGATTGCGCGCGCTCGGTTTCGGCGCGGAAGGCGACGCTGGTCTTGACGAGGAAACTGCCTTCCCGTCCCAGAGCCAGGCCGAGCCCGTAGCCCGCCAGCCCGCGCATGTTCGCCGCGTTCGTCAGGAGCGGTTCCTCGTTGGATTTGACGTCGCCCTGGTCGTAGAACGCCGATAGCGTCACGTCCCCCCGCAGAACCTTGAACTTCGGCACGAGGTAGCGCAGCTCGGCGGAAAACAGATAGCCGCTGTCTCCCGTGCCCTCGCCGACCGGATAGGCGCGAACGCCGTTGGGGCCGCCGAGGGAGAACTTCTCCGCGCTCGCCAGGTTCTTGCTCGCAACCTGTCCGCTGAAGGAGACGAGCAGGTTCCAGTCCTTGCTGATCCGCTGCAAGCGCCGGTAATCGCCATTGGTCTTGCTGAAGCGACCGTCGGTGAACAAACCGGTGCCGGCCGTCTGGTCGGCCAACAACACACCCGTGGGCGACAAGGCGAGCTTGCCCGCGGTATAGGTCAGCGAGTAGGAGTTGAGCCCGCCGCTAAGCAGGCCGTCACGAAAATCGCCGATCGCACCGAGCTTGCCGGACTCGATCTTGCGCTCTTCGATCGACTGGGTGCTGTCAATGTAGTCCTTGAGATTCTTGGTTTCGAAGGCGCCCTGGACCAGAAAATTGGCATTGCGCGTGCGCACGAACGGGTGCAGCGCGTAGAGGGTCGCGACCTCGCCCTTGCCGTGCGCTTCCAGCGCGGCAAAGTCCTTGGCCAGCTTGTAATCGAACGCGGTATAGCTCAACCCGACCCGGGTGCCGTAATAGCCCACCGGCACGACGTAGGCAACGCGACCGAATTTCATGTTCTCGTCGCTGATGAAGGTGCGGAAGCTGAGCAGGTCGCCGTACCCGGCGAGGTTGGTCGCGTTGAGGTTGACGCCGACGCGGAATTCGCCGGTGAAACGGTTGCCGCCGTTGTCGGCATCCACATAGCCGTTCACGCGCGGTTCCTCCGCGAGTTTCACCTTGAGGTCCGCGGCGCCGACCGCGCGCTCGCTCGGGCCGAGGGTGGAGGTCACGCTGACCCCCGCCAGGTCGTTGATCAGCAGCAGCGGCCGCTCGAGCCCCGTTTCGGTGATCAGCGACCCCGGCTTGAGGTAGGCGTCGAGGATGCCGCGAGGAAGCGATTCTCTCAGACGCGCATGCTCCGGGATCTCCAGCACGACATTTCCAATGGTCCCCTCCAGCACCACGATCTCGACTACGCCGTTCTGGATCTCCTGCTGCGGCAGGTAACTCACCGCGAGAAAATATCCGCGCTTGCGGTACAACCGCTGGATGCGGCTCGCCGCTTCGTTCAGGCCTTCGAAATCGAGATCCTTGCCGACGAATTCCTGGACAGCCGCGAGAAGTTCGGCCTCCGCAATCGCCGTGTTGCCCGAGACGCGAAACGCGGTGACCGTGACGCGCAGCGTCGGGGACGCGGACATCGCGGGACGAGCAGGCTGGGCCTCCGGCAACACCTGCGGTTCCGCTGCAGGAATCCGCACCCGCTCCCGCTGCTGCTCGATGATGGTGCCCGCATCCGGCCGCTGCTGGGCCAGCGCGAGCAAACTGAACGACGCCGTGAACGACGCCGCCAACGCGGCCACGCCAACGCGGGCCCAGATGTTCTTTTTATCGTAACACATTAGAATTACACTCCAAGCCTAGGTTTTCACAGCTTATACAACATATCCCCTGGCGCATCAAGGCCTTTGCCAACCGCGCTGGAAGGACACCCCCCGACCGACGTGTTTCGGGCATGAAACACCCCCCTTTTGGCGTGGAATGAATGAACCATAACCCACCGAACAGCCCCAGTCAAGCTACTTGTTTTCACTCTGAGTTTTCACTCTGCGCGCAAGGCGCGCGCGCCCCTTGTTGCAGAGTAGCGATGTTTGTTGCGCGAGCGCAACAAACGGCCGCGCGGAGCGCCGATTGCGCGATGAATCAAACCTGGGCCGTCCTTGTTCTTACACATAACCGCATTTTCCGTGCGGATGCGCTTTTCATCCGTACGGAAAATACGGTTGGCGCGCGGCTGATCCGGGCCGCGATTATTCCGCAGGCCTAGAACACCTCGTCGCTGCGCAGATAGCGCCATTGACCGGGGGGGAGATCGCCCAGCTTCACCTTGCCGATGCGGATGCGCTTCAGCCCGACCACTTCGAGGCCGACCAGCTCGCACATGCGCCGAATCTGGCGCTTCTTGCCCTGGCGCAGAATGAAGCGCAACTGATCCTGATTCAGCCAGTCCACCTGCGCCGGCCGCAGCGCCTCCCCATCCAACGACAGCCCGTGACGCAACAGGGCCAGGCCGGCCTTCGACAGGCTTGCCTTCACGCGCACCAGATATTCCTTCTCGATCGCGGAGTTCTCGCCGATCAACTGTTTGGCGATGCGCCCATCTTGCGTAAGCACGAGCAAGCCCTGCGAGTCGATGTCGAGCCGCCCGGCCGGGGCGAGGCCCTTCAAGTGCATCGGGGTGAAGCGCTCGCGCGCGCGGTCACCGATAAAACGCGATTCGGCATCGATCAGGCTCACCGCCGGGCGGTAGCCCGGCTCGGCCTGCGACGACACGTATCCGACGGGCTTGTGCAGCAATATGGTCACGCGGGCGAGCCGGCTCGCCTGCGCAGCCTTGTTCAGCGTAATCTTGCTCCCGGGATCGATACGCGTGCCGAGCTCGGTAACCCGTTCGCCGTCCACGAATACCCAGCCGCGCTCGATGTAGCTGTCGGCCTCACGGCGCGAACACAGCCCTTGTTGCGACATCAGCTTGGATACGCGTACTTTTTCCATGTTGCCCGAAATGAAGCCGGCGCGTGGCGCCACGGCTCGAAACGCGATAGGGTACCGTATCTTTGGTCACCGTTTCCCGTTGACCTTCCTTCTTTTTCGACCCGTTTGCAAGCAATTGCGGGAAAGCAACGACCGATCTGGCAAGACCTCTGGGAGAATCCCCCATGCATGCCACCCTGCACCTTCTCGCCCGCACTGATTTCCCTCGGCTGAAGCGCCGCGCAAAGTCTTTCCCGGCCGCTTCATTTGCCGACGCTTCGTTTGCCGACGCTTCGTTTGCCGGCGCTGTCATTTGCCGGCGCTTGCGAATAATCAACCGGCCGCGCGATATACTGCATTAGAATGTAATTTTCTGAAATGGATCGGCCGAAGTCAGCGTATGCCAAGCGGCGGCAAATCTCGCATTCTCATCATCGACGATGACGTCAACTTTCGCGACCTGCTGCGAATTCATCTGTCGGCGGCGGGCTACCAGGTGCAGATCGCCGAGGACGGCGTTGCGGGCGGCCGGGCGCTGCTCGCGCAAAGGCCGGACCTGATCGTCTCCGATGTCAACATGCCGTTTCTGGATGGTTTCGAATTGCTGTCGCTGCTGCGCGCGGAGCCGGCAACCGCTTCGATTCCGGTGATACTGCTCTCCGGCCGCAGCGATGGCGACACCATGGCCAAGGCGGTCGAGCTGGGCGCTGCGGATTTCCTTACCAAACCGGTGACGCACGAGCAGTTGCTCGATTCCGTCGAAGCGTGCCTGGCGCGGGCCAAAGGCCGGGGCGTGCCTCCCGATTACGGCTCGACCCCGCCGGTCTGAGTCACGCGGTTTTTTCGAACCGCGAACCGGGGTCAGGTCTTGCAATGATGCTCCAATGCAAGACCAGACCCCGGTTCCTGCCCTGAACATCCCGCGTCACGAGAAAATCACGTACCCCTTCTCGCGGAACAACTTCAGGCAGGTGTCGGCAACCTCCGCGTTGTTCGCCGTGCTCAAGGCCGAAGCGGCTCACTTGTGCTTGAACTCCGGCTTGCGCCTCTCTACGAACGCGGCCATGCCTTCCTTCTGGTCTTCGGTGGCGAACAGCGAATGAAACACGCGCCGCTCGAACAGGATGCCCTCGCTGAGCGTGCTCTCGTAGGCGCGGTTGACCGCTTCCTTGGCCGCCATCACCACCGGCAGCGAGTACGCGCCGATCTGGTTGGCGGCGGCGAGCGCTTCGTCGAGCAACTTGTCCGCCGCCACCACGCGCGCCACCAGCCCGGCGCGCTCGGCTTCGGCGGCGTCCATCATGCGGCCGGTAAGAACCAGATCCATGGCCTTGGCCTTGGACACCGCGCGCGGCAGGCGCTGCGTGCCGCCGGCGCCGGGAATAATGCCGAGCTTGATCTCGGGCTGGCCGAATTTCGCGGTCTCGGCGGCGATGATGAAATCGCACATCATGGAAAGCTCGCAGCCGCCGCCGAGCGCATAGCCCGCCACCGCCGCGATCACCGGCTTCCTCACCGAGCGGATGCGCTCCCAGTTGCGCGTGATGTACTCGCTCTTGTACACATCCATGTAGCTCCAGTCCTTCATCGCGCCGATGTCGGCGCCGGCGGCAAAGACCTTGCCGCCGCCGGTGATCACCATGCAGCCGATGTTCTCGTCGGCGTCGAATTGCGCCAGCGCCTTGCCCAACTCGTCCATCAGCGCATCGTTGAGCGCGTTCAGCGCCTTGGGACGGTCAAGGGTGATCAGGCCGACGCGGCCGCGGGTTTCAACCAGGATGTTTTCGTAGGACATTGCAACTCGCCTCTTCGAAGAAAATAGGAATTTTGAACCGCGGGAACGACGCGGTCGGGTAGCTTGCGCTTGCGCGTCCTAGCCCTTCAACTCGCGCACGATGTTCTTCGCCGCCGCGGCCAGCAGCATCGAATCCATGCCGGCGATCGGCAGGGTGTAGCCCTTCTGGATATAAGGTTTCATGCCCTCGGCGGTGGCCGTGAATATGCCGAGCTTCATGCCCGCAGCCGCGCATGCCTTGCGCACGGTCTCCATCGCCTGCTCGACCTCGGGGTCGTTCACGCGGCCCGGCTTGCCCATGGTGCCGGACAAGTCATAGGGTCCGATCATCAGCGCATCCACGCCGGGCACGCGCACGATGGACTCGATGTTGGCGACCGCGTCGATATGCTCGATCTGCAGCATGACGATGACATGGTCATTGGCGCTCGCGACGTATTCCTGGAAATCCAGGCCGTAGCCCTGCGCGCGCACGATGCCGACGCCGCGGCTGCCGCGCGGCGGATATTTGCAGTAGCGCACGATGCGTTCGGCATCGGCGGCGGTGTTCACCTGCGGCACGATCACGCCGGCCGCGCCGATGTCGAGCGCCTTCTTGATCACGGCTTCTTCGCCTGCAGGCACCCGCACCAGGCAGGGGCAGCGCGCCGCCTGCAGCAGGCATTGCGCCGCGAGCACATCGAGCGGCGCATGCTCGGTGTCGATGAACAGCCAGTCGAAGCCGGCGCGCGAAAACATCTCCGCCACCTCCGGGCAGGGAAGCGCGATGATGGCGCCGAGCAGGGTTTCCCCAGCGCGCAGGCGCGCGGCAAACGCGGCGTTGATTTCGCCTATGGAAGGATGGCTCATTGCGATCTGGGTTGCATGGTCGGGGTTGCTCCTTCAGGCGCCGGCGTTCCTGTTCTTGCACACCGACAGAGGCAGCACTTCCTCCAGCGCCAGGCGCTTGCGGCCGGGCTCGGCCTCGGTCTGCGCCACCGTCTCGCGCAGGCTGGCCGAGGGTCCGATGTACACGCCGGAGCCCACGTGCACGTCGCCGATCGGCAGCGCACTGGGATGAACATAGGTGTCGGGATGGACGACCGGGGTGAGGCCGTCGATGGAATAAACTTCGAGCATGAGGGAAGCGCCTGCGCAAAGGCTCATCTTACTGCTGTTGGTGTATGCTCAGGAATCTCGATTTGCCGTTCTTTTGGTTTCCAATAGGTCTCCCGATTTTGCCAAAATCGGGAGATGAGGGAAGCATGAACCAACGAGTTTGCTTGGTTCCGACCGGACCGAGCTGAAAATTCGGACTGAACATGCACAAGACAGCGCAACAACTGGCCAAAGCAGCCGCCGCGGCGATGTACACGCGCGACCGCGCTTCGCTCGCCCTGGGCATGAAGCTGCTCAAGGTGGGCCCGGGTTTGGCGAGCATGCAGATGGCGATTCGCGAGGACATGGCGAACGTTCACAACACCTGTCATGGCGGACTCATCTTCACGCTTGCCGACTCGACCTTCGCCTATGCCTGCAACAGCCACAACAAGAACGCGGTCGCAATCACCTGCCTGATCGAGTACATGCGCCCGGCCTACGTCGGCGAGGTGCTCACCGCGAGCGGCCGGGAACAGGGGCTGGAGGGCCGCAACGGCGTGTACGACATCCGCGTCGAAAACCAGAAGGGCGAACTGGTGGCGCTGTTTCGCGGCAAATCGACCCAGATCAAGGGCGAAGTGACGGACTTGGGCAAGCGTTAGCGCCCGTCTGCGCGCGGCTGTTGCCGCGCCGCAACAGCGGCTGGCGGGATGGGGTTTTCCGGTACGGAAAGCGGCCGCGACCACGGAACAGGCGCCTGATGCAGTCTTCTCCCGGCAGGCTGGAGCCGCGCCCGGCGCGGGATTTTTCCGCCCGGATAAATTTTTCTTTTGTTGCCGCAGTTTCTTCTCTAATATGAACGCGCATGCATATCCATGCGGCGGCTCGTAACGTCGCTGCGGTAAGCGGCCGCAGGTTCGCAAGATCGAGTTACCCTTAGCTTCGAGGAGACGAGCGATGCAGAAATCACTACACATCAATCCCGACAAGTGCACGGGGTGTTTGCAGTGCGAGATGGCCTGCAGTTACGACAACTATGGCGTTTTCAATCCGGCCAAGTCGCGCATCAAGGTGTTCGATTTCTACGAGGCCGGCCGCAAAGTGCCCTATACCTGCACCCAGTGCGCCGAGGCCTGGTGCCTGCACGCCTGCCCGGTCGAAGCGATCAAGCTCGATGCGGCCACGGGCGCAAAGGTGGTGATGGACGACGTTTGCGTGGGTTGCAGGGTGTGCACCATCGCCTGCCCCTTCGGCACGGTCAACTATGTTCAGGACACGGGCAAGGTGCAGAAGTGCGACCTCTGCGGCGACGATCCGGCCTGCGTAACGGCCTGTCCCACCGCCGCAATCACCTACGTCGATGCCGACTGGACCGGTTTTGGGCGCATGAAGCAATGGGCCGGCAAACTCGATAACCAAGCTTCTGCTTAAGGAGAACGATCATGGCATGGGCTGGAAAAATACTCCGCGTCAACCTGACTGCCGGCGCCTGCAAGTCCGAACCGCTCAACATGAAATGGGCGCGCGACTACATCGGCCAGCGCGGTCTTGCGACCAAGTACTTCGTCGAGGAAGTCGATGCGAAGGTCGATCCGTTGTCTCCCGACAACAAGATCATCTGGGCCACGGGCCCGCTTACCGGAACCATGGCTTCCACCGGCGGACGCTATTCGGTGATCACCAAGGGCGCCCTCACCGGAGCGATTGCCTGCTCCAACTCGGGCGGCTACTGGGGCGCCGAGCTGAGAATGGCCGGCTGGGACATGATCATTTTCGAGGGCAAGTCGGCCAAACCGGTATACCTCATAATTGAAAACGACAAGGCGGAACTCCACGACGCGGCCTTCATCTGGGGCAAATCGGTGTGGGAGACCGAACCGGCGATCAAGGCCAAGCACCAGGATCCGCAGATGCGCGTGAGCAGCATCGGACGCGCGGGGGAAACGGGCTGCCTCTATGCCGGCGTCATCAACGACCTGCATCGCGCGGCCGGGCGCTCCGGCGTCGGCACGGTGATGGGCAGCAAGAACCTGAAGGCGATCGCGGTGCGCGGCACGCTGGGAGTCAGCAACATTCGCGATTTCAAGGCCTTCATGCGGGCGACCACGGCGGCGAAGAAAGTGCTGCACGACAACGCCGTCACCGGCCAGGGCCTGCCTACCCATGGCACCCAGGTGCTGATGAACGTGATCAACACCATGGGCGCGCTGCCGACGCGTAATCACCGCGACGTCCAGTTCGAGGGCGCGAAGGACATTTCCGCGGAGGCGATGCGCGAGCCGCGCAAGACGGACGGCAAGGCCAACCTGGTCACCAATCAGGCCTGCTTCGGCTGCACCATTGCCTGCGGGCGAATTTCAAAAATCGACGAAAAACATTACACGGTGCAGAACCGGCCGCAGTATTGGGGCGCGTCCGGCGGCCTGGAATATGAATCCGCATGGGCGCTGGGCGCCGCCAACGGCGTCAACGACCTCGAGGCGCTGACTTTCGCCAATTTCATCTGCAATGAAGACGGCATGGACCCGATTTCGTTTGGCGCCACCGTCGGCGCCGTGATGGAGCTCTACGGTATGGGAGTGCTGACCAAGGAGCAGCTCGGCATCGACGCCAAGTTCGGTTCCGCCGAAGCCCTGACCCATTTCGTGGAAATCACCGTCAAGGGCGAAGGCTTCGGCAAGGAGATCGCGCAAGGCTCCAAGCGGCTCACCGCCAAGTACGGGCACCCCGATCTGTCGATGAGCGTCAAGGGCCAGGAATTCCCCGCCTATGACTCGCGCGGCATCCAGGGCATGGGGCTGGCCTATGCCACGTCCAACCGTGGCGCGTGTCACCTGCGCGGCTATACCGTGGCCTCCGAGGTGTTCGGCATTCCGGTCAAGACCGACCCGCTGGTCACGGAAGGCAAGGCCGACCTGCTCAAAGCCTTTCAGGACACGACTGCGGTGTTCGATTCGACTGGTATATGCGTGTTCACGACCTTCGCCTGGACGCTGGCCGACCTGGCGTCACAACTCGCGGCCGCCTGTTCGAGCGAGTTCACGCTGGAAGAACTGGGCAAGATCGGCGAGCGCGTTTGGAACATGGAAAGGGATTTCAACAATCGCGCCGGTTTCACCGACAAGGACGATTCCCTGCCCAAGCGGCTGCTGACCGAGCCCGCAAAAACCGGCCCGGCAAAAGGGCTGGTAAGCGGCCTCGACAAGATGCTGCCGGAATACTACAAGGTGCGCGGCTGGGACAAGGAAGGCCGTCTGACGAAGGAGACCAAGACGCGATTGGGACTTTGAGGCGTCGATCCCCTCGCTGAATTGTTGAACTCGGGCGGTTCCAGGGGGACCGCCCTTTTTTTCGTGGAGAAACCATGAAACATGTGATTCTGGGCAACGGGCCGGCCGGCGTGATTGCGGCCGAGACCATTCGCAAGCTCGCCCCGCGGGACGAGATCGTTCTTGTCGGCGACGAACCGGAGCCGCCATACTCGCGCATGGCGATTCCTTATCTGCTTTCGGGCAGCATCGGCGAAGACGGCACTTATCTGCGCAAGGGCAAAAACCATTTCGCTTCGCAGCGAATTGCCCTTCGCACCGGCCGGGCGAAATCGGTGGACAAGCGCGCCGTCCTGCTCGATGACGGCACCAGGCTCGCCTTCGACCGCTTGCTTATTGCCACCGGGTCGAGTCCGGCCATCCCCTCCATTGAAGGCATCGACCTGCCGGGCGTGCATCCCTGCTGGACCCTGGCTGACGCACGCAAAATCATGGGACTCGCCAGACCGGGGGCGAAGGTCGTGCAAATGGGTGCCGGGTTCATCGGCTGCATCATCATGCAGGCCCTGGCCAGCCGCGGCGTCGTGCTGACCGTGGTCGAGATGGGCGATCGCGTGGTGCCGCGCATGCTGGGGGTGGGCGCCGGCGGCATGATCAAACGTTGGGTGGAAAGCAAAGGCGTCAGGGTTCATACCTCCAGCCGCGTGGAAGCCATACGGAAGAACGGGAATGCGCTCAGTGTCCGTTTGAGCAATGGCATGAAGGTCGATGCCGACCTCGTGATCTCCGCGACAGGCGTCAAGCCGAACATCGGATTCCTGCAGTCCTCCGGCGTTAGCTGCGCGCACGGCGTCCTGACCGACGAGTATCTCCAGACCAATGTGCAGGGCATCTACGCCGCGGGCGATTGCGCCGAAGCGCTGGACCTTGCCTCCGGCAAGCACATCGTCAGCGCCATCCAGCCCAACGCCGCCGACGAGGCCTATTGCGCCGGAATGAACATGGCGGGAAAAAAGATGGTCCTGCGCGGCGTCACCCAGATCAATGTGCTCGACACGCTAGGACTGGTCTCGACTTCGTTCGGCGCATGGCAGGGCGTACCGGGCGGGGAGCACGCCGAACTCTGCGACGAAGCCAACTACCGCTTTCTGCGTCTCGAGTTTGACGGCGATGTCCTCGTCGGCGCAAACAGCATCGGCCTCACCGAGCACGTCGGCGTGTTGCGCGGGCTGGTCCAGTCGCGGGTCAAGCTTGGCGCTTGGAAAGACCGTCTGCTGCAGTATCCTCTCGCGCTGATGGAAGCCTACCTCGCGACCGCACAGGCGCAGTCTGCGTGGGGGCTCAAGAAGTCGTAGAGCGGACGAGCCGTAACAGTTTCATGCGCATTACCCTGAAATTGTATGCCATGCTCAGCGATCACCTTCCGCCCGAAGCGGACGGCCAGAAGCGCAAGGGCAACGAATTGGCCCTGAACGTGGCGGACGGCGACACCGTGCAGGGCGTCATCGATCGCTGCAAGCTGCCATCCAAGCTGGTCCATCTGGTGCTGGTCAATGGCGTCGATGTTCCTCCTCAGGCTCGCGCCGGGCATGCCCTCGCGGCGGACGACGAGCTTGCGATCTGGCCGCCGATTGCGGGCGGCTAAGGGCATGCGCCGCATCGCGGCGCGATGAATTCGCGGGGGGCATGGCACTTGACCGAGGACGCTGACGAATTCGCGCTTCACGCGAAATGGGGTGCACCCGCGAAGAATTCGTTCGCTGGCTACCGGGTGCGACGCGTTATGCCCCGATGCACATAAATGCCGACGAGGCCGTGGTGCATGCAGGGGACGCGATGGTCAGCTCGCTTTGGGAACTTCTATCTCCCGAATTTGTGCAGTTGCGCCAGCCGGTTCAGTGCAGGCTCATTTGGCAGCGCGCAGCGACTCCTTGCCTTGCTCGTTCTTGCCGTGTCCGGCCCAGCGCTTGAACAGCTTGTGCTCGATCCCGACCTGATCGAGCGCTTTGCCGATGCTATGGTGGATGATATCCATGATCGATTCGGGCTTGTGATAGAAAGCCGGCATCGGCGGCAGGATCACCGCGCCGCAGTCGGCCGCGCGCGCCATGAGCTCGAGGTGTCCCTTGTGCAAAGGCGTCTCGCGCACCATGAGAACCAGCGGCCGGCGCTCCTTGAGCGTGACGTCGGCCGCCCGTACGATCAGGTTGTAGGTGAAGGAATTGGCGATGGCCGAAAGTGTCTTCACCGTGCATGGCGCGACGATCATGCCGCGCGTGCGAAACGAGCCGCTGGCAACGGCCGCGCAGACGTCCTTATTGCTGTACACCACATCCGCCAGGCCTCTGACCTGGTCGATGTCGCAATCGGTTTCGAGGGTGAGGTTCATGCCCGCGGCCTTGCTCAGGATAAGGTGCGTTTCCTGTCCAAGGTTCTTGAGCACACGCAGCATTTCGACGCCGTAAATCACGCCCGTGGCGCCGGTGATTGCTACCACCAATGGCAGCTTCATGAATTCGCTCCACTTTTCATTATGCGCTATGCCCTCAAGCGGCCAGCGCCGGTCGCTGCGTCTCGACCGCGTCGGCGATCCGGCCGAGCACGCCGGGACCGAGTTTCACCGGCGCCAGAGTCGCGCCGCTGCGCCGTTCCCAAGCACCGAGACAAGGCGCAGCAAGTTGGCCCCTGTCACCAGACCGCGCAGTCTACCATCATCCACCAGCGGCAGCGCGTACAGCTTGTTTTCGCTCGGAAGGCGCCTCGCCTCCGACACGAGCGTGTCGCTCAGGATGGTGATCGGAAATGTCCCCCGCGCGGCATTTCGTCGCCTGGAAGGGTTGCCTATCTTGGCCCTGCGTCTGCGCGTTTCCCATTTCCTCCGGAAATCTTGCTAGACTGGGTCCATCGCGATCTGCGCTCCACTGCATGCTGCCCGCTTCGACCGCATCCCGAACCCTGCTCATGGCACACGACATCCAGACTCTGCGCCGCATCCTGCACGAGAACCGCGTCATCGCCGTGGTGGGGCTGTCGGCCAACTGGTACCGGCCGAGCCATTTCACCGCCAGTTGTCGGAGGAGGAACAGATCACGGCCGGCGTCGCGCCCAACATGGTCCGCATCTCGGTCGGACTGGAGGAAATCGACGATATCCTCTGGGACCTGGATCAGGCGCTCGCCGTGGCGGCGAAGACTTGAGCACGCAAGCGCGGTTTTGTAACTATCGACCCGAACAAGGCGGAAGCAATCAGTTTCGTTCGATTATGCATCCCTTTTCTCGCGAATTGGTTCAGTTGCGCGAGCGCAACTGAACCAATTCGCGAGACGTATACGAACCCGAATTCCTCGCCGAATGTGTCAACATTTCACTCACAAGAATATTTAAGGACATAGTGCATGCCCGCGTTCGACTGGCAGTTTCCCTATGCCTCCTGCCGCAAACCCATCCTCGCGCGCAACGTCGTGGCGACAACGCAGCCGCTCGCGGCGCAAGCCGGGCTGCGCATGCTGCAACAAGGCGGCAGCGCCATGGATGCGGCGTTGGCTACCGCGATCGCGCTGACGGTGCTCGAGCCGGTTTCGAACGGCATCGGCAGCGACGCTTTCGCCATCGTCTGGGACGGGAAAAAACTGCACGGCTTGAATGCCTCCGGCCGTTCGCCCGCCGCCTGGACGCCGGAGTTTTTCAAACAGCACAAGACCATGCCGGAGCGTGGCTGGAATACCGTGACCGTTCCCGGTTGCGTCTCTGCCTGGGTGATGCTGTCGGAACGCTTCGGCAAACTGCCGTTCGCCGAGCTGTTCGAACCGGCCATCGCTTACGCCCGCGACGGTTATATGGTTTCGCCCACCATCGCGAGGCAGTGGGCCAACCAGGTGGTGGAGCCACAGTTGCAAGCGCAGCCCGGCTTCAACGAAGCGTTCATGCCCGGCGGCCGCGCGCCGCTGCCGGGCGAACAGTTCAGCTTCCCCGACCAGGCGAAGACGCTGGAACTGATCGCCAATACCCGCGGCGAAGGCTTTTACCGCGGCGAGATCGCGCAAGTAATCGCCGCTCATGCGAAAGCGCATGGCGCGCTGATGACCGCTGCCGATTTCGCCGCGCACACTTCGGACTGGGTCGAGCCGCTGGCGCAGGGTTACCGCGGCTATACCCTGCACGAGCTGCCGCCCAACGGCCAGGGCATAGCCGCGCTGATGGCGCTGGGCATCCTGCAGCATTTCGATATGGCGCGCTACCCGGTTGATTCGGCCGACAGCCTGCACCTGCAGATCGAGGCGATGAAAGTCGCGTTCGCCGACGTCTACCGCCATGTGTCCGATCCCCGGAACATGACGGTACGCAATGCGCAATTGCTCGACCCGGCGTATCTTGCCGCGCGTGTGAAGTTGATCGACCTGAAGCGCGCGCAGAACTTCAACCACGGCACGCCGGGGAAGGGCGGCACCATCTATCTCACCGCCGCCGATGCGAGCGGCATGATGGTGTCATTCATCCAGTCCAATTCCCTGGGCTTCGGCTCGGGCGTGGTGGTGCCGGGCACGGGCGTCAGCCTGCAAAATCGCGCCGCCACGTTCACCTTGCAGGCGGGTCATCCGAACCAGGTGGGGCCGGGCAAACGCCCGTTCCAGACCATCATCCCCGGCTTCGTCACCAAGAACGGGCAGCCGCTGATGAGTTTCGGCGTGATGGGCGGCAGCATGCAGCCGCAGGGCCACGTGCAAGTCATGGTGCGGCTCGCCGACTACGGGCAGAACCCGCAGGCCTGCGCGGACGGCCCGCGCTATCGCGTGGTCGAGGGCCTGCTCGTCAACGTCGAGCCCGGATTTTCCAGGGACACGCTGGCGGAACTGGAGCGCCGCGGCCATGAGGTGGTGGAACTGGTCGAGGGTTATCTGGATTTCGGCAGCGCGCAGATGATCTACAAGCTCGAACACGGTTATCTCGGCGCCTCCGACCCGCGCCGGGACGGGCAGGCGGTGGGTTTTTAGGCACGTGCAAATCAAATGTTGGCCTAATTGCGGAACATTTTTTTGGTTTGCATAGGTCTCCCGAATTTGTCGAAATCGAGAGATGGAACTTTCCAAAGCGAGCCGAACCGTTTGCTTCCGGCTCGTCCAACCTAGGAGCAATCGAAAATGCTGAAGCTTTGGGGACGCGACAACTCGGTCAATGTGCAGAAAGTAATCTGGTGCCTGGAAGAACTCAAGATGCCCTACGAGCGCATCGATGCCGGCATGCAGTACGGCGTGGTCAACGAGCCGCATTACCGCAAGATGAATCCCAACGGCCTGGTGCCGGTGATCGAGGACGGCGGCGCCGTGATCTGGGAGTCGAATGCCATCGTGCGCTATCTCGGCGCGAAATACGGCAAGGGCACCCTGTGGGCCGAAGACCCGGCAGTTCGCGCGCAAAGCGACAAGTGGATGGATTGGTGCGCGACCGTGTACTGGCCGCCCATGCGCACGGTATTCTGGGGCCTGGTGAGAACGCCGCCGGAGAAGCGCAATATGGAAGAGATCAAGGCCGCCCGCAAGCAGGCCGGCGAGATCCTGAAAATCCTCGATGCCGCGCTCGCTGATAGCGACTACATCGCCGGCAGAGCGCTCACCATCGGCGATATTCCACTTGGCGCCATCAGCTGGCGCTGGTTCGGCGTCGACATGGAGCGGCCGTCCCTGCCCAACGTGGAAGCCTGGTTCAAGCGCCTGAGCCAGCGCGAGGCGTTCAAGAAAAGCGTGCTGCTGCCGCTCACCTGAAACCGATGACCGAATCCAGGTTCGAACACAAAATCGCTGTCGTTACCGGCGCCGGCAAAGAGGTTGCCGCCCGGGTGGACCGCGCGACAATTCCCGCTACGGGGCGTCAGGCGTCAAGCGCGCGTCGCGCTCCTCCCGCGACAACCGCGCCAGCTTCACCGTCGCGGCAAAGGATTCGTTGAAACGCGTGTCGTTCTTGACATAGAGCACCTGGTGCGCAAGTTCATGGCAGCATGAGGCGCAGGCCCTGCATCGTCCAGCCACCCATCCACAGCCCGTGAACAAGGATCACTACTTCGCGCACCGGCGGCTCCACACGGAACGGCAGGCATGCCGCAACGGTTTATCCGGCCAGGTCCGCATGGTCAGACCCGACGCGCTCGCGCGAGCAGGTATGCGCCCGCCAGCGCGGGCAGCAGGCAGAACACGAAATACGCCTTGCCATAGCCACCGGCGAGCCCGACAACGAAGCCAAACAGCGGCGGCGCCGCCAAAGCCCCGATGAAAGTCAGGAACTGCGTGCCGCCGGTGATCGCGCCCACTTGGCCGCGGGGCGCGAGCCGCGCCACCTCCGCCAGATAGACTCCGTTCCAGCCCACCGCAGACGCGCCTAACAGCATGCTCGACAAAATAACCGCCGCGAGCGGCCAATCCGCGCTGAAACCGGCCACTGCCGCGCCGCAGAGCCCCATCATCACGCCGAGAAGACCGAGCGTCGTCCGCGGCGACAACCAGCGATCGGCGATCGCTCCCCATACCATGCGCCCGACGATTCCGGCCGCGTGCGCCGAGGAATAGATCAAGCCGGCGGCAACCAGGCCGAATCCCAGCTCCAGGTTCAGATAGGAAACGAAGTAGGTGACGAGCGCAAGCTGCATGGCGCCGAAGATCATCGAAACGATGGCCACCTCGAGCACCGGCGGATCGGCGAACACCATGCCCAGAGGCGCGAAGTAGCCGGCCGAAGAATCGCTTGCGCTGCCCCCTTGGGCGGCGGCATCGGCGGCGCGTACCGGCTGGATCGCGAGCGCAACCAAAAGGCACAGCAGCGCGACCACTACCGCGGCCCAGCGCCAGCTCAGGTACAGAACCAGCGGCGGCACCAGAACGCCGGCGAGTGCGCCTCCGAGCGGCACGCCAGTCTGCTTGATCGAAAAAACCAGCGACATCATGCCGGGCGGCGCCGAGCGGGCAAGGACGTGCGAGCTCACCGGATTGACCAGACCGTAACCCGATCCGATCAGGCCCGCGGCGGCAAACACCGCCGGCAGCACGGCGCCGGTGCCGGCAGCTAGACCCGCCGCAGCAAGGCAAACGGAGATCTGGCATACGCGCACCGGACCGAAGCGTCCGATCAAGGCGCCGCAGACGAGCCCCGAGAGCATGGCGAAAAAGTATTCCAGCGCCACGAACCAGCCGATGCCGCGCGCAGAGAAGCCAAGCTCCGGCGCCGCCACCGGCGCCATCACTGAGGGCGCGATCATCGCCATGTAAGTGACGGCTTGCACCGCAAGCGTAATCACCAGCGGCAGGACGACGCCTTTCATTCGCCCTCAGGCGCCGGGACAAGACACGGCCGTTGCGAAGCACGCATGGTGAACTCGGGACAAGACGAGGAAGCGTGAGTATAGCTGCTGGCGCCGCGATGGCGGGACGGGGCGTCCGCAACGCCTGGTATATGCTTCGCCAGCGGCCGGCGCATGGATTTGCTGCCGCCAGCGCAGCGAGTCAAAACCCTATTGGGGAGACCAAGATAAGGAAACTGTTCCAGGCGCTGGGCTTTGCCGTTCTCATGGCGCTCGCCGCGCCGCTCGCGGCCGAGGACAAGGTCAGGTTGGCGCGCGCAGCGCGCAAAGAAGGTAGGTCTAAATACGGCAATCGATTCGACATAGCAGGACACACCGAGCTACCGTGATCGAACTTGCGCGGACGGCAGCCGTCCGCGCGGATCGTCGATTGCCCACGGATTAACAGCACACCCGGGCGCAATCGACGATTTTGCATAAAACCCCAAGCCGTCTTTGGTTTTATCCATAACCGTGTTTTCTGTGCGGATGCGCCTTTCATCCGCGCGGAAAACACGGTTGGCGCGCGCAGCGCGCAACTGGTGATCCTGTACGACAACAACCCTAAGCGACAGCTTGCGCGCGTGAAGCGCGCTTACGCTCGTGCTCTTTCAGGTGGCGCTTGCGCAGGCGGATTGATTTCGGGGTGATTTCGACGAGCTCGTCGTCGGCAATGAATTCGACCGCCTTCTCCAGCGTGAGTTCGATCGCCGGCTCCAGGCGCACCGCCTCGTCCGTGCCCGAAGCGCGCACATTGGTCAGTTGCTTGCCTTTGATCGGGTTGACCACGAGGTCGTTGTCGCGCGAGTGAATGCCGATGATCATGCCTGCGTACAGGGTTTCGCCGGGGTAAACGAACATGCGGCCGCGCTCCTGCAGCTTCCACAGCGCATAGGCCACGGCAGCACCGTCCTCCTGGCTGATCAGCACGCCGTTGCGGCGCTCGTCCATGTCGCCCTTGACCGGGCCGTAATCATCGAAAATGTGACTGGCGAGTCCGGTGCCGCGGGTCAGCGTCAGGAACTGGCCTTGAAAGCCGATGAGCCCGCGCGCCGGAATGCGGTATTCGAGGCGCACGCGGCCGCGGCCGTCGGACACCATGTCCTGCATATCGCCTTTGCGCCGGCCCAGTTCTTCCATCACCGCGCCCTGATGGCTGTCTTCGACATCCACGGTCAGCAGTTCGTACGGTTCCTGTTTCACGCCGTCGATTTCCTTCATTACCACGCGCGGGCGGCCGACGCCCAACTCGTAGCCTTCGCGCCGCATGTTCTCCAGCAGAATGGTCAGGTGCAGTTCGCCCCGCCCGGAAACGATGAAAGTATCGCAATCCTGGGTGAACTCGACCCTGAGCGCGACGTTGCTCTTGACCTCACGCTCGAGGCGCTCGCGAATCTGGCGGCTGGTGACGAACTTGCCTTCGCGGCCGGCGAGGGGCGAATTGTTGACCATGAAATTCATGGTCAGCGTCGGCTCGTCCACCCGGAGCAGCGGCAGTGCATCGGGCTGCTCCGGGGCGCAGATGGTTGTGCCGATGCCGACTTCCTCGATGCCGTTGACCAGCACGATGTCGCCGGCCACTGCTTCCTCGGACACCGCCCGTTCCAGACCTTCGAAGGTCAGCACCTGGTTGATGCGCGCCTTGATCGGTTGCGAATTCGGGCCGTTCATCACGACCACGTCCTGCAGCGGCTTGATGCGGCCGCGTGAAATGCGACCGATGCCGATCTTGCCGACGTAGCTCGAGTAGTCGATCGAGCAGATTTGCAGTTGCAGCGGGCCGTCCGGGTCGTCGTTGCGCATGGGCACGTGCTTAAGGATGGCGTCGAACAGCGGCCGCATGTTGAAAGCTTTGTCGTCCTTCAGATCATCGATCGAGGTCGGCGCATCCTTCATATCGGCGACCGCCCATCCATGCAGCGCCGAAGCATAGATCACCGGGAAATCGAGTTGGGCCTCGGTCGCGCCCAGCTTGTCGAACAACTCGAAAGTATGGTTCACGACCCAGTCCGGCCGCGCGCTGGGACGGTCGACCTTGTTGACGACGACGATGGGCTTCAGGCCCAGGGCGAGCGCCTTGCGCGTGACAAAGCGGGTCTGCGGCATCGGCCCCTCGACCGCGTCGACCAGGAGCAGCACGCTGTCCACCATCGACAGCACGCGCTCGACCTCGCCGCCGAAATCGGCGTGGCCCGGGGTGTCGACAATGTTGATGTGGGTGCCCTCGTAAGTGACCGCGCAGTTCTTGGCGAGAATGGTGATGCCGCGCTCGCGCTCGAGGTCGTTGGAGTCCATGACCCGCTCCTGCACATGCTGGTAGGCGGCGAAGGTGCCTGACTGCCGCAGCAGCTTATCGACCAGAGTGGTCTTGCCGTGGTCGACGTGGGCGATGATGGCGATGTTGCGTATTGGGCGGGTCATGGGGAAGCAGTCTAAAGAAAATCGCAGGTCGTGTCGCGAGCCGGGACAAAAAGCAAACAGCGACAAACAAGCGCTTGCCACCACCCGATCTTGCACGAACCGAAGTTGAAATACCTGGGCCAGAGCTGCCACGAGGGCGGCTTTGGAAGGCCAGAGAATTCAATATGTTAGCACGTTTCTGGCGGATTGGCCCGGTGTTCCGGCTTGCTTGTATAATCAAGCATCCCCGCGGCCTCGCCCTTGCGAGATTTATCATATAAAAAACATTTAGTTACTTTGAGGTTGTTGCAGAATTGCCACGCTTTCAAGCCAAACTCGACACCCCGTTCGCGCTGGTGGGGCTACGCACCGAGGACGCTGCGTTGCTCGACGAGTTCTGCGACCATCTCTGGCTCGAGGATGGACTCGCCAAGAACACGCTCGAAGCGTACCGGCGGGATCTCGCCCTGTTCGGCGACTGGCTGGCGCGCGAGCGAACGCGCGCGCTGCTCGATACGCGCGAGGAGGACCTGTCGGCGTATTTCGCCTTCCGCTACACCCAGGCGAAGCTGCGCGCGAGCTCGCAGGCCCGGCTGCATTCCAGCCTCAAACGCTTTTTCCGGTTCGCGTTGCGCGAGAACAAGGTCGCTGCCGATCCGACGCTCAGGCTGGATACGCCGAAAAAGCCGCAGCGCTTTCCCAAGTCGCTCACCGAAGCGGACGTGGAAGCGCTGCTCGCGGCGCCGGATGTGGAGTCTGCCCTGGGCCTGCGCGACCGCGCCATGCTGGAGATGCTCTACGCCACGGGACTGCGCGTGTCCGAGTTGGTGGCGCTGAAACTGATCGAGATCAGCCAGGACATGGGCGTAGTGCGCGTGTTCGGCAAAGGCGGCAAGGAGCGCATGGTGCCAATGGGTGAGGAAGCGTCGGCCTGGCTCACGCGTTACCAGAAGGACGCGCGGCCGCAGCTGCTCAAGCGCTCACAGTCCGACGCGGCGTTCGTCACGGCGCGCGCAACGGCGATGACGCGCCAGGCCTTCTGGTACCTGATCAAAAAGCACGCGCGCGCGGCGGTGCCGGGGAAGGCCCTGTCCCCGCACACGCTGCGCCATGCGTTTGCCACCCACCTCTTGAACCACGGCGCCGACTTGCGCGTGGTGCAGATGCTGCTCGGCCACGCCGACATCTCGACCACGCAGATTTATACGCACGTCGCACGCGAGCGCTTGAAGCTGCTGCACCAGAAGCACCATCCGCGCGGATAGATGCAGGGGACCCGCAACAACCGAGATGATTCGAGATGAACTACTTTTTCCTGGTTCTCTCGATCACGACGCCGACGCGCCGCGCGTTACGCTGAGCGCCGATCTTGGCGATGCTAACACGCACCCACGGCGCGCGGAATTCCCCGAGCAGAATCTGCGCCACGTGCTCGGCCAGGTTTTCCACCAGACCGTAGTGCTGCTCGACCAGCGTCGCGCGGATGCGCTCGATCACGACCGCGTAATCGATGGTGTCGGCGACTTTGCCGCTCTTGAACACGCGCTCGTCGGGCAGCGCGATGTCCAAGTCGAGTTCCACCGTCTGGGTAATGGTTTTCTCGCGCTTGTAGATGCCGATGCGCGCATCCAGCCTGATTTCGCGTAGAAATATGATGTCCATGTCCGGGGAGGCAGGATAAAAAGCTGGGGCGGAATTCGGTTCCCGCGTAAGATGTGCAGCACATTCTAACAGGCTCTACCGCAATTCCGATGGCGACTGCGGTTTTCATCGTTGCAGCTTATTTCATCGGCTCACTTTCGTTCGCCGTGATCGTGAGCCGGCTGTTCGCCCTGCCCGATCCGCACAGCTACGGCTCGGGCAATCCGGGCGCGACCAACGTGCTGCGCACCGGCAAAAAGCTCGCCGCGGCGCTGACGCTCGCGGGCGACTGCGGCAAAGGCGCGCTGGCGGTGCTCCTGGCCAGATATTTCGCCGCCGACTACGGCGTGGACGCGAGCGGCATCGCGCTCGTCGCGCTGGCGGTATTCCTCGGCCACGTGTTCCCCGTCTTTTTCCGCTTCCGCGGCGGCAAGGGCGTGGCGACCGCGCTCGGCATCCTGTGCGCTATCGACTTCCGGCTGGGCCTGGCGACGCTCGCAAGCTGGCTCGTGATCGTGCTCATCTTTCGCCTGGTCTCGCTCGCCTCCATCATCGCCGCCGTGTTCGCGGCGTTCTACATCGGCTGGCTGTTCGGCAGCGCGAGCCCGCTATTGCCTGCCGTGCTGGCAATAGCGGCGCTTCTCGTCTACCGGCACAAGGAAAACATCCGCCGCCTGCTCGCGGGTGAAGAGAGCCGCATCGGCACGAACAAGCAGGATTCGACGTGAACTCGCCTGCAGCAATCGCCGCGGTGCCGGGCTTTGGTCCGACGCTCGGGCTGATCCGCTTCCTCGTCCCTCGGGCGGAACGCTACGGCCTGATCGATCAGCCCGGCGCAGTCGCGCCGCAATCTTTCTCGCATGATCATGAATGGCAAAATCTCTTGCGACTCGCCCCGCTTGCGGGGCCTGTTGGCGTGGGGTGCGGCTAGCGCGTTGTTTCGAGCAGCCGCTTTTCCCAGGCCAGCGCCGAACGCGTAATCGCGTCCAGACTGGTGCCGCGCGGCTGCCAGCCGAAGGCGGCTTTGATTCGTTCGTTGGCGGCGACGAGTTGCGCCGGGTCGCCCGCGCGCCGCGCGCCGAGGCGCACCGCGAAATCCACGCCCGAGACCTGTTTCACCGCTTCGATCACTTGGCGCACGCTGTAGCCGCGGCCGTAGCCGAAATTGAGCACCGCGGAGTCGCTGCCGCGCTTGAGGTAGGCGAGCGCTTCGAGGTGCGCCTGCGCGAGGTCCTCGACGTGGATGTAATCGCGGATGCAGGTGCCGTCGGGCGTCGGGTAGTCGTCGCCGAAAATCGTCATCTCGGGGCGCAGCCCGAGCGCAGTCTGGCAGGCGATGCGGATTAGGTGCGTCGCCACGGCGCCGGATTGCCCCAGGCGCCCGCCGGCTTCGGCGCCGGCGACATTGAAGTAACGCAGGATCACGTACTTGAGCGGGTGCGCGGCCGCCACGTCGGCAATCATGCGCTCGCTCATCAGCTTCGATGCGCCGTAGGGATTGATGGGCGCCAGAGGATCGACCTCCGACACCGGCGCCTGGTCGGTGATGCCGTAGACCGCAGCGGTGGAAGAGAAGATGAAGCGGTTGACGCCGTGCCTGACGCAGGCGCCGAGGAGCTGCAGCGTATTGGCGGTGTTGTTGGCGTAGTACTTGATCGGATCGGTGACGGACTCGGGCACCACGATGGAGCCGGCGAAATGCATCACCGCGTCGAACTGCCCATGGGTTAAGACTGTGTCGAGCAGTGCGGCATCGGCGAGGTCACCCACGACCAGCTCGCCGCTCAGGACCGCCTCGCGGCGGCCGGTGGAGAGGTTGTCGAGGACCGTCACTTCGTCCCCGGCGTCGCCGAGTTGCTTGACCACGTGGCTGCCGATGTATCCGGCGCCGCCGGTTACGAGGATGCGGGTTTTGGGGTTGTCGCTGCGTGCTTTGATTTTCACTGCGGGATTATAACAAGGGGGCAGGTCGCGGCGGTGGTCCCGGTACATTCAAGACTCCCCCCAGGTGGGAGACCGAAGGTCGGGACCACCCGAAGAGGTGGGGGATTTCCCCTCTCCCGTCAAGCGGGACCGAGGAAGGGGGATCGAGACCTCCGGGACACAAGCTCACTCGTACAACCGCACCTTGCCGTTCGCAGAGGGTGTTGTGGCAGTGAGCTTCCCTGCAAACATCCTCCGCCGCTCCCATCAGACCATTGTCGACAAGTCCCAACGCGGTTTGACGGTGAAGGCGTAACCGCCCTCGGCCGGGCGCGGAAGTCCTGCGCCCAGACGCAGCGCGCCCGCCAGGGCAATCATCGCGCCGTTGTCGGTGCAGAATTCGAATTCCGGATAGAACACCGAACAGCCCTGCTCTGCAGCCTCGCGATCGAGCCGCTCGCGCAGGCGGCGGTTGGCGCCGACGCCGCCGGCGACCACAAGCTGGTTAAGGCCGGTCTGCTCCAGGGCATACATCGATTTCGCCACCAGCACGTCGACGATCGCTTCCTGGAACGCCGCCGCGACGTCCGCTCTCGCCGCGGCGTCGGGCGCCTGTTTGCGCACCAGCAGCAGCACCGCGGTCTTCAGGCCGCTGAAGGAAAAATCCAGATTGCCCGTCTTGTGCATCTGCTCGAGCATGGGCCGCGGTAGTTTGTACTTGCCCGCCGTGCCCTCACCGGCCAGTTGCGCGAGCGCCGGCCCGCCCGGATAGCCGAGGCCGAGCAACTGCGCGGTCTTGTCGAAAGCTTCGCCCGCGGCGTCGTCCACGGTTTCACCCAGCAGTTCGTATTCGCCGACGGCGGCGACGCGCATCAGTTGCGTATGTCCGCCCGAGACCAGCAGCGCGACGAAGGGAAAGCGCGGCGGATTGCTGGCGAGCAGAGGCGAGAGCAGATGGCCTTCGAGATGGTGTATGCCCAGCGCCGCGATGCCGAGCGCGAAGGCGAGCGCATTGGCGACGCTGGTGCCCACCAGGAGCGCGCCGGCCAGTCCCGGTCCCTGGGTGTAGGCAACGGCATCGATGTCGGCGAGCGCGGCTCCGGCCCGATGCATGACCTCGCGGATCAGCGGCAGCACGCGCCGGATGTGGTCGCGCGAAGCGAGCTCGGGCACCACGCCGCCGTATTCCTCGTGCATCGCCATCTGCGTATGCAGGGCGTGCGCGAGCAGACCGCGCTCGCTGTGATAAAGGGCGATGCCGGTTTCGTCGCAGGAGGTTTCTATGCCCAGGATCAGCATGGGGCGGGAATGATGGCGCTCCGGGTAATCCGTATCGAATAAAATGCGGGAGTCGCGGGACATCATACGCGACTTTGCGAATCGGGCGCGGGAGCGTAACCCGGCCTGGTCTCGCGAACAAGCGGCACCGCCACGACCAATAGCCCGCGCGCTCGGCCTGAAACAGCCCTTGTCCGCCCCGCGAAAGTGCTGATATAATTTGCAGTTTCCCGCCCGAAGAAAAGCCGGAGTATTGATGCCCACCGTACGAATCAAGGAAAACGAGCCGTTTGAAGTGGCGCTGCGCCGTTTCAAACGCTCAATCGAGAAGACCGGTCTTTTGACCGAACTGCGTGCACGCGAGTTCTACGAAAAGCCCACCGCCGAGCGCAAGCGCAAGCTTGCCGCCGCAGTCAAGCGCCACTACAAGCGCATCCGCAGCCAGCAGCTCCCGCCGAAACTGTTCTAATCCGTCAGGAGTGACGGGCTCCGCGCGACGGGCAAGTCCGTTCCCGCCTGACCCGTCACCGATCGCCGCGATCCGGATGTCGCTCAAAGCAAAAATCACCGAAGACATGAAGGCCGCGATGCGCGCCAAGGAAGCGGCGCGCTTGTCGGCGATCCGCCTGCTGCTGGCGGCGATGAAGCAGCGCGAGGTGGATGAGCGTATCGAACTCGCCGATACCGACATCCTCGCCATCATCGAAAAGATGCTGAAGCAGCGCCGCGATTCGGTGACGCAGTACGAGGCGGGCAAGCGGCAAGACCTGGCCGACGTGGAAAAATTCGAAATCGGGGTGCTCTCGGGCTATATGCCGCAGCAGCTTTCGGAGGCGGAAATCGCCGCGGAAGTGGCCGCCGCCATCGCCGCGGCCGGCGCCAAAGTGATGCAGGACATGGGCAAGGTCATGGCGGTGCTCAAGCCCAAGCTTGCCGGCCGCGCCGACATGGTCAAGGTGTCCTCCCTGGTAAAGGCGAAGCTCAGCCCTTAGCGGGGCCGTCGCAGGCAGTTTTTGCGCGCGGCTCCGGCAACACCGCTGTTTCCCTTGCGTTCCGGCCGAAATGGCCTATAAAGAATAGATGTTCCCTTGGCGCGGACGCCGGGGAAAGTTTGCTCAGGCCCCAGATCCAGCCCCCAGCCGCGCGTGATTCCTGATTCCTTCAAACGCGATTTGCTCAATCGCGTCGATATCGTCGACCTCATCCAGCGCCATCTGCAGCTGAAGAAAGCGGGCGCCAATTACAGCGCCTGCTGCCCCTTCCACAGCGAGAAATCGCCCTCGTTCACCGTCAGCCCGTCGAAGCAGTTCTATCACTGCTTCGGCTGCGGCGCGCACGGCGACGCGATCGGCTTTGTGATGGAGTATTCCGGCCTGGGCTACATTGACGCGATCAAGGAGCTCGCGGCGGGCGCGGGCATGACCCTGCCCGATTTCGACCCGCGCTCAGACAAAAGGAAGGAGGAGGCCGGCCCCGACCTGTATGACATCATGCAGCGCGCCAGCCAGTACTACCGCGAGCAACTGAAGGGCTCGCCGCGCGCGGTCGAGTACCTGAAAAGCCGGGGATTGTCGGGTCCGATCGCTGCGCGCTTCGGCATCGGTTATGCGCCCGACGGCTGGCAGAACCTGCAAGCGCTATTTCCGGAATATGACGACAAAGGCCTCATGGACGCGGGATTGGTGATCGAAAACGAGGCCGGCAAGCGCTACGACCGCTTTCGCGACCGCATCGTGTTCCCCATCGTCAACCAGCGCGGCTTCGTCATCGGTTTCGGCGGGCGCATCATCGGCGCCGGCGAGCCGAAATACCTGAACTCGCCGGAGACGCCGCTGTTCGAGAAAGGGCGCGAGCTCTACGGCCTGCCTCAGGCGCGCCAGGCGATACGCGATGCAGGCCGCGTGCTGGTGGTTGAAGGCTATATGGACGTGGTGGCACTGGCACAGCACGGCGTCGAGTATGCGGTGGCGACGCTGGGCACGGCGACCACCCCCACCCACGTGCACAAGCTGCTGCGCCAGGCCGACGAAATCGTATTCAGTTTCGACGGCGACGCGGCCGGCAGGAAGGCGGCCTGGCATGCCCTGGAAGTGAGCCTGCCGGCGACACTCGATCATAAAGCGATTCGTTTCCTGTTCCTGCCCGAAGGCGAGGACCCGGACACCTATGTGCGCGCCAACGGCAAGCAGGCGTTCGAGGATCTGGTCGGACGCGCCGAGCCGCTCTCGGCCTATCTGCTCGCGCAGCTACGCGCGCGCGTGGACACGAATACCATGGAAGGGCGCTCGCGCCTGGTGCACGAGGCGAAGCCCCTGCTCAAGAGCGTGGCCGCGCCGGCACTGCAACTGCAGTTGCTGAAGCAGGTTGCGGACATCGCCGGCATGAGCCAGGAGGAAATCGAGCGCCTGTGCGAGCTGCGCCGCAGCCAGGCGGCGTGGGCTCCGTGGCAGCGCCCGGCGCCGCCCAAGACCGAGCGCCCGCGCCCGCAAAGCGTGCAACGATGGCTGCTCAAATGCATGCTGGTCAAGCCCGGGCTGGCGCGCGAGCTGCCGCTTGAACGCTTCTGCGGCGAGGATGCCGAATCGAGAGGACTTACCGCGTTGGCCAAGTTTTCGGTGGTGCAGCAGCAGGGCGGCAACTTCGACGCCTTGGCGATCGACCATTTCCGCGGCACCGAGTTCGAGCCCCTGTTCAACCAGCTGCAATCCGAACTGATGGAACCCAATCTGTCGCCAGAGCAGGCTGAAGCCGAGTTTCGCGACGCCCTGCCCAAGCTGGAGCGCGATCACATAGACGAGCAACTCAACGACTTGCAAAGCAAAGCCAGGTCCGGGGCATTCAGCCGCGCCGACGCGGAGCGGATGAATGCGCTGACCAAGCGCAAGGCGGCACTGGATCAGCGCCCGGGTAGAAACCGCTCTGTGGTATAACTTAACCCTTTTTTTCCAATAGTTCACCGACTTAGGACAAGCTCATGGCAGCGCATCAGGCCAAGGCCAAACAGCACAAAGCGAGCAAACCCGCCGCCGCGAAAGCGAAAAGCATCAACCCTGCGGTGCGGCACAAGAGCGCCTTGCCACCGAAGAAAAAACCCACGGTCGGGACGAAGCCTTTGGCCAGGAAAAAAACCAGGCTTGCGACCAAGACGAGGTCGCCGGTCAAGACGAGGCCGCTGGCCAAGACGAGGCTGTTGGCCAAGAAGGCCAAGCCGGCGGTCAAGACCAAGTTTCTCGCCAAGACTCCGGTCAAGCCGGCACTCAAGCATGGCACCAAGCCTGAAGCCAAGCATCCAGCCGGCAAGGCTCACGCACCCGGCAAGGACAGCGCGCAGGCCAAGCTCGCGCTCAAGGGCAAGGCTGCGCCGCGGCAAACCGCAGCGCCAAAGCCCGCGCAGTCAGCGAAGCAAATTGCCAGGCAAATCGCCAGGCAGCAGGCGGTAAAGCTTTCGGCGAAGCACAAGCTGGATCTGCGCAACCGCACCGAGCAAAAGCCCGAGGATGCCGAAGCGCGGCGCACGCGGCTGAAGAACCTGATCAAGATGGGCAAGGAGCGCGGCTTTCTCACCTACTCCGAAATCAACGATCATCTGCCCGATGACCTGGTGGATGCGGAGCAGATCGAGTCCATCATCACCACGTTCAGCGACATGGGCATCCAGGTCTACGACGTGGCGCCGGACGCGGAAACGCTGCTGATCTCCGAAAACGCGCCGGCAGTGGTCCACGAGGAAGACGCCGAGGAAGAAGCCGAGGCGGCGCTGTCCACGGTCGATCCCGACTTCGGCCGCACCACCGACCCGGTGCGCATGTACATGCGCGAAATGGGCTCGGTCGAACTGTTGACGCGCGAAGGCGAGATCGAAATCGCCAAGCGCATCGAAGACGGCCTGAAGCACATGATTCAGGCGATTTCCGCCTGCCCCACCACCATCGCCGAAATCCTCGCGCTCGCCGACAAGGTGGGGCGCGACGAAATGCGAGTCGACGAACTGGTCGACGGACTCATCGATCCGAACGCGAAAAACGAGTCGCTCGCGGAGCTCGAGGAAGTTACGGTCGAGGAGGAAGAGGAACTCGACGAGGAGGCGCAAAACGCCGCCATCACGGCGAGTCTGCAACTGCTCAAGCAAGACGCACTGCTGCGCTTCGGCATCATCCATCGCCTGTTCGAGAAGAAGAAATCTGCGCTCACGAAGCAGGGATCGCGCAGCAAAGAGTACCTGAGGATCAGCGACAAGATTTCCGCCGAGCTGATGAACATCCGCTTTTCCGCGCGCATCGTCGAGCGCCTGTGCGACGCCTTGCGCAGCCTGGTGGAGGAAACCCGCCGGCACGAGCGCCAGATCCAGCATCTGTGCGTGATCAAGAGCAACATGCCGCGTTCGCACTTCATCACCGTGTTCCCCGGCAACGAAACCAACCTGAGGTGGGTGGGCAACGAGATCGCGGCGCGCCATCCTTACAGCAGCCAGCTTTCGCGCTACCAGCCGGCGATCACCGAACACCAGCAAAAGCTCCTCAATCTGCAGGCGAAGATCGGCATTCCGCTGAAGGATCTCAAAGACATCAACAAGCAGATGTCCACGGGCGAGGCCAAGGCACGCCGCGCCAAGCGCGAAATGACCGAAGCCAACCTGCGGCTGGTGATTTCGATTGCCAAGAAATACACCAACCGCGGCCTGCAGTTCCTCGACCTGATCCAGGAAGGCAACATCGGCCTGATGAAAGCGGTGGACAAATTCGAATACCGCCGCGGTTACAAGTTCTCCACCTACGCCACCTGGTGGATCCGCCAGGCGATCACGCGCTCGATTGCCGACCAGGCGCGCACCATCCGCATTCCGGTGCATATGATCGAGACTATCAACAAGATGAACCGCATCTCGCGCCAGATCCTGCAGGAGACCGGGCAGGAGCCCGATCCGGCCACCCTCGCGGTGAAGATGGAAATGACCGAGGACAAGATCCGCAAGATCCTTAAGATCTCGAAAGAGCCGATTTCGATGGAGACGCCGATCGGCGACGACGACGATTCGCACCTGGGCGATTTCATCGAAGACGGGGCCACCATGACGCCAGTGGATGTGGCCGTGTACGGGTCCTTGCGCGACGCGACCAAGGAAGTGCTGGACTCCCTCACGCCGCGCGAAGCCAAGGTGCTGCGCATGCGCTTCGGCATCGAAATGAACACCGACCACACCCTGGAAGAAGTCGGCAAGCAGTTCGACGTCACGCGCGAACGCATTCGCCAGATAGAAGCCAAGGCGCTGAGGAAGCTGCGCCATCCCTCGCGTTCAGAGAGGTTGCGCAGCTTCCTTGACAATGAAGTCTGAGCGATTTTTGCTCGGGCTTCATCAGTAATCCGCCTTCTTCCCCTTCTAAGGGAAAGGGACGGGGCGAAGGATTTTCCCAAACCCTGTATCATTTCCCGAAGGGCCTATAGCTCAGTTGGTTAGAGCAGAGGACTCATAATCCTTTGGTCCCTGGTTCGAGTCCAGGTGGGCCCACCAACAAAATCAAACGGTTAGCGCACAAGTCGCAACCCCGCTCGACCCCGAACGTGGGGAAAACGTGGAAAGTTATCCACATTCTCCACCTTCCCCGATTCAATCCTTGCCGCAGCTCGGGTCAGGTGCTCCGTACCAAACTTCGCGTAGCGATCCACCATGTTGCGCGACTTCCAACCACCCAGGTCCTTCAATTCATCGGTCGACGTTCCCGCCTGCCGATGCCATGACGCCCAGGTATGTCGCAAGTCATGAAAGCGCAGGTCACCTAGTCCCGCTTTCGCTACCGCCCGCTTCCAGCCCGTATTCGTCAACTCCCAACGAATGAACTTTCCGCGATAGGTAAAGCAATAGCGAGGATGTTGGCCCCGCACGCTTTCCAGTGCTGCAATCGCATCGCTATTGAGCGGTACGCCTCTCGGCGTTCCATTTTTCGTGTGGTCTAACCAAGCGGTCCCTCTTTCAAGGTCCACGCGGTCCCACTCCAGCTCCGCAACCTCCCGCGCTCGGCAACCCGTAGCCAGGGCATAACGAGCCATCGGCACCAGGTGAGGCGGGCAGGCAGCAATCAGCCGTTTCGCCTCATCCTTAGTCAGCCAGCGGTTTCGTTCCACCTCGCCGTGAAGCATGCGCACACGCGGAATGCGATCAAGCCATTGCCAGTCGTAATACGCCATCCGCAATACCGCGCGGATTTGTCCCAGGTAGCGGTTAATCGTTGCCGGTTGCCGCCCCTTCTTGCGTTCACGCTCGCACAAATTCAAGATCACATCCGCGTTGATTTGATCGAGGGTCAACTGCCCGAGATAGGCATGCAACCTTCGGCAAATCCCGCGATAATTCTCGGCGCTACGAATCGTCGCCTTGATCGAGAGGTAGCGTACAACGGCTTCCTGCCAGCTACGCTTTTGCTTGATCCCGAGATGGGAATCCCGGTAAGCATCGGCTTTCAGTCTGGCGAGGAACGCTTCGGCTTCGGCTCTGATTTCAGTCCCAGAACTTTCGCGTAGGCGTCTGCCGTCCGGTAACACAACGTCGAACCACCAGAAGCGTGAGTCTTGCCGCCGGTGGAGTCCGTTTTCACGGGCCATAAAGTCTCCTTTCCGGCCCGCCCTCGGTGCTTATATTCGTCCAGCCAGGCATCCAGGTCAAATCGGTCATACACCGACCGCCGCCCGAACTTGACCACCGGTACACCCAGGGTCTCAAGCAGCGTGACGCCGATCCCGAGGTAATGCGCGGCTTGCTCCCTGGAGAAGCACCGAGTTTGCGGCAACGGCGGCGCATCATTCGCTCCCGCTTGGCTCTTCGGATTCATCTTCGCCGCCCTCGCTTTCTTCGGTTTCCGCGTTGTTCGAAAGCGTGTTGAACTTCCGCCCTTTCTCGCGCACCTCCCGCGTTACCCATTCGTCTAGCTCGATTTCCTGGGTCCGCTTTGCATAGCTTCGGTGGTGTTCGTCTGTCGCGGCAAAGAACGCCTTAACCCCGTCGCGGTAGCTCGTTATCCCCTGGGCTGCCATGAACGAGGTAAGGAGGCTCATGTACATGCGCTCCAATCGCTCCAGGGATGGAACCCGAGATGGCGAGAAACTGCGCGACAACGGCACATCATCCAGTCGCCAGCGTAGATTCGCCAGAACGTCCCACACCGGGTGCGAAGGCCAGCGCCTGCGGTTGGTGTCGCCTGCCTGCGGAAGCGTGAATCTGAGCCAATCCTGCGTCGCGTATTGCCATATTCCGCCCAGGCAATCGAGCATCGACACAAACGAGCGTATGCCCAGCTCTTTTACAACCGCGCCCATGATCTGAAATTCCATACGCCAGACCGGTATGTCTGGAACCATGCCCCCACGGGACCACAGCGGAAGCAGCCAGGGCTTATTCGATTTCGCCGCCTCTATCGTCTTGTTATAAAGCCGCGCGCTCATCACGGACCCCTGGCCTATCGCCCAGCCGGTGAAGTCGCCATTTTGCGCATAACCGGTGACCGCCCGGGCACGCCCTACCCACCCATGACGCCCAGGCAGTTCCAAGTCCGCGTTCGTCTGAAAATCCGCGAATAGATCGACGCGGCTGATATTCGGAAACTCGTAGCCGTCGCCTATGTACCGGACAACCGCCCGAAGTTCATCCTGCGCCGCTTCCGGTCCCATATGGGACAGAAATTCGCTTGAAATCACCGCATAGACCATGGGCAAGCTGCGGGACATGCCTGACGCAATGCAAAGGCGAAAGGCATTGTCCTGGAGGATATAGGGGAACCCTCGTTGACCCCGGTCCCAGACCTCGAATTGATGGCCCAGGATTTCCATTTGGGCTTTTGCTCGATCCTGGATATTCCGGCTCTGCGCCTGCATTTTCAGCAGAGCTAATCGCCCCTCGATATCTCCATACAATTCGCCTTCATAGGAAAGGTAAAGGCTATCGACTCCATACCGAAGGACTTTCGTCCATATCTCCCCTTCCCTGTACGTACCGGGTGCTGTGTTACTAGGCGGCGCCCCCTGACCGGAGCCCGCCACGGCGGGCGCTTGCGCGTCCGTGCGTGGCGGGCCGCCGGTCAGGTCATCAGCCGAACTATCAGAATTGCCCAGGCCCGGGCCAGGTTTGTCTTGCTCTTGCATATTGCCTCCGAAGATCAGGCGGCAGGTCGGACCACCCTTCCTGAACCGCGGAAGCAATTACAAATTCACATGCGCACGGAGTCGTCCATCTCAAATAGCGGTTTACGATGGAGCTAAGAAATCAAAGGGTTTTGATCTTCTTGGACTGGTAATACTGCGCGCGGAGATTCTTTCGCGCACTGAAGCTCTTTGGATAGACGCCCAGAACATCGACAAGCAAATGCTCTAGCTGACTGTCGCTCAGATCGTTCAAGCCGAGATCCCGGAGTATGGCGAGCGAATACCGAAGGTCCTTGAAACCTTCCCAATGCTTTTGCGATGGCCCCTTCAACGCCTTTAGCAGCCGCTGGAAAAACCGCTTTTCTCCCAGCAACTCGGCCTTCGAAATGCGCGCCGTAGCAGTCGGTCCAGACACAATTGTCCGATCAAGCCGAATAGCATCGAAAAGGCAGTCGTCATTTCCCCCGCGCGCCTCTTCAATTAGGCTGGATAGCGATCTCTTGTAGACCATGATGCTCAACACGTTCCGCTGCAACGCCATAATCAGGGCAATAACATCTCCTTTTGAAAACTTGCCGTCCGGCCCGCCGTCCCATTCCCATTCTTCCTCGCTATAGATTTCTTTGAGGACTTCCTCCTGCGGGTCCGGCGATTGCGCAACCTCCCGAAGCCACTCAGCTTTACCGAGGACATAGAACAGCAGCCCCAGGCCTTGGACCAGGGACATTTCATACAGCGGTGCCCACCAAATGCCGTCCCCGATAATCTCCCGGAGCTTCTCCTTCGAAGCCGACCGAAACGCCTCTTGCAGCTCGCCCTCTTGCTTCCTTATCTCGGGTAGCTTTTTGACGAGGCGCTTGATTTGGTCTTCGGTGAGTTTTCCATACTCTTTTTGCAATCGTTCACTCCCGATCGGGCACATCAGTAATTGCAAGCGTTCTTACATCGGACCAATCAATTACTATCGGATTCACGATTTACAGATGCGCACAAGATTCAAAAGGGCGTCGAGGTACCCACAAGAATGTACCGCTTTCACGAGGTCGGCTCTATTGCTTTGCAGCGCAGGCTCTGACGGATTGTTGTATCCTAGCCGAACTAAGCTAGGCTATGGAAGCGAGAAGAAACATGCCAAAGATTCGAAAGCTAGTAATAGGCGTTAAGCCGGCGCGAAAGCTCTTCCGGCTCACTTCCCAGGTCGGCTTAGTTATCGATAACATCATCGATGCGATAGGCGATAACTTTCCCGAAGA
>JAZDIA010000084.1:0-18980 GCA_043805375.1 Pseudomonadota bacterium
TAGCGGAATCCAAGGCGGTGCGACCGCGGCGCAGCCTGCTGTTTGTTCCCGCGCTTCGACCGGATCGCTATGCGAAGGCGCTCGATTCGGGTGCCGATATCGTGTGCGTGGATCTCGAAGACGCGGTGCCGTTGCCGCGCAAGGATGAGGGCCGGTCGCTCGCATTGCCCCTGTTCCGCAATCCTACCCATCCGCAGGTGGAACACATGGCGCGGATCAACGGCCTCGGCACACTGCATGGACTGAAGGATCTGCAGGCAATCATCGAAAGCGATGCGCCGCCTCCCAGCTTGATGATTCCCAAGGTCAAATCGGCGGAAGAAATTCAATTGCTGGATACCCTTCTCTCTACCGGCGCAAGTCAACGCATCCGCTACTGCCTCATCATCGAGACCAATCAAGGACTGGAGCGTGCCTTCGAGATTGCCCGCGCTTCTCCGCGCATCGACTCATTGATCCTGGGCGGCGTGGACATGTCGGCCGACCTGCGCTGTCAAAAAGCCTGGGAGCCGCTCTTGTATGCGCGCTCACGCCTGGTTCATGCCGCCGCCGGCGCGGGAATCGATCTGCTCGATGTGCCGTATCTGAACCTGGACGACGCGGATGGCTTGCGCCGGGAGGCGATGGCCTGCGCCCGACTGGGGTTCACCGGAAAGGCGTCGATCCACCCGAATCAGATTTCGATCATCCATGAAGCGTTCACGCCGGATGCGAAGACCATCGAGCGGGCGCGAAAAGTCTGCACGGCGTTCGAGAACGACAAGACGGGATTGGTGGTGGTGGATGGCGAGCTCATCGAATTGCCGGTGGTGCGCTCCATGTACCGCGTGCTGGCGATCGCCGGGCGCACCTAGGCGAGGATGTTGCCCCCTCGCATGGCCACGGGCTTTCGGCGCGAAATTGGCGATTGACTACGGCCGGCGGGTCCGGTGATACTCTCGGACGCGGCGTTGAATTTCCTATCCTTTATTCCTAAGAATAACAATTGGGAGGGGGCAGTCATGATTTGGCCTCAGGTCTACGATCCGTTCGGCAACACCATCCTTTCGACGATTGTCTGCGCGATCCCCGTGACGGTCCTGCTCGGCGGGCTCGGAATCTTTCAGATCCGCGCCCACTATGCGGCGATCTCCGGGCTGGTCGCGGCCGCGCTGATCGCGATGTTCGTCATAGGCATGCCCGGCGGTTTGACGCTGCGTGCCGGTTTGTACGGGGCACTTTTCGCCGCCACCACCATCTGCTGGATCATTTTCAACCTGATCTTCCTGTACCGAATGACGCTCCAAGCGGGATTGTTCAAGATCCTGCAGGACAGTATCGGCGCCATCACCAACGACAGGCGGCTGCAGCTGGTGCTCATTGCATTCTGCTTCGGCGCCTTCTTTGAAGGCGCGGCCGGCGGGGGCACGCCGGTGGCGGTGACCGCCGCGATTCTGATGGGACTGGGTTTCCATCCGCTCGCGGCGTCAGGACTTTCCCTGATCGCCAACACGGCGCCGGTAGCCTACGGCGGAATGGGTACGCCCATCATCGTCTTGCACTCGGTCACCCAGCCGGAAAATCCGGACTACCTGATGACGCTATCCGCGATGGTAGGCCGTCAGTTGCCGTTCTTCTCGGTGATCGTTCCCGTCTGGCTGGTGATGACGTTTTGCGGTTGGCGCCGCACGATCGAAGTCTGGCCGGCCATTGTGGTCGCCGGGCTGGGGTTCGCGATCCCGCAGTTTCTGATCTCGAATTACCACGGCCCGTGGCTGGTGGACATGATCGCAGCCATGATCTCGATGGCGATCCTGACCGTGTTCCTGGCCTACTGGAAACCGAAAAGCGTGATGCTGGATGCAGCCGGAGGGGGCGTGATGGTGCCGCACGCCGAAGCGGTGAAGGCAATCCACGGCCACAGCCGCGAGATGGTGATCAAGGCCTGGACGCCGTGGGTGATCCTGACGGTGGTGCTGTTCCTGTGGGGCATCAAGTGGGTAAAGGACCATGTGCTGAACTGGCCAGGAATCACTTACTGGGAACTGCCGATCGATGGCCTCCACAATATCGTGCAGCGGGTGGTTCCGGCGGTGGCCGAGCCGCGCACCGAGGCCGCCGTGTGGAAGTTTGGCGTCCTTTCCGCCACCGGTACCGGCATTTTGCTGGCGGCGATCGTCGCCGGCAGGGTCATGGGATTCAAAGCGCGCGAAATGTTCAAGACCTGGATCGAAACCTTCGGCGTCATGAAGTATTCGCTGCTGACCATTCTAGCGATGCTGGCGCTCGGATATATCACGCGCTACTCCGGAATGGACGGCACGCTGGGACTGGCATTCGCGAATACCGGCTGGCTCTACCCCTTCTTCGGCACGATGATCGGCTGGATCGGCGTCGCGCTGACAGGTACCGACGCGGCGTCCAATGCGCTTTTCGGCAGCCAGCAGGTGATCACCGCCAACAAGCTCGGCCTGGACCCGACCCTGATGGCCGCCGCCAACAGTTCGGGCGGGGTGATGGGCAAGATGATCGACGCGCAAAGCATCGTCGTGGCGTCCGTGGCCACCAATTACCAGGGCAAGGAAGGCATCATCCTGCGCTACGTGTTCTGGCACAGCATCTCGCTCGCTGCGCTGGTCGGCGTGCTGATCATGCTGCAGGCCTATGTCTGGCCGTTCACCGCGATGGTACTCAGCGGCAGCCAATAGCGCTGCAGCATGGTTTTGGTTTCTCGCGGCACGACAGTTCTTGGGTTCCCTGCTGCCAGAAGCTGTTCTGGAGGTCGTTAACCGACCGCTGGAAATGTTCAAGTTCTGCTCGCCAGCAGGCCAGGCGGTTCGGTTAGGGAAGACAACTTCCGCATTGCGAAATCGAGATGCCGCAGGCGCGCGAAGGTGAACTTCCGGTGAAGAATTTCCTATCCTTAACGGGTTGAGTGGGCGAGATGCGATAGCATCCGCGCACGGTTTGTTTGAGCCAGGTCATGGGTTGAGCAAGCGCGAGTTTCTGCGCCGGGGGAGGACCAGCAGCTTACTGGTTTTGCGCCGGTTGATGTTAGGGCCCAGGCCGCGTAGCCTATGCGATCCGTAGTGCCACTCGCAACCAGCAAGCGCGAGCGGGCGATGGCCTTCTCACTCTAAAAATCGAACGGAACCTCCTCATGAACGGCGCCGAAAGCCTTGTGCGCACGCTGCTCGCCAGCGGCGTCGACACCTGTTTCGCCAACCCCGGCACATCGGAAATGCATTTTGTCGCCGCGCTCGACCAGGTCGAGGGCATGCGCTGCATCCTCGGCATGGCCGAAACCGTGGTGACCGGCGCAGCCGACGGCTACGCGCGCATGGCCGGCAAGCCCGCCGCGACACTGCTGCATTGCGGGCCGGGCTTCGCCAACGGCATTGCCAACCTGCACAACGCCCGCCGCGCGCATTCGCCGATGGTCAATATCGTCGGCGACCAGGCGAGCTACCACCGGCCGTACGACGCGCCGCTCACTGCCGACACCGAGGGCCTGGCGCGCGCGGCGTCGCACTGGGTGCACACCAGCGCCTCCTCCGCGAGCGTAGGCGCGGACGGCGCCGCCGCGGCGCAGGCGGCGAACACCGCGCCCGGACAGATCGCCACGCTGATCCTGCCGGCGGATACGGCCTGGAACGAGGGCGGCGTGGTCGCCGCGCCGCTGCCGGTACCAGCGCGCGCGACCGTTGCGCCCGACACCCTGCGCGCCATCGCGCAGGTGCTGAGGAACAAAGAGCCGGCCATGCTGGTTCTGTACGGGCAGGCTTTGTCGGAGGCGGGCCTCGCCGCGGCCAACCGCGTCGCGCAGGTCACCGGTGCGAAGCTGCGCACGCCCGCCCAGGTATCGCGCATGGCGCGCGGCCGCGGGCGCGTGCCGGTGGATCGCATTCCCTTCGCGGTCGAAGGCGCGCTCAAGGCGCTCGCCGGGACGAAGCACGTGATCCTCGCCGGCGCCAAGCCGCCCACGGCGTTCTTCGCCTATCCGGGCAAGCCCAGCCTGATGTCGCCGCCGGAGGCACTCATCCATGTGCTGGCGCGGCCGGAGCAGGACGCGATTGCCGCGCTGGAATCGCTGGCCGATGAGCTCGGCGCACCCAAGCGCGTGCCCATCCCGGAGGGCGCGATCAGACCGCAGCTCGCGCGCGGCAAGTTCGAGCCCGTAGCTTTTGCCACCACGCTCGCCGCGCTCCTGCCCGAGAACTGCATCGTCGCCGAGGACGGCGTCACCTCCGGCCGCGCCCTGTTCGCTCCGACCTTCAATGCCGCGCCTATGGACTGGCTGCAGAACACCGGCGGTGCGATCGGTCACGCATTTCCGTGTGCCACGGGCGCGGCACTCGCCTGCCCCGGACGCAAGGTGGTGTGCCTGCAGGCCGACGGCGCGGGCATGTACTCGCTGCAATCGCTGTGGACCCAGGCGCACGAGAAGCTGGATGTGGTGAACGTGGTGTTCGCCAACCGCGTCTACAAAATACTCTATGGCGAGCTGGTCTCGATGGGCGCAAAGCCCGGCCGCGTCTCGAACGAACTTTTCGATCTGGCGCGCCCGGCGCTCGACTGGGTGAAACTCGCCGCAGGCATGGGCGTGGAGGCGACGCGCGTGGAAACGCTCGAAGGTTTCGCCGATGTGTTCAAATCGGCCTGCGGCCGTCGCGGCCCGTTCCTGATCGAGTTTGGGATTTAGTTATTACGAATCAAGTGTTCACGCACTTGGTGAAGAATTTGGGTTTGTATACGTCTCGCGAATTTGCGCAGTTGCGCTGGCGCAACTGCGCAAATTCGCGAGAAGAAAGTTCCCAAAACGAGCCGACCTCTTTGTTTCCGGCTCGTTCGGCTTAGGATTTAGAAAGAGACCGTACGCGTTTCCCGAACAGCGCGCGCTCCAGTTTCGGGTGTGCGGCGAAGCGGGCAATGAACTCGCCCTCGTCGCGGCCGCCTTTGGCGCGGATCACGCGCGCCAGGGCGCGTCTCTCGGCCAGACTCCAGCGCGACACGCCCGGCAGCGCAAAAACCACCAGCGGACTCCAGCGCTCCCAGGCGAGGCGTTCGCCCGCGCCAAAGCCGCGCAACGAGCGCACCCCGGTAAGCCTCATGGTTTCCCGGCTGCATTCCTTCAGCACACGCTCGCGCTCACCCCCGGCTCTTGCCGCGAGGCTGTCGCAGATGCACAAACCCAGATCGGCGATCGGCGGCAGGCTTGGCGCGCGCGAGCGGTCGAAATCGAATATCAGGTGCGTCTCGGCCAGGGCGCGCAAGGTCGCTGCGCTTGAACGGTGCGCCGGGTCGGCGCGCATGCGCGCGAGTTCACGGTGCAGCACGTGGCGCGCATCCGCGGTCAGAGGCCTGAACCCCAGCTTGTAGTAGAACCACCAGGCACCCGAGGCGATCGCTTCGTCGTTGCCTTTTCCTAGCTGATACGGATCGAGGCTGAACGACTCGGCACCAAACAGGTGCCGCACCAGCGCCAGGGTCCGGGCAAAGGTGGAGGCCGCCTCGGCGCCGCGAAAGCTCGCGAAAATGTTGAACGTCATCGTCGCCGAGCGGCCGGCCACAAACGCCTCGCCGTAGCCGATCGGCACGCCGTTGTGCAGGATCAGGTAACCCCAGGTGGCGGCGACGAGCGCGCGGCGCTCGGGCGTAACGCCGATCAGCGCAAAGGCGAGCCCGCCGCCGTCATCGACCAGGCGCACGGCGCGCGCGTTGCCGTAGGCGAACGCGTCGAGGTCGCGCGAGCGCGTCACCATGGCGCTGCGCGCAAGTTCGATCAGTTGCTCGCCCTCGCGCGCGGAAGCGAGACGCACGGCGCGATAAATGCGCCCCAGTTCCTCGCGCAGATCGGGGCGGGCTCGCCGCAGCGGCTCGCGTTGATAAGCCATCGGCGCCGCGGCATGTTTGGCGCGCGTGCGCGAGGGCGTGTCCGGGCCGGGCTTGAGTTCGTAAGTCGGCTCGATCGCATCGTGGAAAGCCTCGCGCGTGAAGCCGTCGCCCGGCATGGCTTCGATGCGGCGCACGAAAAACGCCGCATCGCTTTCGCCTCGCGCGCGCAGCCTATCTATCGCCGCGAACGAGGGCGGGTCGAGTTCTTTCAGCGTCGCGGCTTCGGCCCAGGTGACCAGCAGCGGCAGCATTGAACCGAGCTTGTCTGCGACCTCGCTTTCGCCGCGGTCGATCTCGATCCGATCCGGCCAGCGCCGGACCAGCCAGCGCAGGGTGGACCAGAAAAAGCGGTAGCGGATCGCCGTGCCCGCGATGCCGGTGTCGGTAAGCGCATCGCGCGCGCGCTTCAGATCAGTGCGCCCGGCGAAGCGCGCGAGCATGCGCTCGACCTGGGCGAGCACTCTCCCATCGTCCGGGTAGGCCCGCAGGAAGCACAGCAGTTCGTGCAAGCGCCAGACTGCTCGCGCCGAGCGTAGTTCGGCACGCTCCAGCCGTCGCAGCAGTGCCAGCTTCGCTTCGGCACAGCCTGGGCCGTAACGGTCCTTGAAGCGTTCGAGCGCGCTGGGAGTCCTGGTCGTCATGGATTTACCCCGTCGGTGAAGCCCACGCTTTTGGGGGCAGGCTCGATCATGCGGGAAAGCTTATCAGATTGGTGTCTTCGGTCAAGAAAACCGGCTTACAGCGGCCACACAACGGGCACAGCTGGCGCATAATATGCCGCACGGTCGAATGAAATCCGGCCGGCGCCAATTTCAGGACAGTAATGGGATCCTATTCCAAGGCAAGGGTAGCGTCTGCAAAATCCACGATCTTCAGAATTGCAGCGCTTTTTTCTTTACTCGTAGCGGTCTGGGTACTAGTGCAAAGCGGGATTCCCTTTGCCCTCGTGCTCGGGCTGAAGATCGAGCGCATAACCTGGCTTCAAGCCCTGAGCGGATGGCTGTTCGTCATCGCCGCCGGCTGGCTGCTGTATCTCCTCGTCCATCGGACTTTGACGGCAATTGCGAGCGCGGAAGAAGACCTGAAGTTGAGGGACCGCGCGATCGAATCCAGTGTCAGCGCGATCTGCATCACCGACAATCTGGTCCCGGACAATCCCATTGTCTACGTCAATCCCGCGTTCGAGCGCATCACCGGGTATTCGAGCGAGGAGGTGCTCGGCCGCAATGCCCGCCTGTTGCAAGGCACCGACATCGCCCAGCCCGAGCTCATTACCGTGCGCGCCGCCCTCCACGACCAGCGCCCCTGCCACGTGGTGCTGCGCAACTACCGCAAGGACGGCAGCATGTACTGGAACGAACTCAATATCGCTCCGGTGCGAAATGATGCGGGAGTGGTCACCCACTACATCGGCGTGCATAGCGACATCACCGCTGCGAAAACGCACCAGGATGAACTGGCGCGGCAGGCGAACCACGATTCCCTGACCGGGTTGCCGAACCGCAATCTGCTGTGGGACCGCATCGACCGCGCCTGCGCGCGCACGCAGCGTTACGGCGGATTCGCGGCAGTCGCTTTTCTGGACCTGGACAATTTCAAGGTTGTGAACGACAGCCTCGGGCACAACCTTGGCGATCACTTGTTGCGCGCGGTGGTGGCACGGCTCGAATCGTCCCTGCGTGCCATGGATACGGTGGCGCGGATGGGCGGCGATGAGTTCGTGCTCGTGCTCTCCGATCAGAAAAGCGAGCAGTCGGTCTCGGCCGAGATGCAACGGATCGTGGAGTCGTTTTCCCAGCCGTTTGCAGTGGATGGCAGGGATGTGTTCATCACCGCAAGCGTCGGCGTCGCGCTTTATCCGCAGGATGCCAATGACCCGGAATCCTTGATGAAAAGCGCTGAGCTTGCGATGTACCGGGCCAAGGAATCCGGGCGCAATACGTATCGGCTCTATACCGCGGAATTGCAGACCAGGGTCACCGAGCGCCTGGCGCTCGAGGGCATGCTGCGGCGCGCGCTGGAGCGGGGGGAGTTCTCGCTCCACTACCAGCCGCAAGTCGATCTGCGCAGCAACCGGATTTTCGGATGCGAGGCGCTTATACGCTGGAATCAGGCCGATCTGGGGATGGTTGGCCCGGTGAAGTTCATTCCGCTGGCGGAAGAAACCGGCTTGATTATCCCGATCGGGGAATGGGTGGTGCGAACGGCCTGCCTGCAAAACAAGGCCTGGCAGAATGCCGGGCTGCCCGCCGTCACCGTGGCGGTGAATATCTCGGCGCGGCAATTCCGGGAAAAGAATCTGCTGCAGGTAGTCGCGAAGATACTCGCCGAGACCGGGCTCGACCCAACGCAGCTCGAGCTCGAGGTCACCGAGAGCGTTATCATGCAAGACGCGCAGCAGGTGATTGCGTCGCTTCAGGCCTTCAGGGACATGGGTGTAAGACTATCGGTGGACGATTTCGGCACCGGTTACTCCAGCCTGAGTTACCTGAAGCGTTTTCCCGTCGATCGGCTGAAAATAGATCAGTCGTTTGTGCGCGACCTCAGCACCGACGCCGACGATGCCGCGATTGCACAAGCGGTAATCACCTTGGGACATACCATGAATCTGCGCGTGATTGCCGAAGGCGTGGAGACCCCGGAGCAGCTCGCATTCCTGCGCAAGCATCAATGCGACGAAATGCAAGGCTATCTGTTCGGCAAACCCATGCCGGCGCACGAATTCGGGAAACTGCTGGAGACGGGCCGAACCCTGGCGCCCTAGGGCGGGGCGGCTCTTGGGCAATTCCGCTAGAGTGCGGAACATGGCACATGGAAATCACCTTCACTCCCGTGAAACAAGAGGGCACGACCGCGCCTTTGCCGTAGGCATCGCGCTCAACCTCGGGTTCGTGGCGATCGAGTCCGTGTACGGGGTGCTTTCGCATTCCATGGCGCTGCTCGCCGACGCCGGCCATAACCTGAGCGATGTTCTGGCGCTGGCTCTCGCCTGGGGGGCCGGCGTTCTCGGCCGGCGCGAGCCATCCCAGCGCTTTACCTATGGCCTCGGCAGCTCGTCCATCCTGGCAGCCCTGGTCAATGCCATGCTGCTGATGTTGGTGGTCGGCGGCATTGCTCTGGAGGCGGTTCAGCGCCTGATGAACCCGGTTCCGGTCGCCACCAGGACGGTCATCTGGGTGGCCGTGTGCGGGATCGTGGTCAACACCGCAACGGCGCTTTTTTTCCGGCGCGAGCGCGAGCATGACTTGAATATCAAAGGCGCATTCCTGCATATGGTGGCGGATGCGGCCGTGTCCCTGGGGGTGGCGCTCGCCGGCGTGGGGATACTCTACACCGGCTGGACCTGGCTCGATCCGGTTATGAGCCTCGCCATTGCCGCGGTGATCGTCGTCACTACCTGGGGGCTGTTGCACGATGCGGTGAATCTTGCGCTGCATGCGGTTCCGCCGCGCATCGACGCCGAACTGATCCGCGGATATTTTTGCGCGCTCGATAGTGTCGCCGAAATCCACGACTTGCACATCTGGGGCATGAGCACGACCGAAACCGCGCTGACGGTGCATCTGGTCATGCCTGAAGGACATCCCGGCGACCGCTTCATCGCGCAGACCGCGAACGAGCTGCGCCAACGCTTCGGCGTCGAGCATGCAACGATCCAGGTCGAAACCGGCGACGAACTCCATTCCTGCCCGCTCGCGCCGGAAGACGCGGTGTAGGGGCGCACCGCTTCAAGCCAGATCGCACTCCAGGCTGAAATCCGCGGCGGCATCCTGCGCCAGCACTTTCGCCAGATAGGGCATGGCGAGGTCCAGGGCTTTGGGCAGCAGCCAAGGCGGGTTCAGAATGAACATGCCGCTGCCGTGCAGGCCGAAGCCGCCAGCCACCGGCTTCTTTACGCTCAAGGTAACGTGCAGCCAATCCTTGTCCTGCAGTTGTTTGAGCTGCTCGGGAAATTGACGCGACTCGCGGCGCTGCACCTGCGGATACCAAACGGCATAGACACCGGCGCGGAAACGCTTGAGCGCGTCGCGCAAGGCCGCAAGCACACGCCGGTAATCGCCCTTGTCTTCGTAAGGCGGATCGATCAGCACCAGGGCGCGGCGCGATGGAGGCGGCAATACCGCGTGCAGGCCGGCAAAGCCGTCGCCGGCCTGCGCGATCGCGCGCGGGCCCGCGTCGCGAAAATATTGCTGCAGCAGCCGGATCTCGCTGCTGTGCAACTCGAACATGCGCAGCCTATCCTGCTTGCGCAGCAACTGCAGCGCGAGTTGCGGCGAACCCGGATAGCGGCGCAACACCCCATCGGGATTAAGCGCGCGGACCTGTCCGACATACTCCGCCACAGGTTGCGGCAGGTCCTCGCGCGCCCACAAACGGCCGATGCCACTTTCGTACTCCGCATTCTTCTTCGCATAGCCCTCGTCCAGGGCGTATGCCGCCGCGCCGGCATGAGTGTCGATAAACCAGAGCGGTTTGTCTTTCTGCGTGAGGTAGCCTAACAGATGCACCAGGACGAAGTGCTTGAGCACATCGGCGTGATTGCCCGCGTGAAAGGCATGGCGGTAGCTGAGCATCTAGGTTTCCGCGCCCCTATCGCCGGCTTGCAACATCAATACTTGTCGTATTTCGTTGCCTTGCCGCGCACGCTGTCAGCGGGATATTTCCCGGCGTTGATCGCAATTTTTTCTGCGGCCGCCGCAATGAGGTCGACGCCGAGCTTGTCGGCCAGCAGAACCAGGTAGACGAACACGTCGGCCATCTCATGGCGCACCGCCTCCGCCTGTTCCGGCGGGAGCTGGCCCGACTGCTCCGGCGTGAGCCAATGAAACTCCTCCATGAGCTCGGCCGCCTCGATCGCGACGCCCATGGCGAGGTTCTTCGGGGTATGAAATTTGTCCCAATCCCGCTCCTGCGCAAAAGCGCGGATGACGCGCGCGAGTTCGTCAAGGTTGCCTGGCGGCGGCCGCTGCATCATGGCTCCGTTACGCCGGCCTGGCGCGAGCGCAGCGCCGGCGCCACGGCCTTGGCCGATTGGCGAATGAGCTTTTCCGTGGTCTCCCAGCCGATGCAGGGATCGGTCACGGAGCAGCCGTAGATCAGCCTGGATTTGTCCTCCGGGATCGGCTGCTTGCCCGCCACGATATTGCTCTCCAGCATCAGGCCGACGATCGAGTTGTTGCCTTCGATGATCTGGTGGATGCAATCCCTGAACACCAGCGGCTGCAGCTCCGGCTTCTTGCGCGAATTCGCGTGCGCACAATCGATGACCAGGTTGGGTCGGAGCCCTGCTTGCGCCAGCGCCTGTTCAGTGAGCTCCACCTGCGCCGTGTCGTAGTTCGGGCTCTCCCCCCCGCGCAACACGAGGTGCCCGTAGCGATTGCCGCGAGTGTGCACGACGGCCGGGGTCCCGTCCCGGGTGATGCCGAGGAAACTGTGGGGCTCGCGCGCCGAGCGTATGGCATTGATGGCGACGCCGATATTGCCGTCGGTGGCGTTCTTGAATCCCACCGGCGCCGAAAGACCGCTTGCCATTTCGCGATGCGTCTGCGATTCGCTGGTGCGGGCGCCGATCGCGTACCAGCTGACGAGGTCGCCGAGGTATTGCGGCGAAGCCGGATCCAGCGCCTCGGTCCCCGCGGGCACGCCCAGCGCCGCCAGATCGCAGAGGAAGCGGCGCGCGCGCTCCATGCCCTCCTCCATCGCGCAGGAATCGTCCATGTGCGGATCGTTGATGAAGCCCTTCCATCCGCTGACCGTTCTGGGCTTTTCGAAATAGACGCGCATCACCACATAGAAGCTATCCTCGACCTCGGCGGCAAGCGCGCGCAAGCGCCGCGCGTAATCCAGCCCCGCCGCCGGATCGTGGATCGAGCACGGGCCGACGAACACGAGCAGGCGCGGGTCAGTGCGGTCGAGCACCTGGCACAAAGCGGCGCGCGCCGCGCCAACGAACTGCGCGGCGGCGGCGGTAATGGGGTTGCGCGCGTGGAGTTCGCGCGGCGAGGGCATCGGCTCGAACGAGACGACGTTCAGGTTCTCGGTCTGGGGAAAACTCATTGCGCTTGCCCGAGCATGCCTTTTTTCAGATCGCCATCGACCGGCTTGTCGCCCAGCCAGATGCGCGGCAGCATGATGGCCACGCGCTTGGCGCCGGTTTGCGCCAGCGCCGCGGTGGCGCCAGATTGTTTTTCGGCCAGATAAAGCGCGCCGACATACACCTTGAATATGGCGCGGGTACGGATGCCGGCGCCATTCAACACCAGTTCGCTCGCCCCCGCTGTGACTTTGTCGGCGACGTTCACGCCCGCCACCTCGAGCGCAGATAGAGGCAGCGCCCACAGCAGCAACATCAGTGTCGGCAATCTTTTCATCACCCCTCCTGTCGCATTCGCGATCCGTCGCCGACGCTACTGCAAGCAAGGCTCGCGCGCGCAGCGCCGAACCTGAGTCCTGCAGCATGCTCAGGACGCCATTTTACCCGTGTTGGCGGCGAACCTTATCGGGAGTCTCCGGCAATTTGCAGTCGGCCGCCGAATTACAGATCGCGTTATCAAAATTGAAAAGTTGATCTACCCGGCCGCGCGCTCTTCCAGTGCTTTCAGCGCGGGCAGTTTCCTGCCCTCGAGGAACTCGATGAAGGCGCCACCGGCGGTCAAGATGTAGTCGAAGTTCTTCGCAATACCGTACTTGTTGAGGGCGGCAACGGTTTCACCACCGCCTGCAATCGAGAACGCCTTGGAAGCGGCGATCGCCAGCGCCAGGGCCTTCGTGCCCTCGCCGAACTGATCGAATTCGAACACGCCCACCGGGCCGTTCCAGACGATGGTGCCGGCGCGCTTCAGGCTCAAGGTCAAGCGCGCCGAGGTCTCGGGGCCGATGTCCAGAATCATCTCGTCCGCGGCTACGGCCGTGGCTGGTTTCACCGTCGCAGCCGCGGTCGCGGACAGTTCCTTGGCCACCACGACGTCGGTTGGAATCGGCACCTCGGCGCCGCGCGCCTTCATCACCGCCATGATTTTTTTCGCCTCCTCCGCCAATCCGGCCTCGGCGAGCGATTTGCCGATGGGCAAACCGGCCGCAAGCATGAAGGTGTTTGCAATGGCGCCGCCGACGATCAACTGATCCACCTTCTCGGCCAGCGCGGCGAGGATGGTGAGCTTAGTGGACACCTTGGACCCGGCCACGATCACAACCAGCGGACGCGCAGGGTGCGCGAACACCTTGCCCAGCACTTCGAGTTCAGCCGACATCAGCGGCCCGGCGCAGGCGACCGGTGCATACCTCGCCACGCCGCAGGTGGTGGCTTCGGTGCGGTGCGCTGCCGGTAATGCGTCGTTGACATAAATGTCGCACAGCGCAGCGATGCGCTTCGCGAGCGCGTCGTCGTTGTTCTTCTCGCCCTTGTTGAAGCGGCAGTTCTCTAACAACACCGCCTTGCCCGGGGCGACCTCCACCCCGTCCAGCCAGTCACGCACCAGCGGCACCTCGAAGCCGAGCAAATCCGACAGACAACGCGCCGCCGGCCCGAGCGATTCCGACTCGCTCCATTCACCTTCCTTGGGGCGGCCGAAATGCGAGGTCAGCATCAGGCGTGCGCCTTGAGAGAGCGCCCAGCGGATGCCCGGCAGCGCCGCGCGAACGCGCGTGTCGTCGCTCAACTTGCCCTCCATCGTGGGCACGTTGAAATCCGCGCGGATCAGCACGCGCTTCCCGCGCAGGTCGAGGTCGGTCATTTTCAGGATTGACATTTTTTCCTTCTTGCACTAATTCGGCGCCATGGGCATGCCGCGCTGCGGCTCGGCCGGATCGGTCTCTGCCGCAATGAGCGCGGCATGGCCGCGGCACGATCTATTTGGCGTGCATGAATGCAACTGTCGTATCGAGCATACGATTGCTGAATCCCCATTCGTTGTCGTACCAGGCGGACACCTTCACCAGCGTGCCGTTCGACACCTTGGTGAGCGTGGAATCGAATATGCTGGAATGCGGATTGTGGTTGAAGTCCACCGATACCAGCGGCTCCTTGTTGTAGGCGAGGATGCCTTTCAAGCTGCCCGCGGCCGCTTCCTCCATTACCCGATTGATTTCCTCCACACTGGTCGAGCGCTGGGCGACGAAAGACAGATCGACGACGGAAACGTTGATCGTGGGCACGCGCATGGCGTAGCCGTCGAGCTTGCCGTTCAGTTCCGGCAGCACCAGCCCCACCGCGGCCGCCGCCCCGGTCTTGGTCGGGATCATGGACATGGTGGCCGAGCGAGCGCGGCGCAGGTCCTGGTGATAGACGTCGGTCAGCACCTGGTCGTTGGTGTAGGCGTGGATGGTAGTCATCAGGCCGCACACCAGGCCTATTTTGTCGTTCAAGGGTTTGACCATCGGCGCCAGGCAGTTAGTGGTGCAGGAGGCATTCGAAATCACCGTGTGCGCCGCCCTTAGCACGTTGTGGTTCACGCCATAGACGATGGTGGCGTCGACGTCCTTGCCGCCGGGGGCGGAGAGGATGACCTTTTTCGCGCCCGCCTTGAGGTGAGCGCCCGCCTTCTCCTTGCTGTTGAACAGCCCGGTGCACTCCAGCACCAGGTCCACGCCCATCTCGGCCCAGGGCAGTTCGGCCGGATTGCGAATGGCGCAAACGCGGATCTTGTCCCCGTTCACCAGCATGAAGTCACCCTCGACCGCCACCGTGCCCGGGAACTTTCCGTGCGTGGTGTCGTAGCGGGTCAGGTGGGCGTTGGTCTGGGCATTGCCCAGGTCGTTGACGGCGACGATGTGTAAGTCATATTTCGACTTGCCGCCCGCACGCATTTTTTCCTCATACAGCGCGCGCACGATGTTACGTCCGATGCGGCCGTAGCCGTTGATTGCGACCTTAATAGTCATGATTTGCTCCTAGCAGAAAATTGAAAACACCGGTTCACACAGACAGAGTTGAACGCATACACGGATCGATGAGAGTGCCGTTTGAAAACAATCAATGCCAAACATCCGTTCAGATCACGCTTTTCACCGCAGCCACCACCTTGTCCACGGTAAAGCCGAAGTATTTGAACAGCTCCGGACCGGGGGCAGACTCGCCATAGCGGTCGATGCCGATCACCGCGCCTTCCAGGCCCACGTACTTGCGCCAGTAGTCGGACACGCCCGCCTCCACCGCGACTCGCGGCAGGCCGCGCGCTAAAACGGTTTCGCGGTACGCGGCGTTCTGGCGGTCGAATACACTGGTCGAGGGCATGGAGACCACGCGCACGCGCACGCCCTCCTGCGCCAGCTTCGCCTGCGCGCCCATCGCGAGCTGGACTTCCGAGCCGGTTGCAAGTAGCAGCGCCTGCGGCGCACCGGCGCAGTCGGCGAGCACGTAAGCGCCGCGCGCAATCCCCGCGAACGTCTGCGCGTCGCGCTGCTGGAATGGCAGGCTCTGGCGCGATAACACCAGCGCGGTCGGGCCGTCGCGGCGCTCGACGGCGCTGATCCAGGCTAGTGCCGATTCGACCGTGTCGCACGGCCGCCACACGTCCAGATTGGGCATCAGGCGCAGGCTCGAGACGTGCTCGACCGACTGGTGCGTCGGGCCGTCCTCACCCAGACCGATCGAATCGTGGGTGAACACGAATATATTGCGCAGCTTCATCAGCGCCGCCATGCGCAGCGCGTTGCGCGCATAGTCGGAGAAGGTGAGAAAGGTGCCGCTGAAAGGAATCAAGCCACCGTGCAAAGCAATGCCGTTCGCGATCGCGGCCATGCCGAATTCGCGCACGCCGTATGAAACGTAATTGCCGCCGCCGCTTGCGCTCACCGGTTTCGCCCCGGACCAGTTGGTGAGGTTCGACCCGGTGAGGTCGGCCGAACCGCCGACGAACTCGGGCAGCGCCGGCGCCAGGCCTTCGATCGCGTTGTGCGAAGCCTTGCGCGTGGCGATGGTCTCGGCCTTGGCGTCGATCGCAGCCACTAGCGCGTCGCAATGCGCCTTCCAGCCCGCGGGCAATTCGCCCGCCATGCGCCGCCGGAACTCGCGCGCGAGTTGCGGATGCTGTTTCTCGTAGGCGCCGAAGCGCTCGTTCCATTCGCGCTCGATCGCGGCGCCGCGCGCACGCGCGTCCCAGGCCTCGTAGACGCCCCGCGGCACTTCGAACGGCGGGTAGTTCCAGCCGATCGCCGCGCGCGTGGCCGCGACTTCTTCGGCGCCGAGGGCCTCGCCGTGCGCCTTGGCGGTGTCGGCGCGCTTGGGTGCGCCCTTGCCGATGACCGTCTTGCAGCAGATGAGGCTGGGACGATCCGTCACCGCCTTGGCCGCGCGGATCGCCCGGTCCACCGCGTCGACATCGTGGCCGTCCACCGCGGGAACGACGTGCCAGCCGTAGGCCTCGAAGCGCTTCGGCGTGTCGTCGGTGAACCAACCCTTGACCTTGCCGTCGATGGAGATGCCGTTGTCGTCGTAGAGCGCGATCAGCTTGCCCAGCTTGAGCGTGCCGGCGAGCGAGCAGGCCTCGTGCGAAATGCCTTCCATCAGGCAGCCGTCGCCAAGGAACACGTAGGTGTGATGGTCGACGATGGGGAGGCCCGGCCGGTTGAACTCGGCAGCAAGCAGCTTTTCCGCGAGCGCCATCCCGACCGCATTGCCGAGGCCCTGGCCTAGCGGCCCGGTGGTGGTTTCCACACCCGGAGTCATGCCCACTTCCGGATGGCCCGGCGTCATCGAGTGCAGTTGGCGGAAGCGCCGCAGTTCTTCCATCGGCAAAGCGTAGCCGGTGAGATGCAGCAGCGAATAGAGCAGCATCGAGCCATGGCCGTTGGAAAGCACGAAACGGTCGCGGTCGGCCCATTTCGGGTTGGCCGGATGGTGGCACAGGTGGCGGTTCCACAGGGCGACGGCAATCTCGGCCATGCCCATGGGCATCCCGGGATGGCCGGAGTTGGCGGCCTGCACCGCATCCATCGACAAGGCGCGGATGGCGTTGGCTAGTTCAGTGGAGGTGGTTTTCATGGCAGGCGGGAAAAGGCAAAGGGGGCATTATCGTCGAAGCGCCGCGATTTTTCCATCGGGAAAAATGATGCTCCGCTCGCGAGCATCTATAATCGCCTAATCCGGACAAAGCGGAAGCAAACAGGTCGGCTCGTCTCGGGAACTTCCATCCCGCCAATTGGTGCAGTTGCACTGGCGCAACTGCACCAATTGGCGAGACGCATACAAACCCAAGAGAATCGATATTCTTCCCCAATTATGCCAGCACTTGATTCGTAACTATCAACCAGAAAGACCCGCAATGACAAAAGTCGCATTCCTCGGCCTCGGCGTCATGGGCGTTCCGATGGCCGGCTATCTGGCCAAGAACGGGCATGAAGTCACGGTGTACAACCGCACGCGCGCGAAGGCCGACGCGTGGGTGGCCAAGCACGGCGGCAGCGCGGCCGACACGCCCAAAGCCGCCGCTCGCGGGGCGGCCATCGTATTTTCCTGCGTCGGCGACGATCCGGACCTGCGCGCAGTGACCCTGGGCGAAAACGGCGCTTTTGACGGCATGGCCGCGGGCAGCATTTACGTCGACCACACCACCGCCTCGGCCAACGTTGCGCGCGAGCTGTTCGCCGCGGCGGCCAAACATGGCATCCATTTCCTCGATGCTCCGGTTTCGGGCGGCCAGGCGGGGGCCGAGAACGGCACGCTGACGGTGATGTGCGGCGGCGAAGCGGCGCCGTTCGAAAAAGCCAAGCCGGTCATTGCCCACTTTGCCAAGGCGGTGACCCTGCTCGGGCCGGCGGGCTCTGGCCAGCTCACCAAAATGGTCAACCAGATCTGCGCCGCTGGTCTGATGCAGGGTCTCGCCGAGGGCATCAATTTCGGCCTCAAGGCGGGCTTGGACATGAAGCAAGTGCTGGAGGTGATCGGCAAGGGCGCGGCCCAATCCTGGCAAATGGACAACCGCGGCAAGACTATGGTGGACGACAAGTTCGATTTCGGCTTTGCCGTAGACTGGATGCGCAAGGACTTGCGCATCTGCCTGGAGGAAGCGCAAAGAAGCGGTGCGCCGCTGCCGGTCACCGAAATGGTCAACGGCTTCTACGGCGAAGTGCAGCAAATGGGCGGCGGGCGCTGGGATACCTCCAGCCTCCTCCGGCGCCTGAGAAAAGCTTAAGGCCGACAAGAACCTGCCTCGCGCCGGGGATTCCCCATGATGCCCTTCACCGCGCCCCAGTCCTTTGTCGGCGGGAAGTGGTCATTGGCGGCTAACGTTTGCGCCCACCAGCGCGCGGCCGCAATAATTCACCAAGGTGCGATGCTCCCCGCGCGTCTGAGTAAGGCGCGCTACGCCTCGGCTGCACCCCGGCAGGCATTCCCCAAATATATAGGCTCGACCACCGGCCCCGCCGTAGCACCGGGCCTCTTGAACATCGGATTGAGAACGACCCTGCGGGTCGTGTCAATCCTTACGGGTTAGGCATCTGTTTCATTGCCGCTGCGGTTGGTGGTCGGTGGAAAGCACCACCATGTAGCCACGACGAGCAGACCAAAGAGCGAATAGCCAAGTGTGAAGACCCAAGTGGGGGCCTCATAGTACAGAAGCCGCTGAAGCCAATGCCCGATGAAACTGCCGCTGTAGGTTGCTGCACGGGCATTCGCACGCAGCCACATTTCGAGAGATGTGAGGGGGCAGGTGGCTCCGAACCAAGCCTGTGCTACGACGACGGCGGTCGCGACCAGGTGCGCAAGGCGAAACCATAGGGCATTGACCCACCGCCAGGCGCTGAGGTTGCCGATGATCGTGAGAACGAGGCCTCCAACGACGAACGCGACGATGGAGAAGTGGAGCGTAAGCACCAGATCCGCGAGCAAATGATACGGCGTGTCGTCGCGCACTTGAGATGCCTAACGCGATGCGAACGGCTCGATTCGATTCATAGCAGGCACTCCCTCAACAGACTGCAAACGTCGATGACACACAGGTCGGACCGGCGCCCGGACACTCCGACTAACAGTTTGTTGAAATTCGGCTCGTAGGCCGTATTTGATGTCGACGGCAATTTGTAAGTCGTTGAAATATAAGATCGTGCCAAATGCATATTTGCTCTTTTGGAGCGTATTTCGTCGAATTTCAACAAACTGCTAACCG
>JAZDIA010000085.1:0-3102 GCA_043805375.1 Pseudomonadota bacterium
CCCGCCGCGCGCCGGAGCAACCCGGCAAGGGCTTGCTTTTCGTTCTGCCCGTGAAGCGCGCGAAAGTGGTCAAAGCGGCACAGGAGGTGGGGCTCGCCAGAGCCGAAGGCATCCACACGGTGAAGGTCGAGGGCTCGGACACGCCGGGCACGTCGGCGGCAATCGTGTGCGCACTGGCGAGCGCCGGCATCAGCTTCCGGGCGATCTCGGCTACCGTGGTCGGAAAGAAATTCTCTGGCTATCTCGCGCTGGACTCGGCCGAGGACGCCGCGAAGGCGGCAAGCGTCCTGAAAAAACTGTAGCGACGCCAGCGAAGGCGTCTGGATGCTGCATTGTCGGCTCACGCCTGCGCCATAGGATTGAGTCTCCGATCAGGCTCGAACCAAGTACGCTGATTGACAGTTGTCAGAAATGGGCGCTTTGGATCGGTTTCCACCCACCGGCTGACGGGCGCCTCACGGCCAATACGGTCACTCGCTGGGTGCTTGTGTCAGTGCAGGCTTATGGTCAGGCAGCCGCGAGCCAGACTCCGTCCGCCAGTTTGATCCCTGTCAATACGCAGTTATCGTGCGCGACAACAATTTATATTGGGTTAGCGATTGGCTTTTCAGAACGCAACATTAAAGAGGGGGTGTCATGCCCACTTATGAGTATCTTTGCAAGGACTGCGGCCATCAGTTTGAGCTTGTCGAGCGCATGAGCGAACACGCGGCGGCCCACAAATGCCCCAAGTGTGGCAGCGAGAAAGTGGAGCCTCGCGTCGCGGTATTCTTTGCTAAGACATCGCGAAAGAGCTGAGTCGCCTCAAAGCACCGGACCGTAGGTGCGGCAACTTCGCTAACTCACCAGCGGCTCTTGATGGCCGACTGCTTTTTGTCGACCCTGCAAGGCCGCCGTGCCTCCTGCGGACGCATCCAATCTAATACCGACCGGTCAAATCCGGTCGAGATAAGGAACATACCAGTCGCTAAAGTGGCGCGCGCAGTCTGGCTCTGCCAGCGGCAGCCACGTCGCGAGCGCCTGCTCGCGCCAGATTATGCCGAGCATGTTTGAGAGCCACTGCTGCGCCGCGCTGCCGCGGTGCTCGTTGATGTACACCGTGCGCGGTACCGCGCAGATGTCCTGCCACAGCGCTGCATAGCCCGAGAGCGCGCCGCCGAATTCGTAGATATAGGCGCGATCAGCTTGCATGCCATAGATCGCATAGGCCGCAGCGTCAGGACTGGCGCGCATTTCCAGCCGTTCGGCAGGGAGAGGCAGCGATTGATAGTTCGCGCTGTCGCGCGGCATATGTGCGCCGGGGCTGCGCAAGCGCAGGGCTTCGATTACGTTTGCATCGACCGGAGGGCAGCCCGCGGCGTTGCCGCCCGCGCTGGCGTAAGTCCCGAACACGGCGCAATCGGCGCTTGTCCAGCCCAGCCGCCGATAGAACCCGGGCTGCGCGCTAAAGAGCACGGCGAAGTCCGTGCCCGCGGCGCGCAGCTTCTCTTCCGCCGCGCCCAGCAAGCGCGAGGCGAAGCCCTGGCCGCGCTCGGCCGGGCGCGTACATACCAGGCCTATCATCGCGCCGCGCCAGCTGCGTTCGGGCGTGATCCAGTCGAAGCGTTTGATTGCGATGGCGGCAGCGATTTCCTCGCCGCGGCAGGCAAGGAGGAGATTCGGGCAGTTGTCCGCATGCAGCGCCGCGGGAAAGCGCTGCGCGAGCGAAACGCTGCGTCCTTTGGAAAAAATGAATTCCTCGTCCAGCAGCGCGACGAGCGCCGGCAATTCGGCCGCTGTGCAGGCCCGGATCTGGACCGGCGCTACCATCCTGAGCGGATGCAGGCCACGACGCGCGCTCGCTCTTCCTCGGTTAGCCACCAGCCGCAGGGAATCGACAGGTTCTCGCGATCGAACAGATCTACACCGGGCAGGGCGTCGTCGCGGCGCACATCGGCAAAGCAGGAATAGCGGTCGTTGCGAACATGCAGGCGCTGGCAGCCGATGCCGTTCTGGTGCAGCTTGCGCATCAGATCAGCGCGCCGCTCGGCGCGCAGCGAATAGGTCCAGTAGCCCGACACGGCATCCGCACGCCGCTCGAGCAGGGTGAGGCCGGCGACACCGGCGAGCGCGCCGTCGTAGTAGCCACCATTGGCGCGCTGGCGCGCGACGATGTCCTCCACCTCCGGAAACTGCGCCAGGCCCAGGGTAGCGGCGATATTGTTCATGCAAAAATTGAAGCCGGGAAGCGCAATATCGCTCTCGGGATTGAGGTCGCCGGAGGCAAGGCGGAAGCTCGGCTGATGCATGCCGTAGCGGCGCAGCCGGCACGCTTGTTCGTGATCGCCCGGACTGGCGCAGAACAGGGCGGCGCCTTCGCCGGTGGTGATCTGGCGCACCGCAGCGAAAGAGTAGACGCAGAAATCGCTGCCGTGGTGGCCGAGTTTACGGCCGCGATACTCGGCGCCGAAGGCTTCGGAGGCGTCTTCGATCAGCGCGAGGCCGTGCGCGCGCGCCGCCGACTGCAACGACTCGAGGTCGGCGACGTCGCCGGACCAGTGACAGGCGAGGATGGCGCGCGTGCGCGGCGTCACCAGGTCGGCGATGCGCTCCGGATCGAGCATGCCGGTCGCGGGGTCCACATCGCACCAGAGCGGACGCGCGAACAGGTTGGCGATGGGCATGCTGGTGGCAAGGCAGACCATGGGCGAGACGATAACCTCGTCCTCCGGGCGCACTCCCGCCATGAACAAGGAGAGGGTCAGCGCGCCCGAAACCTCGCTCATCGCGCACACCCGCGGATTGCCGGTGTAGGCGGCGAGCTTCGCCTCGAACTCCGCGACCTGGGCGCCGTGCGCGAGGTAGCCGCTCGCGAGCGTGGCCTCGAGCGCGGCGAGCGCGCCCGCCGGCATGTGCACCTTGAATAGCGGAATCGAAGTGTTCACGCGGCGCTACCAGCCCTGGCGTAGCGCGCCGGCGATGCGCTCGCGCTCGGCGTCGCCGACCCACCAGCCGCAGGGAATGTGCAGCATGGCGTCGTAGAACCGGTCCAGGCCAGGCAACTCGCAGCGGCTCGCGGCGAACACGCTGTGGCGGTCATTGCGTTGGTGCACAAGCGAATTG
>JAZDIA010000086.1:0-2014 GCA_043805375.1 Pseudomonadota bacterium
CTCAAGGAAATCGACGGCCGCTGGGACGTCGACGTGCTGCGCGCGCGTATCGAGCTTGGTGCGAGCGCGCTGCCGGCGGTGAACCGCACCGCAGCGGCGAAAAAAGCGCTCGCGGGGCTTGCGGCGGCCGTGCCAAGCGCCGACAGCCCGGCGCTGGGCCAGGGGCTCGGCGATCTCGCCAACGCGATCACCGAGAAAGCGGAACTGGTTGAAAAATACCGTGTCGCCAACAGCAGCGCCAAGGATGCGCTGCGCACGGCGCTGGGCGCTGCGGCCGAGCTCGGCGGACCAACCGCCGCTCCGCGAAAGGGCGATGCGCAGCGGAAGGAACTCGATCTGGCGCTCAACCAGCTCACAGCGGCGGCGCCGCAATACTACTGGCTCGCCGAGGATGCGCAACGCAAAGGCGTCGAAACCGCAGCGGCGCGAGTGCAGGAACTGGCGGCGGGCCTCGATGACAGCGTGCGCGAGAGGGCAAGCCGCATCGATACCGCCATCAAGGATCTGCTGGCGCACAAACCGGTCGAGCAGGCGCTGTTCACCAAGCTCGCGTTCCTGACTTCCGGACCGCGTCTCGACAGCATGACGTTTTCGTTCAACCGCGAGCTTGAATCGACACTGCAGGACAAGGAGCGCTTCCGCGTTTACCTGATCTACTATGCTGCGGCACTGTTGCTCGGCGTCGGGTATCTCGGCGCACGGCTCAAGGCCGCCAATGAAAGCCTCGAGCGGCGCGTCGTCGAGCGCACGCGCGAGCTGTCGGAAGCGCTGCGGCACCTCAAGGAATCGGAAGCGCAGTTGATCCAGTCGGAGAAGATGTCGTCGCTGGGCCAGATGGTTGCCGGGGTCGCGCACGAGATCAACACGCCGCTCGCCTATGTCAAGAACAGCCTCGGCACCGTCAATGACCGGCTGCCGGCAATCACCACCGCGGTCGATAACTGCGAGAAGCTGCTCGCCCTGCTCAAGGACGGCAAAGTCAACCCCGACGAGCTGAACCGCCAGTTCGCGCAGGCTTCGGCGCAGCTCGGCGGGCTCAGGCAGCACCACGTCCTGCAGGAGCTCACGGGGCTCGTCAAGGACGGCCTCTACGGCACCGGCCAGATGGCCGAGATCGTCGGCAACCTCAAGGACTTCAGCCGCCTCGACCGCAGCAAGGTCGCCAGCTTCGATCTGAACGAGGGACTCAACAGCACGCTGCTGCTCGCGCGGCACCTGCTCAAGTCGGTCACCGTCACCAGGAAGTTCGGCGAGATTCCGGCGATCACCTGCGCGCCGTCGCAGATCAACCAGGTGTTCCTCAATTTGATCACCAATGCCGCGCAGGCGATTGAATCCCAGGGCGGGGAGATCACGCTCACCACGCGCGGCGACAACGACGGCGTCGCGGTCGAAATCGCCGACAACGGCAAGGGCATCCCGCCCGAGGTGATAGCGAAGATTTTCGATCCGTTCTTCACCACCAAGGAAGTCGGCAAGGGCACCGGGCTCGGGTTGTCGGTCTCGTACAAGATCGTCGAGCAGCACGGCGGCCGCATCGACGTCGAATCGCGGGTCGGCGCCGGCACCAGGTTCACCGTACGGCTGCCGCTCAAGCCGCCGGCGGAGGCCGAGACCGCTGCATAAGCGCGCTGCCAATCCCGCATGTCGCATCCCGCCAAAATCGGCAAATACGAAATCCAGGGCGTGCTCGGCAAGGGCGGCATGGGTGTCGTCTACAAGGGTTTCGATCCCGCGATTTCGCGCGCGGTAGCGATCAAGGCGATCACCAAGTCGTCGCTGGACGCAGGCGAGCTCCAGCACATAATGAGCCGCTTCCGGCACGAGGCGCAGGCGGTCGGGCGGCTTACCCACCCGCGCATCGTGCAGATCTACGATTACGGCGAGGACGACGAAGTCGCCTACATCGTGATGGAGCTGGTGAACGGCAAGTCGCTGCACGAGCATCTCGCGCAGAACGCGAGCTACGATCTGCGTGAAGTCGGCGAAATCATTCGCCAGTTGCTCGACGGCC
>JAZDIA010000087.1:0-22446 GCA_043805375.1 Pseudomonadota bacterium
TCGGAGTCCAGCACCCGGCGGACGAAGCGCTCCCACCCGGGCACGAGCTGGATCTCGTCGAGGAACCAGTACACCGTCTTGCGCCCGCGCAGCGCGGGGTGACGCCGGTAGTACTCCTCGAGCAGGAAACCGAGTTGCTCCAGTTCGAGGCCGGCCAGCCGGTCGTCGTCAAAGCTGAGATAGACCGCCCGCTCGGCAGGTACTGCAGCCCGGCGCTCGTCCAGCAGTTGACGCAGGAAGGTGGTCTTCCCCGCGCGGCGCATCCCAATCACCGCGTGCGCCTTGCCGGCCACTGCGGGCAGCCGGGCGTCGCGCCGCGTGAGTGCGACCGGCGGTGCCTCCGCCAGGGCAGCGCTCAGTTTTTCGGCCAGGACCGGGTGCAGGCTCATGTCGCGACGCTAGGCCAAAGGTGTCATTTTGTCAAGGACACATACTTCAGAACCTGGTCTCTGCGCAGGGCCACCAGGACCACCTCACTCGAACAGCCCGTCCTGCGCAGTCTTGATGGATTAAAGGTGGATAAAAGGGGCCGGCTTGATCCTGAACAGATTTGTCTTGCGAATCGAGGCAAAGATTCCGAGAACATACACGGCCTGTACATCTAGAAAAACACTTCGCTGCGGCGCGCCCCTGCGTCCAGTTCCAACATGGCGAAGCGGATGACGTTGGCTACTTTCTGCACGCCGCTCTTGGATAACAGCGTCGGCTTGTCGTAATCGTCCGGCTCGTTGCAGGTAAGGCGCAGATCGATCAGGGAGACGCGCGCCTCGGCCGCACGCTTGGTCACGCGGTCGTTGAATACCGCCAACGCCGCGCAGGCGGTGCGTTGGCGCACCGGATCTTTGTAGTTGGGCGCAAACATGGTGCACACCATGATTACCAGCCGTGCCGCCTGTGCTGCGTGGATCAGCCGCGCGAGCGTGCGCTCGAACTCGTCGGCAGCAAGCGAGAGCTGTTCCAGCTTCTGGCCGTAGGTATCCGGCCGGCTGTCGAGCAGCCCGCTTTGCTCGATTGCGTGGTTGCCCTCGATGAAAATCATCGCGTGAGTGGCGTCCCTGGGCAGGGCGAGCGACGGCCCGGCGCGCTCGACCTCGGCCGCGGAGACGACGCTGATCTTCCACTGATTGCGCGTCCCCGGCAGGATGGCGTCCTCGAATTTTCCCGGTGTCTTGTCGATACCGCTATAGGCGTCGAGCAAGGCGTCGCCGAGCAGGACGACATGCCGGAACATCCCCCGCCCGGACGCGGAAATGGCAGACGGCTTCTGGCTGGAAGGCTCGCTCATTTTGCTCACAGATACAGCTAATGCGCCTGTTCCCAGTTTGCACCCACTCCAACATCCACGACAAGGGGCACGGCAAGCTGGGCTACGCCAGACATCAGTTGCGGCAGCCCCTCGCGCATCCGAGCCAGCTCGGATTCCGGTACTTCCAGTACCAGTTCGTCGTGCACTTGCATGATCAGCTTCGACGACAGGTTTTCCCGGTCCAGCCAGTCCTGCACGGCGATCATGGAGAGCTTGATCAGATCCGCCGCCGTTCCCTGCATGGGCGCGTTGATCGCGGCGCGCTCGGCACCCTGTCGCTGGCCGCTGTTGGCGGCCCGGATCTCGGCGAGCCACAGCCGGCGGCCGAACACCGTTTCGACATAACCGCGCTCGCGCGCCTGTTCGCGCGTCTCCTGCATATAGCGCGCGACCGCGGGGTAGCGGGTGAAATAGCTGTCGATGTAGGCCTGGGCGGTGGCGCGCTCCAGGCCCAAAGCCTGCGCCACGCCGAAGGCCGACATGCCGTAGATCAGGCCGAAGTTGATCACCTTGGCGTAGCGGCGCTCTTGCGCCGTCACTTCATGCAACTCGCGGTTGAAAATCTCCGCGGCGGTGGCGCGATGCACGTCCTCGCCCCGCGGCGAAAGCGCGCAGCAAATTCGCGTCGCGCGAGATGTGCGCCATGATGCGCAATTCGATTTGCGAGTAGTCGGCCGAGACGATGACGCAGCCGGCCGGCGCGATGAAAGCTTCGCGGATGCGCCGCCCTTCGTTCGTTCGCACCGGAATGTTCTGCAGATTGGGATCGGTGCTCGCAAGCCGCCCGGTGACCGCCGTCGCCTGCGCGTAGTTGGTGTGCACGCGCCCGGTTGCCGGGTTGACCATGCGCGGCAGTTTGTCGGTGTAGGTGGATTTCAGCTTGGCGAGCGTGCGGTATTCGAGCAAGGTCTTGGGCAGCGGATAATCCGCGGCGAGCCGCTCGAGCACTTCCTCGTCGGTAGAGGGCGAACCGCTCGGAGTTTTCTTCAGCACCGGCAGTTGCAGGCGCTCGAAGAAGATTTCGCCGATTTGCTTGGGCGAGTTCAGGTTGAATGGCTGACCGGCTTCGCCATGGGCCTTGTGTTCCAGCTCCATCAATTTCTGCCCCAGCTCGCGGCTTTGCGCCTCGAGCAAGGCGGCGTCGATGAGCACGCCGGAGCGTTCCATCCGGAACAGTACTGCGCGCGCCGGCAACTCGATCGCGCGATATACGTATTCGAGCCGGGCCTCGGCCTGCACCTTTGGATACAGACACTGGTGCAGGCGCAGGGTCACATCGGCATCCTCGGCCGAGTACTCGGTGGCGCGCTCCACGCTCACTTGTTCGAAACCGATGCGCTGCGCGCCCTTGCCGGTGACATCGTCATAGCTGATGGTGGGCAGGTGCAGATGGCGTTCGGCGAGCGAGCCCAGGTCATGGCGCAGGTGCGACTCGAGCACGTAGGACTCAAGCAGCGTGTCGTGCACGACTCCGCGCAGGGCCACGCCGTGATTGGCAAGCACATGCTCGTCGTATTTCAGATTCTGGCCGAGCTTGGGTTTATCCGCAGCCTCTAACCAGGGTCGCAGCAAAGCCAGCGCGCGCTCCACGCCCAGTTGCTGCGGCGCCCCTGCGTAGTTGTGCGCTAGCGGCAGATACGCCGCCCGCCCCGGCGCGGCGCAAAAAGACATGCCCACCAACTGCGCGGTCAAAGGGTCGAGGCCGGTGGTCTCGGTGTCGAAGGCGGTCAAGGCGGCGGCATCGATGAGTTTCAGCCACTTGGCCAGCTGCTGTTCGTCGAGAATGGTGTCGTAAGTGCGCACTATCGGCTCGGGCTTCGTCTGAGCCTGCTGTGGCGCAGGTTCGGATGCTGCGGCGCTAGCCTGCGCCGGTTCTTTCAGCCAGCTGTTGAAGCCGAATCGCTGAAACAACCCGGTCAGCTCCGCCTCGCCCTGCGGCCGCGGCACCAGATCCTCCAGTTTGAGTGGCAGCGGCACGTCGCAGTAGACAGTAAGGAGCTTTTTCGCTTGCGCCAGCCAGGGAAGCGCGCGGCGCAAGTTCTCCCCCACCACGCCGCCGATTTCCTGCGCGTGGGCGACGACTGCATCGAGCGAACCGTAGGCGGAGAGCCACTTCAGCGCAGTCTTGGGGCCGACTTTTTCCACGCCGGGCACGTTGTCCACGCTGTCGCCGACCAGGGTGAGATAATCGAGCATCAGCCGCGGCGGCACGCCGAACTTGGCCTCGACCCCGGCTTCGTCCAGGCGTTCGTTGGTCATGGTATTGATCAAGGTGACGCTGGCGTTTACCAATTGCGTCAAATCCTTGTCGCCGGTGGAGACGACGCAGCGCATGCCGGCCTCGGCCGCCTCCTGCGCGAGCGTGCCGATGACATCGTCAGCCTCGACACCGTCGATCATCAACAACGGCCAGCCAAGTGCGACGACGGCCTGGTGCAGCGGTGCGATCTGGCGCGCCAGGTCCTCGGGCATGGGCGGGCGGTGAGCCTTATACTCGGCATACCAATCGTCGCGGAAAGTCTTGCCTTTGGCATCGAACACGCAGGCGAGATAGTCCGGCTTGTAGTCCGCGGCCAGCCGTCGTAGCATGTTGAGCACGCCGTAGATCGCCCCCGTGGGCTCGCCGCGCGCGTTGCGCAAATCCGGCAGCGCGTAAAACGCGCGGTACAGGTACGACGAGCCATCCACCAACAGCAGGGTTTTCATAGAGGTTCAGGTATGAACGGAAAACTTCCGCGACCGGCCGACGCCGGCGCAGCAGACATGGCCCATAACGCGCGCGAGTCCTGGCGGATATTCGGGATTATGTCAGAATTCGTCGAAGCCAACGAACGCCTGGCGCAGATCCGCCCCGCGGTGAGCATATTCGGCAGCGCGCGCGCGCCGGTCGACTCGCCCTACTACCTGCTGGCGGAGAATATTGCGCGGCGGCTCTCCGACGCCGGCTTCTCGGTCATCTCCGGCGGCGGCCCCGGCATCATGGAAGCGGCCAACAAGGGCGCCTACTTCGGCAAATCGCCGTCGGTGGGCCTCAATATCCAGTTGCCGAATGAGCAGCTCAGCAACCGCTTCCAGGACATCGGCATTACTTTTCACCATTTTTTCGCGCGCAAGGTCAGTTTCGTCAAGTTCGCCACCGCGTATGTCGTGCTGCCAGGGGGGTTCGGCACGCTGGATGAGCTGTGCGAGGCGCTTACCCTGGTGCAAACCGGCAAGACGCGCAAGATGCCCATCATTCTGGTGCATTCGCCGTTCTGGAGCGGACTCTTGGACTGGTTCCGCGAGCGCATGCTGGCGGAGCACATGATAGAGCCGCAAGACCTGGACCTGGTGCAAATGATCGACGATCCGGCGGCCGTGGTCGAGGCGATATTCAAGTATTACGAGAAACGCGGATTTGCGCCACTGCCGACCGAGCGCGAGAATCTGCTCAATCTCTGAGACCGGGCGCGAATCTGCTAAAATCAACGCTTAATTGATCGATAACCGGAAGCTCATCATGCGCCGCTTGCTCGCACTAGCACTCCTTGGACTTGCGCTTCCGCTCGCGGCGCAACAGCCGCCCGGGCTCGAGCCCTTGCCCGAGCCGCCGCCGCCCCCGCCCGGCCTTGTGCCCGATCCGGCGCTGGAACCGCAGGTAACGATCACCAGGCGCGGCGAAGATCAAGTCGAGGAGTACCGCGTCAACGGCAAGCTCTACGCGGTGAAGGTCACGCCGCCGCACGGCGTGCCCTATTTCCTGATGGACGTGACCGGCGACGGCACGATGATACGCCGCGATTCGCTCGACTCCGGCCTGCGCGTGCCGCAGTGGGTGATCCATTCTTTCTGAACCAAGTGATGGGTGAGCGCCGATCGGTGAGGGGTAAGCCGGCGCCCACCTCATCACCCAGCGCACATCACCCATTGCCCGCATGTCTGTCTTCACCCCGGTCACGCCCGAGCAATTATCCGCTTGGCTGAAACACTACCGCCTCGGCGCCCTGGTGCAGATGCAAGGCATCGCTGCCGGCATCGAGAACACCAACTACTTCGTTACCACCACCGGCGGCAGCTACGTGCTGACGCTGTTCGAGAAGCTCACGCCGACCGAACTGCCTTTCTATCTCGGGTTGATGGCGCACCTGGACCAGCATGGCGTACCCAGCCCGGCGCCGGCGACCGGCCGCGACGGCCGGCTGTTCTCGGAGCTGAATGGCAAGCCTGCGGCACTGATGTCGCGGTTGCGGGGGAAAGCCGTCATGGCGCCGGCACCGGTGCACTGCAGCGAAGTCGGCAACATGCTCGCCCAGATCCATCTTGCCGGACGGTCCTACCCGGGCCGACTCGACAATCCGCGCGGGCCGCGCTGGTGGCACGAAGCCGCTCCGATGGTGAGCCCATTCCTCGATGCCGAGGGCGCCGCACTGTTGCGCTCGGAGCTCGAGTTCCAGGCGCGGTACCGGCGCGAGGATCTGCCGCGCGGTCCCATCCATGCCGACTTGTTCCGCGATAACGTGCTGTTCGAGGGCAATCGCATCGGCGGCGTGATCGATTTCTACTTCGCCGGCATCGATTACCTGCTGTTCGACGTGGCGGTAACACTCAACGACTGGTGCGTGCATCCGGACGGTGAGATCGACACGCCGCGTTCGCATGCACTGCTTGCCGACTACCATGCCCGCAGGCCGTTCACGCCGCCCGAGCGCGACGCCTGGCCGGTGCTGTTGCGGGCTGCAGCGTTGAGATTCTGGCTTTCGCGCCTGTACGACTTTTACCTGCCGCGCGCGGGCGAACTGGTGCATGCGCACGATCCCGAGCACTTCCGCCGCGTCCTCAAGCTGCGCATCGCCCATGCCGGCGACGCGCCCTGGGTCTGATGTTCGCCACGGGAAAAGTTGAAACATGAATACCGTCCCCGCAGGCTGCGGCTGGAACTGGGTGCGAACCGGCTTCGCGCTGTTTCGCAAAAACCCGGCGATGTGGGCGTTCCTGGTGTTTTCCTACATCATACTGATGCAGCTGCTGGGCATGATCCCGGTGCTGGGATGGTTCGCCGCGACCGTGCTCATTCCCGCTTTCACGGCAAGCTTCATGATTGTCAGCCGGGAGCTCGACCAGGGCAGGCGAATCGGGTTTGCGCTGCTGTTCTCCGGTTTCAGATCGAATCTGCCGGCGCTGCTCGGGCAGGGCGGCCTTTACCTGGCAAGCGCGCTCGCCATCCTCGCGCTGTCGGCTCTGGTCGACGGCGGCCTGCTGCTGCAGTTCATGGTGTTGGGCCAGAAGCCGCCGGCAGCGGCGTTCGAGGACGGCAGCCTGGCCGCGGCGGCTGCGCTGGCGGGTACCCTCTACCTGCCGGTGCTGGCCGCATTCTGGTTCGCACCGGCCCTCTCGGCGTGGCGCGACCTGCCTGCCTTGCAGGCGCTGTTCTACAGTCTTTTCGCCGCCTTGCACAATTGGCGGGCATTTCTCGCCTACGGCCTCGCCCTGCTTCTGCTCGGTCTCATCTGCAGCTTCGCCTTGTTACTGCTCGCAACGCTGATTCGCGGACTGCTCGGGAACAAATCGCAGGATGCACTGATGCTGGTGGTGCTTCCGGTCATGCTCACCTATGTTCCGACCCTGTTTGCGAGCTTCTATGCGAGTTACCGCGACGTCTTTCCACCGCCCGATGCCGCAATTGAGGCAAGCCCGGATCCGGGCTGAGTAACAGGATCTTCCCATGACCGCCCGCCTGCGCGAAATTCCGTATAACTACACCTCGTTCTCCGACCGCGAGATCGTGCTGCGGCTGCTCGGCGAAAAGGCTTGGGAGACGCTGCGCGAACTGCGTGCCGAGCGCAGGACCGGTCGCTCGGCACGCATGCTGTACGAGGTCCTGGGCGACATCTGGGTGGTGTCGCGCAATCCGTACCTGCAAGACGACCTGCAGGACAACCCGGGCCGGCGCGCGGCGCTGATTGGGACCCTGCACCATCGTCTGGACGAAATCGAAAAGCGCCGGCTGCAACACTTCGCCGAAGCGGGCACGGACATGGAAGCCAAAGCGCAGCAAGCGGCGCGCGCGCAGAAAGTCACCTTTTTGCTGGAGCGCGGACGCGCCGCGGTGAACGCCTTTGGCGCCGACTTCGCCGAGGTGGCGGCGCTGCGCCGCCTTGCACTGAAAAAACTGTGCCGCAGCACACACAAGGACAATATTCAGTTCGACGGCCTGGCGCGTGTCAGCCACGTTACCGACGCCACCGACTGGCGCGTCGAGTACCCCTTCGTGGTCATCCACCCCGGCAGCGAAAAGGAGGTCGCCGCAGTGGTGCGCGACTGCATCGAGCTCGGGCTCACCATCATCCCGCGCGGCGGCGGCACCGGCTACACCGGCGGCGCGGTGCCGCTCACCCGCCTCGCGGCGGTCGTCAATACCGAGAAGCTCGATGCGCTGGGTGCGGTCGAGCAAAGTTGGCTGCCGGGCGTCACCCGGCAGGTCGCGACCATACGCTGCGGCGCCGGCGTGGTGACCAAGCGCGTGATGGAGGCGGCAGAAGCGGCGGGCCATGTGTTCGCGGTCGACCCGACCTCCGCCGACGCTTCCTGCATCGGCGGCAATGTCGCCATGAACGCCGGCGGCAAGAAGGCGGTGCTGTGGGGCACCGCCCTGGACAACCTCGTCTCCTGGCGCATGGTCGATGCAACGGGCCATTTCCTCGAAGTCGCGCGCCTGGAACACAATCTGGGCAAGATCCACGATGCGCGTGTGACGCGCTTCCAGATCCAGCGCTACCGCCGCGACGGCAGCACCCCCCAAGGCGAGCCCGAAATCCTGGAAATTCCGGGCTCGCGCTTTCGCAAGGCAGGCCTGGGCAAGGACGTGACCGACAAGTTCCTCTCCGGATTGCCCGGCATCCAGAAAGAAGGTTGCGACGGCATCATCACCTCGGCGCGCTTCATTCTGCACAAAATGCCCGCCGCCATCCGTACCGTGTGCCTGGAATTCTTCGGCCAGGTGCGCGATTCGGTGCCGGCCATCGTCGAGATCAATCATTACCTCGACGCCCGCCCGGAAAGGGTTGCCGCAGGCGAACGCGACCCGCGTGCGGTGATGCTCGCCGGGCTCGAACACATGGACGAGCGCTATCTGAAGGCAGTGGGCTATGCCACCAAGGCGAAGCGCCAGATGGGCAACGCGAGCCGGCCGAAAATGGTGCTGATCGGCGATATCGTCGGCGACGATGACGCTGCGGTGGCGGCGGCCGCATCGCAGGTGGTGCGCATCGCCAACGCCCGCGGCGGCGAGGGCTTCATCGCCGTCTCGGCCGAGACGCGGCGCAAGTTCTGGCTCGACCGCGCCAGCACCGCGGCCATTGCCAAGCACACCAACGCCTTCAAGATCAACGAGGACGTGGTCATTCCGCTCGCGCGCCTGGGCGATTACTCCGACGGCATCGAACGCATCAACATCGAGCTGTCGATCGCGAACAAGCTTGCCCTGCTCGATGCGCTGGACGAGTATTTTCAGCGCGAGCTGCCGCTCACCCAGCACGGCGAAACCCTGCCCGCGCCCGAGCTCCTGGGGGACCGGCGCGAGGCCGCGCGCGAACTCCTCGCCAGGGCGCGGGCGCGCTGGCGGTACTTGCTCGACCACCTCGACCTGCCGGTGGCGCAGGCGCGCGCCGACGTGGTGCCCGGCCTTGCCGCCGTGACCCACGCAGGACTGACCGTATTCTCCGTATTGCAGAACCAAAGCGTGCGCGTGTCCTGGAAGGACGAAGTGCGCGCCGAACTGCGGCAACTGTTCGACGGCCTAGTATTCCACCGCATCCTCGAGGGCTGCGACGCGATTCACCAGCGCGTGCTTAAGGCGCGCGTGTTCGTGGCGCTGCACATGCACGCCGGCGACGGCAACGTGCACACCAACATCCCGGTCAACTCCGACAATTACGACATGCTGCTCCAGGCCAATACCGCAGTGGCGCGCATCATGCGCCTCGCCAAATCGCTCGATGGGGTGATCTCGGGCGAGCACGGCATCGGCATCACCAAGTTCGCGTTTCTCGACCCGCAGGACATCGAGGGCTTCCGCAACTACAAGCAGAAAGCAGACCCACAGGGCCGTTTCAACGCCGGCAAGCTGCTCGCGGGCGGCGATCTGCACAACGCCTACACACCCAGCTTCAGCCTGCTCGGCGCCGAGTCGCTGATCATGGAGCAGTCGGAAACCGGCAGCATCGCCGATTCGATCAAGGATTGCCTGCGTTGCGGCAAATGCAAGCCGGTGTGCGCCACCCACGTTCCGCGCGCCAACCTGCTCTATAGCCCGAGGAGCAAGATCCTGGCCACCTCGCTCCTGATCGAAGCCTTTCTCTACGAGGAGCAGACGCGGCGCGGCATTTCGCTTGCGCATTTCGACGAGTTCGGCGATGTTGCCGATCACTGCACCGTGTGCCACAAGTGCGCCGACCCCTGCCCGGTGGACATCGATTTCGGCGATGTCTCCATCGCGATGCGGAACGTGCTGCGTAAACAGGGGAAGAAGAAATTCAATCCCGGCACCGCGGCCTCGATGCTGTTTCTCAACGCCACCAACCCGAACACCATAAAAATCGCGCGCACCGTAATGATCGAATGGGGTTACCGGGCGCAACGGCTCGCCTACCGCGCCGCGAAAATGCTGGGGCTGGCGCAGCGGCAGACGCGGCGGCCTCCGGCGACCACCGGGCACCCGAGGCTGCGGGCGCAGGTGGTTCATTTCATCAACAAGCCGATGCCGGGCCGCCTACCCAAACGCAGCGCGCGCGCCCTGCTCGAGCTCGAGGACCGCCACATCGTGCCCATCATCCGCGATCCGGCCAACGTGACCGAGGACTCCGACGCGGTGTTCTACTTTCCCGGCTGCGGCTGCGAGCGACTGTTTTCCCAGGTGGGGCTGGCGACGCAGGCGATGCTGTATGCGATCGGCGCGCAGTGCGTGCTGCCGCCGGGCTATTTGTGTTGCGGCTACCCGCAGACCGCCGCCGGCGAGGAGGAAAAGGGCAGGCGCATCGTCACCGACAACCGGGTGTTGTTTCACCGCGTCGCCAACACTCTCAATTACCTCGACATCAAGACCGTGATCGTGTCCTGCGGCACCTGCATGGACCAGCTTCAGAAATACGAATTCGACAAGATCTTTCCCGGTTGCCGCCTGCTCGACATTCACGAGTACCTGTTGGAGCAAGGGGTGAAGCTCGATGGCGTCGCGCTCGTGCGCTACCTCTACCACGACCCCTGCCACACGCCGATGAAAACCTACCAGCCGCTCAAAGTCGTCAACCAGCTCATGGGCAGCGAAGTGAAGCTGAACGAACGCTGCTGCGGCGAAGCGGGCACGCTCGCCCTGACCCGGCCCGACATCTCCACCCAGGTGCGATTTCGCAAGGAAGAGGAAATGAGAAAAGGCGCGGCGGCGATCCGTGTCGACGGTGCCGACGGAAAATTCGGGGGGGAAATCAAGATCCTCACCTCCTGCCCGTCCTGCCTGCAGGGCCTGGCGCGCTACAACGACGACGCCGGCACGGACGCCGACTACATAGTGGTGGAAATTGCCAAGCACAGGCTTGGCCCCAATTGGATGGAGGACTATGTGGACAAGGCTAATCGCGGCGGTATCGAACGCGTGCTGCTATAGGCTTGCTAACATGAGAAGATGACCCGCCTCTGTTTGAGACAAGATTCAAGGTTTTTTGTCGCAGCGTGAACAAATTAACGGTTCCTTCCTGTGAGTTGTGCGATTCTGCCGGCGGAGACGCGCTGTGGCAGGACGAACTCGCCCGGGTGGTACCGGTCGAAGACCGCGACTATCCGGGATTCTGCCGCGTAATCAGCTCAAAGCGGTGACACAATGACCCACATGCCCGATTTCGATCTGCCTGAAATTTCCGCCGACGCAAAGCCGGATTTCACCGACGGCGCCTCCTGCGCCGCATGGCTGGCCGAACTGCCTTTGGTGAACGTCGCGCCTTCGCAAATACGGCTGCTGGACCAGTTGGAGGAGCTGAACCGCTTCAACATGCCTCCGGCCGAACGGCTCAAGGTGCTGGAGGCGTTGCGCGAACCGGTCTATTTCGTGCAAGCGGAGCAGATCAAGAAGCTGGCCAACAAACCGCTGCCGCTCACCCAGGTGGAACGCGGCATATTCGGGCACGTAGTGCATCTGTGGCAGGAATTGCTCACCGGCTACCAGCGCTGCCTCATGAGCGCGGCCCAGGGCAAGCTCGAGGACCGGGCCGCGCTCATCTGCCAGCGGGCGCTAGATTGCGTGGCTTCGAGCATGTTCGACCACTGCCGCGTCTATCATGCTTTCCCCGATGCCTACTGGCGGGCTCTGCACCAGCTTTACCGCCATGTCGAGGAGGCGGGGAAGACCGCCACTGCGATCGGAGATTCGATGAAAAAGACGGACGTGAGCTGCGCCGAGGTGTACGTACGCGCGCTGCTGTTCATGCTGGCAAACCCCAACGAGCAACAGCAAAAGCAACTCATGCGGATCCAGGGCTGGCTCGAGCGCTGGGCCCAGCATGTCCCCGTCCGGCGCACCAAAACCGAGGACAAGGGCCTGCCACCGCTGCTGCTGGATTTTTCCGCCGCCGCGGGCGCTTACCGCGAAGCCGACGCCGCCGGGCGCCATGCCTCGGGCTGGCTCGACGTCAGTGAACTTGCGCGCGTCCTGAAAAAGTGCGTGGTGCTGCTGCGCAAAGGCGAGCCGCCCGCGAGCCTGGGGTTGGGCGATGATTGCGCCATGCCAGGGGTGGAGCAATTGCTGGTGCTCCTGTTCCGCCTGTGGTGCGAGGGCAAGAGCGGACGGGTGCAAACGCGCCGCGGCGTCAGCGAAAAGGCGCAGGCATGCAGCACCCTCGCTTCCATGCATTACCATATATCGGGCAAGACCTTCCACCAGCCGGGGCATGCGACCGAGTTGACGCGGACCCAGCGCGATGAGATCGCCACCTTCGGCCATGCCAGCACGCGCCACGAGGACGCATATGTCGACGCCGGGGGCTACGCCATCGAGGACTGGTTGCTGCGGGAGGAGAGCCTGTCGGGCCTGCGCATAGTGCGCCCGGCGGCTTCGAGCGGCGGGCGTTATGCTCTCACCCAGCTGATCGCGGTGCGTCCGGCAGACGCCAAGAATTTTCTGGTAGGTGTAGTGCGCTGGCTCAGGACCGACGAGAATGGCGACCTGCATGTCGGGGTTCGCATTGTCCCGGGCGTGCCCCGAGCCGTGGCCGTGCGCTCCACCGGCATCAACGCGCTGTCGGAAAAATTCGTTCCGGCGCTGTTTTGCCCCGCGCTGGCGGCGCTGGCTGTGCCGGCCGCGCTGATTCTGCCCCCAGGCTGGTACCACCCCAAGCGCGTGCTGGAAGTCTGCAGCGACACCTCCGATTCGCTGCTGCTTGTCGGCGTGATCGAGCGCGGCAGCGATTTTGAGCGCGTCGCGATCGAGCCTGCGCACTAGCGAGGCATCAGGAAAAAGGCCGGGTGGGAAAAGAAAGGTCCCTCCGCTACCCGTCCTTATGTCCCCCGACGCAATAGCTGCGTGTGCCGCTTGCGTGACATCTTGCTTACAGCCGGAAAGCCGCCGGCCGAGGTATCATAGGCGCCCCCGGTTCGCGCTACTGACATGAACAAACACACACCCACCGAAATCAAGCTGCACCAGAAATCGCGCCAGATGGAAATCTCCTTCGCTGACGGAAAGCAGTTCGAACTGTCCTACGAATTCCTGCGCGTGTATTCGCCCTCGGCGGGGGTACGTGGCCACGGAGCGGGAGCGGAAGTGCTGCAGGTAGGCAAGAAAGATATCGAAATCATCGCCATCGAACCGGTCGGCAGCTATGCCGTGCAGCCGCGCTTTTCCGACGGACACGACGGCGGACTGTACTCCTGGGATTATTTGTACGAACTGGGCAGCGACCGGGACCGGTTATGGCAGCAATACCTGCAGCGCATGCAAGCGGCGGGCGCGAGCCGGGAATCCGGCGCAAGCCCTGTCGCGTCAAGCAAAAGCGGCTGCAACTGAGTGGAACAGGCGATGACCGGCAAGACCCACTTTGGTTATCGGCAAATAGATGAAACTGAAAAGGCGCAGCGGGTGGCCGGCGTATTCGATTCGGTTGCGCCCAACTACGACCTGATGAACGACCTGATGTCGGCCGGCATGCACCGCGCCTGGAAAGCTTTCGCGATCGCGCTCTCAGGCGTCAGGAGCGGCGAGCGTGTGCTCGATGTCGCTTCCGGCAGCGGCGATCTGGCAAGCGCGTTCGCGCGCCGCGTCGGCGCCGAGGGCGAAGTCTGGATTACCGACATCAATCGGGCGATGCTCGCGCGCGGGCGCGACCGCTTGCTCAACGAGGGTCGCGCGCTGCCGCTGGCGCAGTGCGACGCCGAGCGTCTGCCCTTTCGCGCTGATTATTTCGACTGCGTCAGCGTCGCTTTCGGGCTGCGCAATATGACGCACAAGCATGCCGCCCTAGCCGAGATGCGCCGCGTGCTCAAGCCGGGCGGACGGCTGCTGGTGCTCGAATTCTCCCGCGTATGGCCGCCTTTGGCCCGCGCCTACGACTGGTACTCGTTCAAGGTGCTGCCCTGGCTCGGGGCCAAGTTCGCCGGCGACGCCGACAGCTACCGCTATCTGGCCGAATCCATACGCATACATCCGGACCAGGAACAATTGAAAACCCTGATGGAACAGGCGGGCCTGGAACGGGTCGAATACTACAATCTGAGCGCCGGCGTGGTCGCGCTGCATCGAGCTTACAAGTTCTGAAGGTATCGGCGCATAATGCCCGGTTCACGTGGCAAGGAGAAGAAATGAAACAGTTGTTATCGACATTGATCGTTGCATTCCTCGCGCTGGCATTCACGGTCGAGGACGCCGAGGCGAGGCGCCTGGGCGGCGGCAGGAGTCTTGGGGTGCAGCGCTCTGTCGTGGTCCCGAACCGGAGTATACAGCCGACCCCGCCGTCACAGTTGGCGCCTGCCGCTCCCGCCGCAGCGCCCCAGCCGGCGGGCAACCGCTGGCTGGGCCCGCTCGCCGGCTTGGCCGCCGGCCTGGGCCTGGGCTGGCTGATCGGCCAGGGCGGCCTTGGAGGCATGATGGGCAGTCTGTTGATGATGGCCCTGGTCGGCTTCGCCGTGGTCTTTGTCATGCGCCTGCTCACCCGGCCCAAGACCGAAGGCAATATGCAATACGCCGGCATGGGCAACAAACCCGCGGCCGCCCTGCCGCCCTCGCCGGCGCCAGGCATCGGCGTGCAAGCGCAACCCAACATCCCCGCGGGCTTCGACACGGACGGCTTCCTGCGCCAGGCCAAACTCAATTTCGTCAAGCTGCAGGCGGTGCATGACAGCGGCAAGCTGGGCGAACTGCGCGAATTCACCACCGACGCGATGTTCGAGTCGATAAAGCAGGATCTGCTGCAGCACGGCGCCGTCGGGCAACAGACCGACGTGGTGACGCTGGACGCCGAACTGCTGGAAGTCCTCACCGAGGGTGACACCCACTGGGCCAGCGTGCGCTTTTTCGGCATGATTCGCGAAGACTCCGCTGCCCCGCCTGAATCGTTCGAGGAAATCTGGAACCTGGCGAAACCGGTGTCGGGCGCCACGGGGTGGGTTCTGGCGGGGATACAACAAATACAGTAGCCGTTAAGTGTTACCGCACCCAGGGGTTTACGCACTCAATCATCTGCTCGGCGCCGAAGCCTGGGCACGTGACAAACTCAAGCCTTACGCGGGACAGTGCGTGGAGTTTCGCGCCTCGCCGCTGCCCGCGCTGCGGCTCGAGATCCTCGACTCCGGTCTCCTCGCCGACGCTGCGCAAGATGCCGTGTCGAATCTGGTTGTGACCATAGCCTCGGGCGCGCTGCCGGCTTTGGTGCAAGGCGAGGAAGCGTTGATGCGCGAAATTGATTTAGAAGGCAACGCCGACCTCGCCGGCACGGTGCAGTACCTGTTCCGTCACCTGCGCTGGGACGTGGAAGAAGACTTATCCAGATTATTCGGTGATGTGCTCGCCCACCGCATGGTGGAGGAGGGCAGTCGCTTCGCCGCCTGGAACCGGGAGGCGGCGGGGAAACTGGCGCAGAACCTGGCCGAATACTGGACCGAGGAACAGCCCATGCTGGCCCGTCCCGCCGAAGTGCGCCAGTTCCTGGCCGACGTGGAGCAGTTGCGTGCCGATCTGGTACGGCTGGAGAAACGGCTAATGGCATTTTCAAAATCAACTTGAAAAGAATCTGCATTTCAATCTCGGTCGGGTAATAAATAGATTGCAGCGCCTTCTGCGTCTCGCCAGAATCGTCAGCGTCGGCATCCGCTTCGGCCTGGATGAGTTTGCGCTCGCCCACGCGCGCACGCGCTTTCTGCTCGTCGCGGTGCAGCGCGTGCTGTTCTGGCGCCGGCTCACCGAGCCGCGCGCAGTGCGCCTGCGCCTCGCGCTCGAGGCGCTCGGGCCGCTGTTCGTCAAGTTCGGCCAGGTGCTGTCCACCCGGCGCGATCTGCTGCCCGCCGACATCGCCGACGAACTCGCGCGGCTGCAGGACCAGGTGCCGCCGTTTTCGACCGAACTAGTCCGCGCCCAGCTCGAGCGCTCTTTCGGCCGGCCGATGGCCGAGGTGTTCGAGCAGTTCGAGCCGCTGCCGGTGGCGAGCGCTTCCATCGCGCAAGTGCATTTCGCCGTGCTGCCCGGCGGACGCGAATGCGCAGTCAAGATCCTGCGCCCCAACATGGCCGAAGCGATCGAAAAGGACGTGGCCCTGCTCGACAGCGCTGCCGGCCTGATGGAGGCTTTGTGGGTCGACGGCCGGCGCCTGAAACCGCGCGAGGTGGTGGCCGAGTTCGCCAGGCACCTCAACGACGAGCTCGACTTGATGCGCGAAGCGTCGAACGCGAGCCAGCTGCGGCGCAATTTCGCCGGATCTCCGCTGCTGATGATTCCGGAAATCTATTGGGACTACTGCTCCTCCTCGGTGATGGTGATGCAGCGCATCAGCGGCATCCCCATCAGCCACGTGGATAAGCTGCGCGCAGCCGGCGTGGACATTCCGCGCCTCGCCCGCGCCGGGGTGGAGATCTTTTTCACCCAGGTGTTCCGCGACGGCTTTTTCCACGCCGACATGCATCCGGGCAATATTTTTGTCTCGACCGATGCCGAAATCCGGGGCAAGTATGTCGCCGTGGACTTCGGCATCATGGGCACGCTCACCGACGTCGATAAGAACTACCTGGCGCAGAATTTTCTCGCGTTCTTCCAGCGCAATTACAAGCGCGTGGCGCAGGCGCACATCGAAGCGGGCTGGGTGCCTGCCGACACGCGGGTGGACGAGTTCGAGAACGCCATCCGCGCCGTATGCGAACCGGTGTTCGACCGACCGCTGAAAGACATTTCCTTCGGCCGGGCGCTGCTGCGCCTGTTCCGGACCTCACGCCGCTTCAATGTCGAGATCCAGCCGCAGCTGGTGCTGCTGCAAAAAACCCTGCTCAACATCGAGGGCCTGGGGCGACAACTCGACCCCGAGCTCGACCTGTGGACGACCGCCAAACCCTTCCTCGAGCGCTGGATGAGCGAACAACTGGGCTGGCGCGGCTTCGTGCGCGGCCTGCAGAATGAAGCGCCGCGCTGGACGAACATGCTGCCGCAACTGCCGCGCCTTTTGCACCGCACCCTTGCCGCCGACCACGCGGACGGCATCGAGCGCGCGCTGGAGCGACTGGCCGACGAGCAGAGGCAGAGCCGCCGCAGCACCGTCATGCTCGGCCTGCTGCTCGCCGCCTTGCTCGCCTGGCAGATCTACCTCACGCTGTAATCGCGGCGCGCAATTCGCCGATGCGGGGCCGCGGGATATAATCGGCCCGGCGCCCCTTGGTTCAGCCCCTCACTAGAGGCCACTCAGCAGTGCTGCTCTGGTTCGTCATCACCTACTGGATCATTTCCATCGGCATCGGGCTGTGGGCCGGCACGCTGGTGAAGAACTCCAAGGATTACGCCGTGGCCGGGCGCGCGCTGCCGTTCTACATCGTCACCGCCACCGTATTCGCGACCTGGTTCGGCTCCGAGACCGTGCTCGGCATTCCGGCGTCGTTTCTCAAGGACGGCCTCGCGGGCGTGGTCGCCGACCCGTTCGGCTCGAGCATGTGCCTGATCCTGGTCGGCCTATTTTTCGCCCGCCCGCTCTACCGCATGAACCTCTTGACCATAGGCGATTTCTACCGCAAGCGCTTCAACCGCACGGTCGAGGTGCTTACCACGCTGTGCATCGTCATTTCCTACCTCGGCTGGGTCGCGGCGCAGATCAAGGCGCTCGGGCTGGTGTTCAACGTCGTCTCCGAGGGCGCGATGTCGCAGCAAACGGGGATGATCGTCGGCGCCGCGACCGTGCTGATCTACACCATGTGGGGCGGCATGTGGTCGGTCGCGGTCACCGACTTCCTGCAAATGATCGTGATCCTGGTCGGCATGGTGTATATCGCCTTCGAGGTGAGCGGCATGGTCGGCGGCGTCGGCACGGTGATCAGCCACGCGTCGGCGGCCGGCAAGTTCAACCTATTGCCCGCCCCCGAGCTGAAGGAAATGCTTTGGTTCGTTGCGGCGTGGATCACCATGATGTTCGGCTCGATCCCGCAGCAGGACGTGTTCCAGCGCGTCGCTTCGTCCAAGAACGAGCGCATCGCCGGCAACGCCTCGATAACCGGAGGCGTGCTCTACTTCTGTTTCGCCTTCATCCCGATGTTCCTTGCCTATTCGGCGACGCTGATCGACCCGAAAATGGTCGCGGGCCTGATCGGCACGGATCCGCAGCTGATTCTGCCGACCCTGATCATGCAGCACGTGCCGGTGTTCGCGCAGGTGATGTTTTTCGGCGCGCTGCTGTCGGCGATCAAGAGCTGCGCCAGCGCGACCCTGCTCGCCCCCTCGGTCACTTTCACCGAGAACATCCTGCGCGGCGCCTTCCGCCACTGGACCGACCGCCAGTTCCTGTTCGCGATGCGCGCGGTGGTGCTGTGCTTCACCACGATGGTGACCCTGTTCGCGCTCTACACCGATGCGAGCATCTACAAAATGGTCGAGAACGCCTACAAGGTGACCCTGGTCGCGGCCTTCGTGCCGCTCGCTTTCGGACTGTACTGGCATCGCGCGACCACCCTCGGCGCAACGCTGGCGATCGTGCTCGGGCTCGCGACCTGGATCAATCTCGAAATCATGAATCCCAATGGCCTGGTGCCGCCGCAGCTAGCGGGCCTCGGCATGAGCCTCGCCGGCATGATCTTCGGCTCGCTCGTTTCGTTCGCCGGCGGACAGAAGACGCAGCGCACAAACTGGTTCGCGCGGCGCTGAGGGCGTGCTCTGCGGCAGGCCAGCACGCTGTCAAAAAATAGCAGGCCCATTTGGCCCACCAGTACCGGCCAGGGCTAAATTCCGATGATTTCATTGAGCCCCTCGACTACATGCGCAAGCTCCTCCGGCGTGGAGCGACCGAGCTTCCCGCCGATGCGGTCGACGGATAGAGTTCGAATCTGGCTGATCTTGACCCACGAGCGCTTGGGTAGCTTCGGAGATTGTAGTTCGTAGGTGAGAGGAAATCCGGCACGCTGAGGTTGGCTGGTCAATGCCACCGCGATGACCGTACCGGAGCGCTCGTTGAACACGTCGTGGCTGAGGATCAGTACCGGGCGCAAGCCGGCCTGTTCGCGGCCGCGTGTGGGGTTAAGATCGGCCCAACGAATTTCGCCCCTCAGTATTCGGGCCACGATTCAAGCTCCTGACCCAGGCCTTCCTCGGCGAGCGCTTTCTCAAACTTCGGATCGAGCTTGGCGCACTCCGATGCGAGGCGGCCACGCTCCATGCGCGCAAGCTTCTCGCTTACGGCTGCCTGAATCGCGCGACTGCGGTTGGGGAAAATACTCTTTGTGACCAACCCATCAACGCGGATCAGCGTCTCCTGGTCGAGAGTAATTGCTACCTTTACGCTACTCATGCTTTATCTCCTTGGTATGACAATACATCATACCACGGCCGGCGGGGCAAGGAATCTAACGTGTTGGTCTGCGGCGGGCCCGCGAAGCGGGGCCGTCCGCTGGAAGCTGTGGTTGGGCGCTCGCAGAGGCGTAGAACATCAGTCTTGGCTCCTGCGATCTGCATCCACGGGCCGCCCGCTAAGAATTTTGCGGCCCGTGAACATTGCAGAAATGATGCTGCCACCTTCCTTCACCTCAGTGACAATCACCGCCGCGATGTGCATGACGATGACGACAACCATGACATAGAAAGTGTACAGATGCACTAATACAATGGGCTTGCGGAAAGCACGCATTGCTTCATATGCGGTCGCATCGTACATCTCTGGTGCATAGGGTACTAACGACGCCGGAGCTACATCAGGCGCTGCCACCCACTGCGCGATCCAACGCCCGATCGGTGGATAGAACAGGTCAGTTCCTGCCAGTATCAGGCCAGTGATCGCTTGAATAACGATGATAAGAAGCAACACGGCTATACCTAGACGCCCTGCTGGATTGTGACCGACATACTGTTCGTGGTGGCCGGCCAGAAAGGCCGCGAGATAACCGCGCAGCGCGAGGAAGTATCCCTTGCCACCGGGAAGTATCGAGCGCCACCTTGCGTATCGATTGCCGAAAAACGCCCACACAATTCGCCAGACCAGATTGAACACGAACACGTAGCCGATCCACGTGTGAATCGTTTTCAGGGTCACCTTTCCCCTATTCGATACGTCAAGCTCACCGGCGTTAAGAATCAGAAATCCCACCGTCGCCAAGGCAAGTACGCAGAGCGCATTGATCCAATGAAACCAGCGGGTGCTCGCGTCCCACACGGCATAGGATTTCAGTTCAGGCATATAGGTGCTCCCCTGTGCCGTGCATCTTGTGCGACGCCCAACGTTGGAATTGAGCCGCGCCGATGGGCGTCGGCTCGAATGACTGGTTGGGCCTCTGCGCTCGAAGCGAGATGAACCAATGTTGACAGTCACATCACCCGGCCGGCCGCACCGTGAGCTTCAAGCCCAGCGCCGTGCAGACGCGAGCGATGGTGTCGAAGCGCGGCTGCGCCCCCGGGCGCAGCGCCTTATACAACGCTTCGCGCCCAATACCTGCACCCAGCGCGATCTCGGCCATCCCGCGCGCCCTGGCAATGTCGCCCAGTGCGGCGGCCAGCAGCGCGGCGTCGCCATCCTCGACGATGGCGTTCAGGTACTCCGAAATCGCCTGCTCGCTGTCCAGGTGTTCGGAGAAGTCGAAGTCGGGCAGGTCGGTGACCTTGATCTTCTTGCTCATGCTTCACTCCTCAATGGTTGCGGCCACAGCCTGCGCGGCGGCGATGTCGGCCTGTTGCGTGGATTTGCCGCCGCCGCCCAGCATCACGATCAATACCGCGCCGCGCTGCACGTAGTACATGCGCCAGCCGGGGCCAAAGTGCTCGCGCATTTCAAACACACCCGCGCCAACCGGCTTCACGTCGCCCAGGTTGCCCACGCTCGCCTTGCGCAGCCGCGCCAGCAAGCGCCGGTGTGTGAGGCTGTCCTTTAGGCCCAGCAACCAAGCATTGAATTCGTCGGTGCGTTTGATCGTGAACACGGGTGCATTGTAGTCGGTCGAATACAGTATGTCAATGGCTGCCTGTTATGACCGCCGATGGGATGACGTTCGACTTCGACGGTCCCGCTGTGCGCACCGTGCACGCGAGTGGGGTGAGGCCCAACATCAAGTTGTGCGGCGGGCCGCCGCGGTGCCAAGAAATGCTACGCCGCTTCCGGCCGGTCCGCACCAACGAATGGTTAGGCCACACGGACGATCAGCCAGACGATGTCCAGCATGAGCGCGATGGTGGCGAGTCCGCCGACGACAAAGGAGACGGTCCGCCATGGCTGCATCCGCCGCAGATAAGCGATGGAGTGCACGAGCCGCGCGAGGGTGAATATGCCAAAGAGGATCGTTGCAAAACCAGCGGTGCCCCCTGCTAGCACGAAGACCAATCCCAACAAGAGAAAGGGATAGATACTCGCCTGGGCGTTGTGATGGGCACGGAGTGCGCGTGCGACCGGCGGAGGATCAATCACTGTAAGCGAGGCGCCGAACTGGTGAACGTCCTCCTCGTTAATCACAGTCTTGGATTTGCCGCGCATCGCGCCGCTATAAACCCAAAGGAAGAGCAAGTTGGCGCAGAGCACTAGGCAGGTGATCGCATAGGCAAGAAAAGCGGAATTGTTCAGAATGTTGTTCATTTAGATCTCCGTTTGTCAGGACCACTTGACATTCAAGCTGCCATGGATTGTGCAGATCACGTTGAAGGCATTGGCGCAAGTGGAGGGTCAAACACTCGGTGGCCTAACGTCACCGTTCACCCGGCCGAGGAACGGCGCGAAGCGCCGCTTCCGAGGATCGGGTGCAACGGTTTGTTATGCAGCATTTGTCATTTCCGATACGTCAATAAATACATCCCCAACATATCGGATCAGACGATGTCGTTTCGGTAACCCCAAGACTCCTTTCGCCAACGTAAGCGCCGCCCTCCACTCTGCTTCGGTTTTGGGGCCATCAACGTCGGTGGCTCCTGTGAAGTAAACGAAAACGAGGTACGCCTTCTTCTTGTTTAACTTGCGAAGAAAGTACAGGTGGGCAAGCCGGTTTGCGTATTAATACAGTTTCCCGGACCAAAGAATGTCCGTCGGAACCCCGAGGAATCTCTTTGTCTCTTCCAGACTACGCTCAATGTGCTGTCGTCTCTTGCCCGCCGCGGAAGTGCCGGGCGAAACGGCCTCCGGAATATTTGCCTTTGCTTCAACGATCAGAAACCCGTCAGATCCAACAGTTGCCAGAGCATCCCATTGCGGCCCACGTGCGGGCCAGAATCGTGACAGGGGATGCTGCGTGAGTTTGACATCCAGCTTTGCGAGGAAGTCTTCATCGCGATACTCCGCATATTCGTCGTCGGCCCGCGGCGACTTCCATTCTATTGCGGTAGACCGCGGCAACGTCAATGAATCGCATACGCGAGCATTGAGCAGGGCGGGGTGCTCATTTACTGCCATTCGCAGCCACTTGAGGCTGCCTCTCGCCGGTCCCTTCTCAACTTTTTTCATTGGCTTCGACGCTCCTTTTCATGCTGCATAACG
>JAZDIA010000088.1:0-2254 GCA_043805375.1 Pseudomonadota bacterium
CCATGCCGCGTTGCACCTTGCCGCAATCGAGATAGCGAGAGATCACATGCTCGACGTAGGACCGCCAGAATCCGTATTGCCTTGAGAAATGCTCGTCATAGATCCCGACAAAGGTTTTCAGTCGGTCAATAACCAATGGCGGCGCCGTCGCTTCTCGGGTCGGAACCTCCCGAGCGCGCACCGGTGACAGGATCGATGCTGATGCCGTGCGCATGGCCGGCGACTTCGTTCCATGCCCCCCAGCGGTTCAGCACATGGCCTCTGCGTTCGAGCTCCTTCAGCGTGCCCTCCGGGTAACGCCCCTCCATGTTGAGCAGGTCGCGCGGTTCGCCCAGGGCGAAGCGGCCGGAGAGCCAGCGCGGCGATTCGATGGCCTGCTGCACGTTCAGGCCGAAATCGATCATCGCGACGTAGGCCTGGAGCTGGATCTGCGGCTGGCCGTCGGCGCCCATGCAGCCGAACACCTGACACAGCTTGTCGTCGCGGAAGGCGAGCGATGCGATGAGCGTGTGCAGCGGCCGTTTGCCCGGCTCGAGCCGGTTGTGATGCGCAGGATCCAGCGAAAAGTATGCGCTGCGGTTCTGCAGCACGATGCCGCTCCTGCCGGCGACGACACATGAGCCGAACACGCCGTAGAGGCTGTGGATCAGCGAGGCCGCGTTGCCATCGGCGTCGACGGCGCAGATGTACACGGTATCGCCGGCGAGACTGCCGTAGGAAGGCACTTTGTCCCAGGGGAGCGCGCGGGCGGGATCGATCAGCGCGCGCCGCTCGTCGGCGTAGGCGCGCGACAACAGACGCCCGACCGGGATGTCCGCGAAAGCGGGATCTGCGATCCAGCGGTCGCGGTCATGGTAGGCAATTTGTTTTGCCTGCACCAGCAAGTGAACGTGGTCCGCGCCCAGGTATTCCATCGCCGCCAGATCAAAGGGCTCGATCAGGTTCAGCATCTGCAGAACCGAGATCCCCTGGGTGGGCGGGGGCGTCTGGTAGATTCTGACTCCGTGATAGTCGGTCGAGATCGGTTCGCGCCATTGCGCGCGCTGCGCGTGGAAGTCCGCTTCGGTGAAGAATCCGCCGTTTGCGCACGCATAGCGCGAGAGCTCTTTTGCGATCTCGCCTTCGTAATAGGCGTCGCGGCCGCCGGCGCCGACGGCTTCAATCGAACGCGCGAGATCCGTGTTCACCAGGCTCTGCCCCGCCAGCGGCGCCACGCCGTTTTTCAGAAAGATCGCGGCGGCTTCCCTGTTCTGCGCCAGTTCCGGCGCGGTCGCGGCGATCCAGTTGGCGAGGCGTTCGGTCACCGGGAAACCTTCGCGCGCGTAGCCGGCGGCCGCCGCCAGGTCGCGCGCCAGCGGCAGGCGCCCATGCGCCGCGTGGGCTTCGCACCAGCTCGCTACCGCACCCGGCACGGTGAGTGTCGCCGGCAGGATGCCGCGGAATGGGATTTCGTTCATACCGCGCGCGAGGAAAGCTTCGCTCGAAGCGCTTGCCGCGGCGCAGCCGGCACCGTCGAGGTAGCGCACGCTGTTTTGTTTGGCATCGTAGATCAGCCAGAACGCATCCCCGCCCAACCCCGTCATATGCGGATAGATGACGCTCAAGGCGGCGCTGGCGGCGATGGCCGCATCCACCGCCGAGCCTCCCGCTTTCAGGATTTCGACGCCGGCTTCGGATGCGAGGGCGTGCGGACACGCAACCATGCCGCGCGGTGCGAGTGTTACCGGCCGGCCTGTGTGCATTTCAATCATGGCTTTATTTCCCGGTGCGACAAAGGATTGTATGGAATCCGGAAAGGCGGCAACACAGACGCGCAGCGCCGCAACCGGCAAACTTGCAATACCGAACGCCGGACCGGGAATGGCTGCCCGGTCCGGCGTTGCAGGTGTTGCGAGGAAACTTACTTCTTTACCGGTGCGGCCTTTTTTGCGGCTTTTGCGGCCTTTTTTGCCTTCTCCGGCGGCCAGTAGTGGTTGGCGGCGAAAGAGTAGGGCGGCTGCATGAAGCGCTTGGCCGGAACCACTTTCGACGCGTATTCACGCTGCGAATCGTAGACCTTCTTGAACACGGGGTTCTTGGCCGACTCCTCCGCGGCGATTTCGTCCCACGCCTTCAGGAACGCGGTCAGGATCTCGGGCGGCGTGCGCATAACCTGCGTGCCGAATTTGGTGCGCATCTCCTCCAGCGCATCGGCATTCTGCTTCTGCCACTTTGCCCACCAGCGCACGTAGTTTTCGGTCACGGCGGAGCGGAT
>JAZDIA010000089.1:0-2711 GCA_043805375.1 Pseudomonadota bacterium
CGGCTGGCTCGATGACCTGCGCGACATCGACCCGCACGCTCAGGGTCTTGCCCGCCGCGATCCTCACGCCAAACCCGACGCTGCCGCCGGACTGACCCGACAGCTCGCCCGGCTGGATGCTGTTGCGCGTCGTCGTGCCCATGTCATAGAACACCAGCGCGCGCATCCGCACATCCTTCCATCCGAGCAGCGCGCCGAGCTGCGGCGTATACAGCTCGAGATTCGTCGAATGGCCGCGGTCGCCGGCGACTTCGCGTATGTTGAAACCGCGCACCGAATCGGGACCGCCGAAACCGAACTGCTCGCCCGCTACCAGCGCGTCCATCGAGTACTGCCCGGTAAACACCGCCCGCACCTGCCAATCCTTGGGCAGGCTGCGGTTGTAATTCATCCCCGCGCGGAATATCCGGTATCCAGCCCGCGCGTCCAAACGCGACGCCTTGAAGTCGACGTCCGCCCCGTCGTTGCCGCCCGGGAACAAGTTCTGGGAAACGCTGGCATAGAAGCCGAGCTCGGCACCGGTCATGCGCCACAGGCCGCTGTAGGCCGCGCTCACAGGGTGCACCGTGATGTCGGGAACCAGCCCCACTCCTTGCAGCAGCACCGCGTTCTGGAATGCCTTGTAGTCAAGCCCGAACGAAATCTTCTGCTCGAACTCACCGATTTTCTGCAGGTGCAGGTTGTAGCGCGCAAGGTAGATCGAACCTCTGCCGCTGACGGTGAACAGGTTCTGCAGCGTGCCGGAATTGACATCGGAGTAGCCGGCAATCAGATCGAGCGAACTGCTCTGCGCATAAAACGGAATGCGGTAACCGGCACCCAAGATCGTTACGTCGTTCGGCCGAGTCGGCGACGTCACGTACTGCATGTTCAATACATGGTCGCGATTGAACAGGTTGGAGTGTTGAAAACCCACCCCGACACGTTCGCGACCGGTTTCCTTGGTGCCGCTATTGTCGAGCGTAGCGAAGAACCGCAGGGGATTTTCGTCGGTCACCTTGACCGTCGCGTCGACCTCATTCTCCGTGGCCCCCGATTTCAGCAACACCATCGTCTTCTTGACGGGATGTTCACCCAGGAGCTGCAGGTTCTGCGCGATGCGATGCGAATTCGGCGTGGCGCCCTCCTTCAACTGCGGCAGGCTGGCACGGATGTTGGACTCGTTGAAATACTTGTTGTCCTCGACCACGACCTTGCCGATGCGCGGCTCGAGCACGCGCAACCGCACCACGCCGCGCGTGATGTCCTGCTCCGGCAGCATCACCTGCACCACGCCGTAACCGTAGCCGCGGTAGACCTGCTCCAGCGCTTCGAGCGCGCGCTGAATGTCCGCGAAATCCTTTTGTCCGCCGACAAACGGCGCAACCGCTTTTTCAATTTCCTGCGGCTTGAGCAGCGTGTTGCCTTCGACGGCAAAGCGCACGATTTCGAACCGCGGTGACGGAGTCTCGGCTACCGCGGCCGGCGCCTGCGCCTGGGTTGCCGGCGGCAGGACGAACGCCAGGCAAGTCGCCAATGCGACGTAACTTAGATGGAAGCGTGAGCCCATGGCGTCAGCAAATGCCCGGATGCAGTTGGCCAAAACAGAGGGAATATAGCCCAAATTCAGTGCATACACAACAAGACAGGACAAAATCATGGGCGCCGGCGTTGCCTCAACGGCGGCGGCGGCAGGTTTCGGCCAGGCAGATCCCGCTCGCAACCGAAACGTTGAGGCTTTCGACCGTGCCCGACATCGGTATCCGCACCAGCTCGTCGCAGTGCTCGCGCGTCAGGCGCCGCATGCCCTCGCCCTCCGCCCCCAGCACCCATGCGAGCGGACCATCGAGCTTGGCATCGTAAATGTCGGCGCTGGCCCGCTGATCGGCGCCGACGATCCATACGCGGTGTTCCTGCAATTCGCGCAAAGTGCGGGCGAGGTTGGTGACCGCCAGGTACGGCACGCTCTCCGCGGCGCCACACGCGACTTTGGACACCACCGGCGTAATGCCGACCGCACGGTCCTTGGGCGCGATCACCGCATGCACGCCGAACGCATCCGCCACGCGCAGGCAGGCGCCGAGGTTGTGCGGATCCTGAACGCCGTCGAGCACGAGCAGCAGCGCAGCGCCGCCGGCATGCTCGAGCACCTCTTCGATATCGCGGTGCTGCGGCACCGCCAGCACGCGTGCGGCGACCCCCTGATGCCGCGCGTGGCCGGTCAGGCCATCGAGCCGCTGCGCATCGACCGTCATGACCCGGACCCGATGACGTTCCGCCAGGCGCACGAGATCCTGCGCGCGCGCGTCGTCGCGGCCTGCGTCGAGATAGATCTCCTGCACGCTGTCCGCCTGCTGCCGCAGCCGGCCGATCACCGCGTGGAAACCGTAGACGATGCGTGCATCGCTCATATTAAATGGCGTGAGCGGTGAGCAGTGAGCAGGGAGCGGTAAGCGGTAAGCGGTAAATGCATAATGCTTTTTTCGGCAGCGCGCGCTTGGCGTTTTTCGCTTTTCACCGTTGACCGTTTTCCGCTCATCGCGTACCGTTCACCGCTCACCGCTCCCTGCTCCCTGCTCACGGCTCACCGCTCACCGCTCACCGCTTACCGCTCACGGCTCACCGCTCACCGCTCACCGTTTCTTGGACTATGTGTCCCGCCCCGAATGTATTACACTCTAAATCCCTGTTTCTCATATGAGTCTGGAGTCTGGCGTGACCGACAAAAAGCG
>JAZDIA010000090.1:0-12058 GCA_043805375.1 Pseudomonadota bacterium
GGGGGCGAAACTGCACCAATTCGCGAGACGTAAGTTCCCAAAACGAGTCCAGTTGTTTGCTTCCGGCCGGTTCGGTTTAGGGCAGGAATTGTACCGCAAAGCCGCGGAATATCGGCCCGCGCCGGAACCCCGTTTGCTCAGGTTAATATTGTACGCTCCGAGCGCTTCGGCGATCGTTGAAAGGTAGTAGAATATTTTGCCCAGCAAACCGCGCGGGCGGCTCCGCGCCGGCGCAGACCGGAGACAGAGGATTTATGGTGACAATGCTAACGAAGTTGCGCGGCCGGCTGGCCGCCATGTCCTCGGTTGAGTACCTGCCGGAGCGCGTCTCCATGCTGTACCGGCTGTCGGGTACCGATGTGCCGATCATTCTTGTGGCCGCGTGCATCACCGCGTTCGCGTTGTGGGGCTACATCGGCGTCAGCCTGATTGCCATCTGGTTTGTCTGGCTCGGCTTGGCCAGCACGGTGCGCTTCGCGATGGCGCGCGTGTATCGCCGCCGCCAGCCGCCGGCGGAGGACGCCGCGCAGTGGGAAAACTATTTCTGCCTCGCGAGCGCGCTGGTCGGCGCCGGCTGGGGTCTGGCACTGATGCTCATCGGCCATACGCCGACTTCGCTGCAGGAACTCACGGTCACTTTCCTCATCAGCAGCATCGCCATGGGCCTGCCGCCCTCGCTTGCGCCCAGCCCCAAGGCTTTCACCAGCTTCATCCTGCCCATTCTTGCGCCTATGGTGGCGATGCTGCTGACCTTTGGCGGCGGACTCAATACCTCCACCGCGCTGCTGATGCTGGTTTTCGCGACCGTGCTGCTGGGTCTGTACCTGTCCAACCATTACGCCTTGATCGAAACACTGGCTTACGGCCACGAGAACATGCTGTTGCTGAAAAAGTTGCGCAGCGCCGAAAGATCGCTGACTTCAGCGCTAGCCGAGCAGCAGTTGATTTTCGATACCGCGGCTGTCGGGATTGCTTTTGTCAGCCAGGGCAAGGTGATCAAATGCAACCGGCGTTTTGCCGAGATCCTCGCGTATGCGCCGGAGGAGATAAGCGGGCAGCCCACGCAGATATGGTTGCCGCCGGACGCGGATTTCCTGCAAGCCGGCGGCAGCGCCTTTGCCCGTCTGGCGCAAGGCGAGAACTATTCGGCCGAAATCATGCTGTGCAAGAAGGACGGTCGCTCGATCTGGGTGTTCACCGACAGCCGCGCCATCGACGCGGCCGCGCCGCAGGCCGGAATCATCATCGGCATCGGTGACATTACCGAACGCAAGCTGGCCGAGGCAGCGCTGCAGCAGACCAAGGAGCGGCTAGATCTGGCGATGCAGTCTTCGGCCATCTCGATCTGGGAGTGGGACGCCAGGCGCGGCACGATGTATCTGGATGCGGCGCTGGCGCAGATGACCGGCGACGAAGCGCGCGAAGGCTACCTCACGCTCGACGAAATGGCGGCGTTGGTGCACCCGGACGATGTCGATGCGGTGCGCCAGGCGCAAACCGACTGCATCAAGGGCCTGCGTCCCCTGTACCGCATCGAGCACCGTCTCAAGGCGGTGAGCGCAGACTGGATCTGGGTGCTCAGCCGCGGCCGCGTGGTCGAGCGCGCCAGCGACGGCAGTGCGTTGCGCATGATCGGGACCAACGTCGACATCACCCAGCGCAAGCGCGCGGAGGTGGAGTTGCTCTCTGCCCTGCAGCGCGAGAAAGAGCTGTCGGAGATGAAGTCGAAGTTCGTATCCATTGCGTCGCACGAGTTGCGCACGCCGCTGGCGACCATTCTGTCCTCAGCCGAACTGCTCGAGCACTATTCGGACGGCCTCTCCGCCGAAGACAGGCTGAAAATGCTGCACGGAATACAAAACGGCGTCAAGCGCATGAACTCGATGATCGAGGACGTGCTCGTCATCGGCAAAGCCGAGGCGGGCGCCCTGCAGTTCGAGCCAAGGCCGGTGGATCTGGGCGAACTTTGTCACAAGGTGGTCGAGGAACTGCGCGGCGGCGTCGCCAAACAGCACGTGATTCGGTTCGAGCAGCAGTTCGCGCGCGGTAGCCTGAATCTGGACGAAAAGCTGCTGCGTCACATCCTCACCAATCTGCTCTCCAACGCGGCAAAGTACTCCCCCCCGGGGAGTACCGTGTCGCTGCTGCTTACCGAGCGCGATGGCGAGGCCGTGATTGAAGTGGGCGACCAGGGCATAGGCATACCGCTTGCAGACCAGGCGCGCCTGTTCGAGAGCTTTCATCGCGCCTCTAACGTCGGCAATCGCCAGGGCACCGGTCTCGGGCTGGTAATCGTGAAGAAGGCGGTGGAACTGCACGGCGGCACGATCTCGCTCGACAGCAAGGTTGAGACCGGCACCCGCATCAGCGTGCGGCTGCCGCTGGCGAACGTGGCGAAGGCGACTTGATCATGGCGCGGGTAGTGCTCATCGACGACGACCACGCTAACCTCGATTTCATGCCCCGCTCACCGCACCTGGAGGGGCACGAGCTCGTGCAGTTGTGCAGTGCGATCGGGCGCTGTCTCGGGCCTGAGCGGCGATGAAGAAGATCCTGGTGGTCGAGGACGAAGCGGGGATCCGCCTGAACCTGACGCTGATGCTGAAGGGAGAAGGCTATGAGGTGGACTCGGCCGAGGACGGCCGCGCCGGCATCGAGCATGCCAAGAGCTTTGTGCCGGACCTGATCGTCAGCGACGTGATGATGCCGGAACTGGACGGATTCGGCCTGCTCGAGGCGTTGCGCGCCGATCCGCGCTTTGCCGACACGCCGTTCATCTTCCTGACCGCGCTCAGCGACCGGACCAGCATGCGCCGCGGCATGAACCTCGGCGCGGATGATTTTCTCAACAAGCCGTTCACGCGCGACGAGCTGATCGAAGCCGTGAATTCGAGGCTGAAAAAATACGACAGCACGGCGCGCTCGCTTGCCGAGCGCCTGGTCGCCGGAAACGACGAGCTCAGGCGCTGGTACCGGCAGAGCCTCACCGGCGCCGAACGCGAGCGGCCGCTGGCATTCGCGGAAACCGCCGGCATGACCGGCAAGATGACCGTGGCCACAGTACTGTTCGCCGATATCCGCAATTTCACCACCTATTCCGAGCGGCTTACGGCGGGGCAGATCGCCGAGTTGCTCAACGCCTATTTCGAGTCCGTGTGCCAGCCGATCGTGCGCAACGGCGGGCGCATCGCGAAGCTGATCGGCGACGGCATCATGGTGGTGTTCGAGGCGCGCGACGAGGACGGCGAGGACAATCACGCCCGCCGCGCCATTCGTGCCGGGCTGGGGATTGTGCTCGCCGCGAACGCCTTCGGCGACTGGTTCAGGCAGCACTTCGAAATGGAGGGGTTGCCAGAATTCGCGAGCGGCGTGGGCATCCACACCGGTGACCTGATGGAGGTGCGCATCGGTCCGCCCGGGGCCGAGGACTTGACCGTGGTGGGCGACAGCGTCAACGTCGCCTCGCGCCTGGAGGGACAGACCAAGGAACTGGGCTGGCCGGTGGTGGCGAGCGCCGCCACCGTCAGCCTGGCCGGGAGCCTGGTGAGCACCGGTAAGTCGCGGCCGCTGGAATTGCGCGGCCGCAACGCCCTGGTCGAAGCGATGGAGATCACCGGCCTCGGCGCCGCTGCCGGGGCCGAGGAGGGGCCGATCGAGCTGCCGGCCTCGGTGCGCGCGGCTTTGGCCGAAAATGCGCAGATGACCGCGCGCGCGGCCAAGGCGGCGTTGTCCGAAACGCTGCGCATCATAACCAGCGACCTGTCACGGGCGCTGGCCGCGGGCCGGCCCCTTCAAATCAAAGGTTATCGCGTGCTGTCCAAGATCGGGGAGGGCGGCATGTCCAACGTCTTTCTCGCCGAGCGCGAAACGGACGGCACGAAAGTGGCGCTGAAAATCCTCAACGCGCGGCCGAGCGACGACAAACAGTTGCTGCGCCGCTTCATCCAGGAGTCGGCGCTGATTTCCGATATCGACCATCCCAACGTGGTCAAGATATACGACAAGGGATTTACCGACGACTACGCCTATATCGCGATGGAGTACTTCACCGGCGGCAGCCTGAAGGACGTCATCGCCGGGGGCCTGACGCCGCGCCAATCGCTGTCGTTGCTGGCGCAGGCCGCAGCCGCTCTGGCCGGGATCCACCGCCTCGGCATCGTGCACCGCGACGTTAAGCCGGCAAACATGATGCTGCGCGCCGACGGCACCATGGTGCTGGCCGATTTCGGCATCGCCAAGCGGACCGAGGGATCGATGGAACGGACCGTGCACGGCGAATTCTTCGGCACGCCCTACTACATCTCGCCGGAACAGGCTAATGGCAAGCCGGCGAGCGAACGCTCGGACATCTACAGTTTGGGCATCATTTTCTACGAGATGCTCATGAACCGGCGGCCGTATGTGGGCGATTCCATCGTCGAGGTGATCTCGCAGCACGTGGGCGCGCCGGTGCCGCGACTGCCGCAGCCGCTGGACGATTACCAGGTGCTGGTCGACCGCATGATGGCCAAGGACCCGGCCGACCGCCTGGAGAGTGCGGACGAGGTGTTAGGCCTCGTCGACCGCGTGTGGACGCAGATCGCGCTGCGCGCAAACACGGCGCAAAGCGGCGACTGACGCTCGCGGCGGTATTGCCTGGCTCAACTGCCGGAACGGGTTTCGGCCGCCGCGGGGACGACAGCGCTGGCGCGAACTGGCCACACTGTGGGACGTGGACCGGCCCGAGGATCTGCCTCGCCTGCGCCAGCTGCGCGCCGAATGAATTCGATTCCGGCGCGACGCCGGCAGTGCCAACATTGAATGGGAAGAACCAGGATGAACAACGACATTTATTTTCTGCCTGCCTGGCCGGAAATCACAGCGCTCCGCTTTTCTTGAGCAGCGCCGCGATCGCTTCGGCCAGCCGGGCGTATCCCTTGGCGTTAGGATGTGCCGGGTCGGATTTAAACTCGTTGTCGCGCAGGATTGTCTTCAGCGCCGCGACCTCGTAGGGCAGGCCGAATTCCTTCGCGATGTCGGCATAGAAATCGGGCGGCGAGGGGAACAGTCCCGGCTTGGGCACGGCGATCAGCACCACGTCTATGCCCTGTTGCTTGGCAAGCCGGATCATGGCGCGCAGGTTTTCCGCCGCCTGGGCGTCGCCGAGCTTGCGCAGGAAATCGTTGCCTCCGTGGCACAGGATGAGCAGCCTGGGCTGGTAGTAATCGAGCGCCGAAGGCAGTCGCGCCAGGCCGGCCGCGCTCACTTCGCCCGGCACGCCCGCGCTCCAGACCTTGCGCCCGATGAGCTGTTCCAGCACCGCCGGGTAGCTCGCGTCGGGTTGCGCGCCGGTGCCGAAAGTCAGGCTGTCGCCGAAGGCGAGTATGGCGGCGTCGCCGGGCAGTCTCGCCAGCTTGGGAGTGCTGCCACCGCAGCCGGCCATGGCGCAGGCGACGAGCATCAGCGCTGCGATGTGCACCATCGCGCTCGCGTGCGGAAAACCGTAGCCACGGTTGCGGACCCGGTCGGCGATGTCGCTAATGAAATTCATGACTGCTGCTTCCGATGCTTATGGCAATAGAACGTTCGGCGCACGCCGAGCGTTGCCGCGTAACGGGTAAAATAACTCTTTTTTTCGAATCTCTGCTTTCAACAGCGGCCGCATTCATGGAAATATTCCTGCCGATCGCGCACATGGACGTCAATATCGTTTTGATCCTGCTTTACGGCGCTCTGGTGGGTTTTCTCTCCGGCCTCGTCGGAGTCGGCGGCGGCTTCCTGATTACACCGCTGCTCATTTTCACCGGAATCCCTCCCATTGTAGCGGTGTCGAGCGGCGCGGCGCAGATGGCGGGCACGGCTTCCGGCGCAAGCTACCTGCATTGGCGCCATGGCAACATCGATTTCAAAATGGGGCTGATTCTGTTGAGCGGAAGTTGCTTGGGCGGAGGATTCGGCGTCTATCTCGCCACGGTGCTGTTGCGTGCGGGTCAGTTCGGAAACGCGGTCGTTTTTCTCTACGTCATTCTGCTGGGCTTCATTGGCGTGAGCATGTTGATCGAATCGCTGCTGGCGAGCTTCCGCGCCGGCGATCCCGCCGCAACCGGTGCGCACGCTGCCGGCTCTTCAAGATCACGGCTGCTAACCTGGGTCGAGCGCCTGCCTTGGCAAACGGCGTTCCCGGCTTCAGGGGCGCGCATGTCGGCGGCGGCGCCGCTTGCATTGGGAGCGGCGGTTGGCATCCTTACATCACTCATGGGCGTCGGCGGCGGCTTCATCATGGTACCGGTGATGATCTACGTCCTCAAAATGCCGACCAGGCTCGTCGTCGGCACCTCGTTGTTCCAGTTGCTGTTCACGACTGCGGCCGTCAGCATCATGCAAGCCGGCGTGAATCACTCGGTCGATCCCTTCCTCGCGCTCATTCTGATTCTAGGGTCGGTGCTCGGGACCAAACTCGGCACACGGCTGGGCGCGCGCCTGCCGGCGGAGAGGCTCCGTCTCATCCTCGCACTGGTCATGGTCGCGGTGGCCGCCAAATTGATCCTGACCCTTGTGCTTGCGCCCAGCGACGTCTACGACATGACGATCGAGATGCGTTGATGACGCGCCCGCTGCGCTGTCTGTTCCTTGTCTCGGCCTGGATGTTTCAGATCCCGTCATGGGCCGACGAGCCTCTGATCGTCGCGCTCGAACCGGCTCAAGTGGACGTTTCCGCGGATTTTACCGGGATCGCCGTGAGAGCGATTGGTTCGATGAAAGGGCCGGGCGACTTGATCGTCAAGGTGGCGGGGCCGCCGCAGGATGTGACGCTGTCGCGCAAGACCAAGCTCGGGCCATTCTGGGTCGGGGGCGCAGCCGTCAAAATGAGAGGCGCGCCAAGCTTGCTGTTCCTTTGTGTCACCGCCCCGATTGCCTCGGTCCTGCCGCCGGCCGAGCGGGGAAAATACGCGTTGCTGCTCGAAGGTGTGCCGGTCCGCATCGAGCCGCAGTTGCAGGCTCATGCGGCCGGTGTCTGGCGCAAGGCATTTTTCCAACTAAAGGAGAAGGAGGGCTATTACCGCGAAGATAACGGTGCAATCAGGGTGTTCGAAAACGGGCAATTCGTCGCGGCCATCAGGCTGCCGGGCGATGTTCAAAGCGGAACCTATACGGTGGAAACCCTGCTCGTCAGGTCGGGTAAGGTGGTTGGCCGCACTGTTGCGGAATTCAAGGTACGCCTCGTCGGCATGGCGTACTGGATCTGGAGTGCCGCGCACGACTACCCGTGGCTTTTCGGAAGCCTGTTTACGCTGGCAGCCATGCTGCTGGGTATCGCGCTGACGGCAATTCCGTACCGGTCCCGGTGAGGCGTGCACAATTAATCCGGAGTTCCACGGTCTGCGGCAGCGCCGTGATGAGGGTTTGATTGACACACCCTCAGCCCAGCGGTAAAATGGCGCCGTTGTCTGCTTGCCAACGCAACGCGCCAACGCGCGCATGCCAGATTCAACCTTCGATGTCGAAGGCCCAGCCGATGAATGAAGGCTTCCGCTTGCTCGATCCGGTGCGTCAGGCCGGGATGGTAAAGGCGTTGCGCGCCATTCTGCCGGCCGAGGCCGTGCTCTACGAGCAGGAGGACACCAAGCCCTACGAGTGCGACGGGCTGTCGGCTTACCGCGAGCTGCCGATGGTGGTGGCATTGCCGGAGAACGAGGAGCAGGTCGCCCGCATTCTGCGCGTTTGCAATGAGCTCAAGACGCCGGTGGTGGCGCGCGGCGCCGGCACCGGTCTGTCGGGTGGGGCGCTGCCGCACGGCAAGGGCGTGCTCTTGTCGCTCGCCAAAATGAATCGCATCCTCGCGCTCGACCCGGTAGCGCGCACGGCGCGGGTGCAGCCGGGGGTGCGCAACCTGGCTATCTCCGAGGCGGCCGCGCCCTACGGCCTGTATTACGCCCCCGACCCTTCTTCGCAGATCGCCTGCACCATAGGCGGCAACCTGGCCGAGAACGCCGGCGGCGTGCACTGCCTCAAATACGGCCTCACCGTGCACAACGTGCTGCGCGTGCGCGCCTGCACCATCGAGGGCGAGGTGGTCGAATTCGGCAATGAGGCGCTCGATGCCCCGGGCTATGATTTGCTTGCGCTGGTGAACGGTTCCGAGGGCATGCTGGTGGTGGCGACGGAAATCAGCGTCAAGCTCGTGCCCAAGCCGCAGACCGCGCGCGTGATTCTTGCCGCTTTCGACGACGTTGAAAAAGCAGGCAATGCCACGGCCAACGTGATTGCCGCGGGCATCATCCCGGCCGGGCTGGAGATGATGGACCAGGCGGCCACGCGCGCGGTGGAAGAGTATGTGCATGCCGGCTATGACCTCGACGCGGCCGCGCTGCTCCTGTGCGAATCCGACGGCACCGCGGAGGAGGTGGAGGAGGAGATCGGACGCATGACCGCGGTGCTGAAGCAATCCGGCGCCTACGATTTCCGCATTTCGCAGAACGAAGCCGAGCGCCTGAAATTCTGGTCCGGGCGCAAGTCGGCGTTCTCGGCCATGGGCCGCATTTCCCCGGATTACTACTGCATGGACGGGACCATACCGAGAAAGCGCCTGGGCGAGGTTCTGCGGTTCATCGCCTCGATGGAGAAGAAATACGGCCTGCGCTGCCCCAATGTGTTCCATGCCGGCGACGGCAACCTGCATCCGCTGATCCTGTTCGACGTCAACGATCCGGATCAGTTTCGCCGCACCGAGGCCTTCGCCGGCGAAGTGCTGGAGAGATGCATCGAGGTGGGGGGCACCGTCACCGGCGAGCACGGCGTGGGCATAGAGAAAATCAACCAGATGTGCCTTCAGTTCACGCCCGAAGAGCTCGCGCTGTTCCGCGCGGTGAAGCGCGCTTTCGACGCCGACGACCTGCTCAATCCGGAGAAGAACATCCCGACGCCGCGCCGCTGCTCCGAGTTCGGCCGCGTCCGGGCCACGGGCGGGCGGTTGCCGCAGCCGGAACCGCCGCGTTCCTGAGACCATGCAAGAAGTCATCGAACGCTTTGCCGACCGCATCCGCTCTGCCGCGACGCAGAAAATGCCGCTGCGGCTGCGCGGCGGCGGCACCAAGGATTTTTACGGCCAGGCCCTGCAGGGCGAGGTGCTCGACACGCGCGCCTACGCCGGTATCGTTGCCTACGAGCCGACCGAACTCGTGATCACCGCGCGCTGCGGCACGCCGCTGGCGGAACTCGAGGCGGCGCTCGGCGCGCGGGGGCAATACCTCGCATTCGAACCACCGCACTTCGGACCCGGCGCGACCGTGGGCGGGATGCTGGCCGCAGGGCTCTCCGGTCCGCGGCGCCTGGCGGCGGGCGCGGTGCGCGATTTCGTGCTCGGCGTGCGCATGCTCGACGGGCGTGGCGACGATGTGAGCTTCGGTGGCCAGGTTATGAAAAACGTCGCCGGTTACGACGTCTCGCGCGTGATGGCGGGCGCCATGGGCACGCTCGGCCTGATTCTCGAGGTCTCGCTCAAGGTACCGCCGCTGCCGTTTGCCGAGGCGACGCTGAAGCTGGAAATGCCCGAAGACAAAGCGATCGCGACGCTCAATTATTGGAGCGGCAAGCCGCTGCCGATCAGCGCCTGCGCCTGGGCGGGCGGTGAGCTCGCCCTGCGCCTGTCGGGGGCGGCAAGCGCGATCAAGGCAGCGCGCGAGGCGATTGGCGGCGACGAGGTCGAAGCCGGCGCAGCCGGAAGTTTTTGGCTCGCGATACGCGAGCAGACCGATTCTTTTTTCCGCTCTGACAAACCCCTGTGGCGCCTGTCCGTACCCTCGGTCGCGCCGCCGCTCGCGCTGCCGGGCGAGCAACTTATCGAGTGGAGCGGCTCGCAGAGGTGGCTCGCGAGCAATGCCGACGCGCGCACCATACGCGAAGCGGCGGCGCAGGCGGGCGGGCATGCCACGCTGTTTCGCGCCGCCGACAAGAGCGCGGGCGTATTCATGCCGCTCGCGCCGCCGCTCGAGAAAATCCATCGCAATCTGAAGCAGGCTTTCGATCCGGCGGGCATTTTCAATCCCGGGCGGATGTATCCGGATTCATGAACGGGTTTTCACCGCGGTAGATCGCGCCATATGCAAACCAAGCTGGCTGACTTCATCAAGGATAGGCCCGAGGGCCGGGAGGCCGACGCCATCCTCCGGAAATGCGTGCATTGCGGTTTTTGCACCGCGACCTGCCCCACTTATCAACTCCTGGGGGATGAACTCGACGGACCGCGCGGCCGTATCTACCTGATCAAGGGACTGCTTGAAGGCGCCGCGGTCACCGCCAGAACCCAACTGCACCTGGATCGCTGCCTCACCTGCCGCGCCTGCGAGACCACTTGCCCGTCCGGGGTGCAATACGGGCGCCTGGTCGACATCGGGCGCAAGTTCTTGGAAGAGCGCGTCAAGCGGTCCCTGGCGCAGCGCCTGCTGCGGCAGACCTTGCACACAGTGCTGCCGCGCGACCGGCTGTTCGCCCCGCTGCTCAAACTGGGCCGGTGGCTGCGTCCGGGCTTGCCCTTCGTGCTGCAGGACAAGGTTCCCGCCACGGCGCCGCAGGCCGGCGTCTGGCCCGTTGCGCGCCACCCGCGCCGGATGCTGGCGCTTGCCGGCTGCGTGCAGCCGGCGCTGGCGCCGGACATCAACGCCGCGAGCGCACGCGTGCTGGACCAACTGGGCATTTCGCTGATCCAGGCGCCGGGCGCCGGTTGCTGTGGCACGGTGCGCTTTCATCTGAATGCCCAGGAAGACGGCCTGGACGACATGCGCGCGCTGATCGATGCCTGGTGGCCTTATGTCGAGGCGGCGGACGGGGGGGGCACCGCGCGCGGCGTGGAAGCAATCGTAATGACCGCCAGCGGTTGCGGCGTGACGGTGAAGGAATATGGCCACCTGCTCGCGCGCGATCCCGCCTATGCGGCGAAGGCGGAAAGAATCGGCGCTTTGACCAAGGACCTCAGCGAAGTGGTCGCCGCCGAGCTGGATCGGCTGAAGCTGCTGCTTGCCGCCACAAAGGCACGCACTCAGGCATCGAAGCTCGCGCTGCAACTGCCTTGTTCCCTGCAACACGGGCAGAAAATAACGGGCCTCGTCGAGCGCATCCTGGTCGCGGCGGGCTTCGAGTTGACGCCGGTCGCGGACAACCACCTGTGCTGCGGCTCCGCCGGCACCTACTCGATCCTGCAGCCTGAGTTATCGGCCAGGCTGAAGGCGAACAAGCTGGCAGCCTTGCACGCCGGATCGCCGCAGGCCATAGTCAGCGCCAACGTCGGCTGCCTCAGCCATCTGCAAAGCGGAACCACGCTGCCGCTGGAGCACTGGATCGTGGCGCTGGAGCGGCGCTTGGCCGGTTGAAACAGGTCCGGCGTCACGAAACGCTAGGCGCGAGATAAGGCGAATACGCGCTGCCTGGCGCAATCCTGTTCGTTGCGACCTTCAGCCTAATCCTTCGCGGCGGTCGTCCCCGCGCGCGAGGTGGTATCCTTCGAAGGCTAGAGGGAGACAACAAGTGGCGAAAACGCCCGAACAACGCGCCCGCACGTTAATGGAACGGCTGCTCGAAGCGGCAGGCTGGCTCGTACAGGATTACAAGCAGGCACAGATCCACGCGGCCTGAGGCGTGACCATCCGCACGTTCTCGCTCAACCCTGGCTTTGGCGATGCGGATTCCCTGTGCTACGTCAATGCCAGGGCGGCCCGCGTCATCGAAGCCAAGAAAGATGGCGCCGCGCTGACTAGCGTCGAAGCGCAGTCCGGCAAGTATTCCGATGGACTTTCGACTTCGTTGCCCGCATGAAAGAAGCCGCTGCTCGCATCAAGATCAATAAGCTGCTCGAGGGCGCTGGCTGGCGTTTCTTCCAAGATGGCCACGCGCCCGCGAACATTCGTCTCGAACCCAGCGTCACGATCAAGTCAACCGACCTTAACCGAACTTAGCGGATTCGCGGGGTACGAGGTAGCTAAGTGATTGATTGATCATGGGGTGAGCTTAAAAGGTCTGCACTACAGTGGCGTTGCCCGCGCGAGCTCGGCGGTGGTGATTTTCGGCGGAGCCTGGGCCGGTAAGG
>JAZDIA010000091.1:0-24365 GCA_043805375.1 Pseudomonadota bacterium
CCGGCTACCGCGAAGATACTTGCCTCCTCCCATCGGTTGAATAGACGTTGAATGACATTGGTTTGAATCATTTATCCGCGGAACCGGCATGGTTGCTCGCGCCCAGCGCGGGCTTCTGGAAATGCCCCGGATCGGGTCCCGTCAAGGCGGGCGCAGGTCCAGATGAGCCCGTCAGCGGCACAGACGACGACGGGCCGGCGGATGCCACCAAGTACCAAAATGCCCCGATAGCTAAGCCGGCCAAGGCTGGCTCGATATGAAGGCGACTGTAATGTCCACATTGTCCAATTTCGAAATCGTGGCACGAGAGGATTTCTCCGACGTCACTTACCTGCTTGAGGTGCGCCATCCGCTGATGGCCAAGGCCGCTAAGCCAGGGCAATTCGTCATCGTCATGCTGAACGAGCAGGGCGAGCGGATTCCGTTCACCATCGCGGACTTCGACCGCAACAAGGGAACGATCACGCTGGTGATCCAGGCGGTCGGAAAGACGACCAAGCAAATGCAGCAGGAATGCCTGGTCGGGACATCCCTCTACGGGATGGTCGGCCCAATGGGCATCCCGAGCCCGGTCAGCCACGCAAAGAAAGTGATGTGCGTGGGCGGCGGCCTAGGCGTGGCGCCGATTTTCTCTCGGGCGCGCGGTTTCAAGGAAAGCGGCGCGTACGTGATCGCGGTCCTCGGTTTTCGCAACAAGGACCTCCTTTTCTGGGAGGAGAAGTTCAAGAGCAGTTGCGACGAACTCATCCTGTGCACGAACGACGGCTCGGCGGGAATGAAAGGCATGATCACCGACGGCATCAAGGTCGCGCTGGAAGGACACCCGGATATCGAAGAGGTTGTCGCGATCGGCCCGCCGATCATGATGAAAGCGTGCGCCGATGCTACGCGACCCTACAAGATCAAGACCATGGTGAGCGTAAACCCGATCATGGTCGATGGTACCGGGATGTGCGGCGGTTGCCGCATAAAGGTCGGCAATCAGGTGAAGTTCGCCTGCGTCGACGGGCCGGACTTTGACGGCCATCTGGTCGATTTCGACGATCTGATGACACGCCTGAAGCGTTACACGACGGATGAGCGCGCCGCCGAGAAGCGCTGGTCGGAAAATTGCCGCATGACGAAGCAAGTCGGCTCCAGCGCGCTCGAGGCGCTCGCGCGAGGCGGCTCTGCGCAACGCGAACTGCTTGAGCTGCCGGATCCGTTCGAGGACGCGCCCGGGGGCTAGATCAGATTGACTTTTTTGTTGCGGCATCCCGGCGCTGGGCGGGTAGTCCCCGGGTTTTTGCGAATAGTCGCCTTAGTAAAAAGAGATGGCAAAGAAAAAGACGATACGAAGCATTCCGCAGGAACGCACGCCGATGCGCGAGCTGGATCCGCAGGCGCGGGCCAAGAATTTCGAGGAGGTCGCCTGCGGCTACAGCTTGGAGGACGCACTACGCGAGTCCGAGCGTTGCCTGATGTGCCCGGACGAACCCTGCATCGCCGGCTGTCCGGTGGGACTCAATATTCCCGGTTTCATCCAGAAGATAGGCGAAAAGAATTTCCGCGGCGCCTACGACATTCTCACCGACACCAATCTCTTGCCCTCCATTTGCGGCCGGGTGTGTCCGCAGGAGAACCAATGCGAAGGCGTGTGCACCGTCAGCGATTCGCTCGAAGCGGTGGCCATCGGGCGCTTGGAGCGGTTTGTCGGCGATGCCGCCATCAAAGAGGGCTGGGTCAACATTCCCTATATCGAGCCCAATCGGTTCAAGGTGGGAATCGTCGGCTCGGGACCGGCCGGCATGGCCTGCGCCGCGGACATGGCCAAGGCAGGGTGCGACGTCACCGTGTACGAAGCCTTCCACCAGCCAGGCGGAGTGCTGAGATACGGCATCCCCGATTTCCGCCTGCCCAATGCGGTGATCGACGTCGAAATCAATAACCTGAAAAAATTCGGGGTCAAGTTCGAATGCAACACCCTGGTCGGCCGCCTGTTCACCATCGAGCAGATGATCGACGAAATGGGCTTCCACGCGGTATTCGTCGGCGTCGGCGCCGGCTATCCGACGATGCTCAATATTCCCGGGGATTCGCTGAACGGCGTGCTCTCGGCCAATGAGCTGCTGACGCGCTGCAACCTGATGCGCGCCAGGGATTTCCCCAAATTCGACACGCCTATGCCAATCGGCCGGCGCGTCGCCGTCGTCGGCGCGGGCAACACTGCGATGGACGCGATGCGCGTGTCCATCCGGCTGGGCGCAGAAGAGGTGTACTGCATTTACCGCCGCTCGCGCACCGAGGCCCCGGCGCGGGCAGAGGAAGTCCATCACGCCGAGCAGGAAGGAGTGGAATTCCACTGGCTCACCAATCCGGTGGTGGTCCTGGACGATGGCAAGGGCAGCGTCCGTGGCATGCGCTGCGTGCGCATGGAGCTGGGCGAACCGGACGATTCGGGCAGGCGCCGGCCGATTCCGGTCGCCGGCAGCGAGTTCGATTTCGAGACCAATCTGATCGTGTACGCGATCGGCACCAACGCCAATCCGATCATGGGACAGACTTCGAAGCTCAAGCTGAACAAATGGGGCTATATCGGCGCGGACGAGAACCTCGCCACTTCGGTGGCGGGCGTGTTCGCCGGCGGCGACATCGTCACCGGCACAGCGACCGTGATCGAAGCCATGGGCGCCGGCCGCAAGGCCGCGCGCAGCATGAAGGCCTATCTCGGCATCCGCGATCCAGCGCTTCCCTATCTCAGCGGGGACGGGATCGGCGCCGGCACACTTTTCGGGATCGACACCAGGGAGCGGAATTTCGCGCGTGTGCGCGTTGCTTAAGGTCGGCAAGCGCTCCACACCTGGCGCGATGCGCGCTTGCTGCCTAGTTGCTCATGGTCGCGAACACGGCTTCGGCGGCGCTGATGGTCGCGCCGATGTCCTGCTCGCTGTGCGCCGCGGACACGAAGCCCGCTTCATAGGCTGAAGGCGCGAAGTGCACGCCGCGTTCGAGCATGGCGTGAAAGAAACGGTTGAACGCTTCTTTGTCGCATTGCATGACCTCCGCGAAGCTCTGCGGGACGCGCGCGCGGAAATAAATGCCGAACATGCCGCCGATCGCCTGTGCTGAGAACACCACGCCGTGTTTTTCCGCCGCCGCAATCAGACTTTCGGTCAGTGCCCGCGTGCTGGCGCCGAGTTTTTCGTAGAAGCCGGGGGCCTGCACCAGCTTCAACGTCGTCAAGCCGGCCGCTACTGCCACCGGATTGCCCGAGAGCGTGCCCGCCTGATAGACCGGCCCGAGCGGGGCGATTTTCTGCATGATTTCGCGCCGCCCGCCGAAAGCCCCGACCGGCATGCCGCCGCCGATCACCTTACCCAAGGTGGTCAGGTCGGGCTGAATGCCGTAGCGGCCCTGCGCGCCGGTCAGGCCAACGCGAAAGCCGGTCATCACCTCATCCAGGATCAGCACTGCGCCGTACTTGGTGCAGAGTTCGCGCATGGCGCGCAGGAATTCGGGCTTGGGCGCGACTAGGTTCATGTTGCCTGCGACCGGCTCCACGATCACCGCAGCAATGTCCTTGCCGCTCTCGGCGAATCTGCGCTCCAGTTGTCCGGCATCGTTGTAGTCAAGCACCAAGGTCTGAGCCGCGACCTCAGGCGGCACGCCTGAAGAGCTGGGCTGGCCGAAAGTGAGCGCGCCCGAGCCGGCCTTCACCAGCAGGCTGTCGGCATGGCCGTGATAGCAGCCTTCGAACTTGATCACGCGGCTGCGGCCGGTATAACCGCGCGCCAGGCGCAACGCGGTCATGGTGGCCTCGGTACCCGAGCTCACCAGGCGCACCAACTCTATGCCGGACAGCAACCTGCACAACAGCTCGGCCATTTCGATTTCGGGTTCGGTCGGCGCGCCAAACGAAAGGCCATTCTTAGCGGCCGCACACACTGCAGCCACCACCTCGGGATGGGCATGGCCGGCCACCATCGCTCCCCAGGAGCCGATGTAATCGATATAGCGCCGACCTTCGGTGTCCCAGATGCAGGCGCCCTCGCCACGCACGATGAAACGTGGCGCGCCGCCCACGGCGCGAAACGCCCGCACCGGGGAATTGACCCCGGCGGGAATGAACTGTTGGGCCCTGGCGAATAACGATTCGTTGCTCATTGTTGCATCCGCTGTTGTCGATGAAGTCGGGTAAAGCCGGCCGCGCAGGCGGCGACGTCGCCGGCGTCGAACAGCGCGCTGATTACGGCCACTGCGTCTGCCCCGGCGGCAAACACCTGGGGCGCATTTTGCAGGGTAATGCCGCCGATTGCCACCAACGGCAGGGCGAAGCTCCGGCGCGCCTCGGCGAAAATCGCCAGCGGCGTGCGCACCGCGCCGGGTTTGGTGACGGAGCCGAAGACGCTGCCGAAAGCCAGATACTCCACGCCCGCCTGCGCCGCGGCCTCGGCCAGTTCAATACGGTTGTAGCAGGAAGCGCCGAGCAGCTTGCCTTGCCCCAGGCACCGCCTCGCCTCGGCCAAGTCGCCGTCGTCTGCACCCAGGTGCGCCCCGTCGGCGCCAAGTTCCAGCGCGAGTTCGAAATCGTCGTTGACGATGAAAGCTGCGCCGGCCGCGCGGCATAACGCGGCAAGCGCGCGCCCCTGCTCGCGCCGCAACTCAGGGCCCGCGGTTTTGTTGCGGTATTGCACCACATAAGCTCCGCCTCGCAGCGCCTGACCGACTTTGCCGACGAGAACTTCGGTACGGGGCTCATCCGGTGTGATTGCGTAAAGCCCCGCGAGTTTGCGCTTCACGCCTCAGTCCTCATGTTTCTTCTCGTCGTCCTCCGCTTCGCGCGCCCAGAAAAAACGGTCGGGGATGTGCTGCCCCATGCCCGGGCGAAAGCCAGCATTTAGCGTCTGCCAGGTGTACTCCTGTGCCTCGCGCACCGCTTCGGGAATGTCCAAACCGTTGGCGAGCGTGGCTGCGATGGCCGAGGCCAGCGTGCAGCCCGAGCCGTGATAGCTGCCGGGCAAGCGCTCCCAACTGTCGCTCCGAATAACGCCGTGCTGGCCGTATAGGGTATTGACCACCTGAGGCGTATTCTCGTGCGTGCCGGTGATTAGCACGTACTCGCAGCCCATCTCCAGGATGCGCCTGGCGCAGTCCTCCAAAGACCGTTCCTCGTCGCTGCCGTCGTCGGCCAGGCGGCGCGCCTCCAGGCTATTCGGCGTGATGATGGTGGTCTGCGGGATCAGCATTTCGCGTATGGCCTCGATCATGTCCTCGGTCGCCATCTCGTCGCCGCGACCGGAAGCCAGCACCGGGTCCAGGATCAGCGGTACGTCAGGATAGTCCGAAACCACCTCGGCAATGGCAGCGCAGTTTTCCACGCTGCCCACCAGACCGATCTTGAACACCGCCACCGGCATGTCTTCGAGCAGCACGCGCGCCTGGTCGTTGACCCAGTCGGCTTCGAGCGGCAGCACGTCCTCGACCCCCGCGGTGTCCTGCACCGTGATCGCGGTGACGACGGTGAGGGCGTGGCAACCCATGCTCGACAGCGTGAGCAAATCGGCCTGAATGCCGGCGCCGCCGGTGGGATCGGTTGCGGCAAAGCTGAGGACAATCGGCGGCAGGGAGGCGGGCATGGTGGGCGCCATGTTGGAACAAGACATGGCAACAGGGTAAGATGCGGCGCTATTTTAACCCAAATTAAGCCCCAGGACATGGCAGCCGCTCCGACCAGCACCGAATTCAACACTTGGATGTGCCTCATCTGCGGCTACATCTACGATGAGGCCGCCGGCGTTCCCGACGAGAGCATCGCTCCGGGCACGCGCTGGAACGACGTACCTATCAACTGGACCTGTCCCGAATGCGGCGCGCGCAAGCAAGACTTCGAGATGGTGGAAATCTAGCCGTCACGGCAGCGCTTCCAGAATTTCGGTATCGAAAACGAAGGCGCAGTAGACGGCGCGGCCGACTCTCAGCGCGTGGTAAAATGCGGCGTGGTCCTGGGTGCGCAGGTCGCGCCCGAACCAGACCAGGGTTTTAGCGCAAATCTGTTCGTTCTGCGCCAGAAATTGTGTATGTTCTGCCAGAGGTTTAAAATAGCACAGTGGCGATCGACCTTACCCACCATTTTCTCATCGCAATGCCGAACATGGTGGACCCTTATTTTGCCAAATCCCTCACCTTCATCTGTGAACACAACGACCAAGGCGCGCTGGGCGTGGTAGTCAACCGCCCCATCGACCTGAGCCTGCAAGCGCTGTTCGAGCGCATCAATCTCAAGCTTGAGCCGCACGAACTGCACGACATTCCGGTCTATTTCGGCGGCCCGGTGCAGACCGACCGCGGCTTTGTGCTGCACCAGCCTGTGGGGGAATGGCATTCCACGCTGAAAGTCCGCGCGAGCCTCGGCCTCACCACCTCCAAAGACATACTCGAAGCGGTCGGCAAGGGCAGCGGTCCGGCCAAGTTGCTGGTCACTTTGGGCTACTCCGGTTGGGCGGCGGGGCAACTCGAGCACGAACTGGCGCAGAACGCCTGGCTTACCGTGGAAGCGGGCGAGCAGATAATCTTCGATCTGCCCGCCGAGGAAAAGCTGCCTGCGGCGTTGGAACTATTGGGCGTGGATTTCGCGAGCCTGTCCGAGGAGACGGGACATGCTTGAACCGCGTGAGCAGGAAAGGGCGGGCGGCAACGAGAACACCCGATCGACTATAATGCCGGCCTCCGTTCCTGAGCTTTCGCCGCCTGCTCCCCACTCCGGGACCGGAACGGTCCTGGCCTTCGATTTCGGCGAGAAATTCACCGGCGTCGCGGTCGGCGAGCCTAGCGTCCGCATGGCGCATCCGCTCGGGCTAATCGCGGCGGAGAGCAACGCTGCGCGCATGAACGAAATCACGCGACTCGTCGCCGAATGGAAACCTGGCTCTCTGGTGGTGGGGCTGCCGCTTTCGATGGACGGCGCGGAGCATGAGTTGACGCGACGCTGCCGCCGCTTTGCGCGCCAGCTGGAGTCCCGTTTCAGGCTGCCGGTCAGGCTGGTGGACGAGCGCTTGAGCTCGGCCGCAGCCGAAGAGGCATTGCGGGCAGCGGGAAAAGGCGGGCGCAAGCACAAGCTGCACGCGCATCAAGTGTCGGCACAGATCATTTTGCAAAGCTATCTCGATGACCTTGGTTCTTCCCGATCCTGAAGCCCTGTGCGCAGGGCTGGTGAGCGAGCTCAAACCGCACGTCACCGCCGATACCGCCCTGGTAGGCATCCATACCGGCGGCGTCTGGCTGGCAGAGCGGCTGCACGCTGCGCTAGGCATCGTATTGCCGCTGGGTCTGCTCGATATCTCCTTCTACCGCGACGATTTCGACAAGACCGGGCTGCATTCACGGATAAAGCCGACACAAATCCCGTTCGAGGTCGACGGCCGCCACATACTCCTGGTCGATGACGTGCTCTACACCGGTCGCACGGTGCGCGGGGCGATGAACGAATTGTTCGATTACGGCCGGCCGGCTTCGATCAGCCTCGCCGTGCTGATCGACCGCGGCGGGCGCGAGTTACCGGTCGCCGCGAAATATATAGGCGCCAGGCTAGAAGTGCCGCCAGGACACATGCTGGTGCTGGACCAGGACGAGAACGGCAAACTCAGACTGAAACTGGATGCGTAACCCACAACTGAACGACAAAGGCGAGCTGCAGCACCTGCTGACCATCGAGGGTCTGCCGCGCGAGATTCTTACCCATATCCTCGATACCGCCACCTCTTTCGTCGGCGTCACTGCGCGCGAAGTGAAGAAAGTGCCGCTGTTGCGCGGCAAATCGGTGTTCAATTTATTCTTCGAACCCTCCACCCGTACTCGCACCACCTTCGAGATCGCTGCCAAGCGCCTCTCGGCCGACGTCATCAACCTCAACATCGCCGTGTCCTCCCATACCAAGGGCGAGACCCTGCTCGACACGGTGGATAATCTCTCGGCCATGCACGCCGACATGTTCGTGGTCCGCCACGCGCAAAGCGGCGCGCCGCATCTTATCGCGAACCATGTTGCCAGCCACCTGCACGTTATCAACGCCGGCGACGGACGCCACGCCCACCCGACCCAGGGCCTGCTCGACCTCTACACCATCCGCCACTACAAGAAGGATTTCACCAGGCTGTCGGTGGCCATCGTCGGCGACGTGCTGCATTCGCGCGTGGCGCGTTCGCTCGTCCACGCGCTCACCTTGATGGGCACGCCCGATATTCGCGTGATCGGACCCATGACCCTGATCCCCGCGGGCGTGGAAAAGCTGGGCGTCACGGTATTTCACGACCTGGAACAGGGCCTGCGCGATGTCGACGTGGTCGTGATGCTGCGCCTGCAGAGCGAGCGCATGCGCGGCGCGCTGCTGCCTTCAGCACAGGAATTTTTCAAGTACTACGGCCTGACCCCGGAAAAGCTGGCGCTGGCCAAGCCCGATGCGATCGTCATGCACCCGGGACCATTGAACCGCGGCGTGGAAATAGATTCCGCAGTGGCTGACGGCTCGCACGCGGTGATCCTGTCGCAGGTGAGGTTCGGCATCGCTGTCAGGATGGCCGTGATGAGCATACTGGCAGGGAATTGAATTAGATGAAAATTCACATCAAGAACGGCCACCTAATCGACCCGACAAACAACATCGACACCTGGGCCGACCTGTTTGTCGTCGCGGGCAAGGTCGCCGCCGTGGGCAAGGCACCGGGCGGCTTCAGCGCAAACCGCGTGATCGATGCCACGGGCCTGGTGGTGTGCCCAGGGCTGATCGACCTGTCGGCGCGGCTGCGCGAACCCGGCTTTGAGTACAAGGCGACGCTGGAATCGGAAATGCTGGCCGCAGTCGCGGGCGGCGTGACCAGCCTCGCCTGTCCGCCAGACACCGAGCCGCCGCTGGACGAACCGGGCCTGGTGGAGATGCTCAAGCACCGCGCCAAGACGCTCAACCTGGCGCACGTTTATCCGATCGGCGCGCTCACTGTCGGCCTCGCGGGCGAGCAGCTTACCGAGATGGCGGAACTGCGCGATGCCGGCTGCGTCGGCTTCTCCCATGCCGATGTGCCGCTGCAGGACAATCAGGTGCTGTGGCGCGCGCTGCAGTACGCCGCCACTTTCGGTTTCTGCGTCTGGCTGCGCCCGCAGGACGGATATCTGGCGAAGGACGGGGTGGCGCACGATGGCGAGGTGGCCACGCGCCTGGGGCTGCCCGGAATTCCCGCCTTTGCCGAGACCGTCGCCATTGCCTCCATCATCGAACTGATGCGCGCCACCGGCACGCGCGTGCATCTGTGCCGCCTGTCGACGCGCGCCGGAGTGGCCATGGTGCGCGCGGCCAAGCGCGACGGCTTGCCGCTGAGCTGCGACGTCGGCATCCACCACGCCCACTTGTCGGAAATGGATCTGGGCTATTTCGACTCGCATTGTCACCTGCAGCCGCCGCTACGAAGCGCGCGCGACCGCGATGCACTGCGCGAGGGGCTGAAGGACGGCACCATCGATGCGCTTTGCTCCGACCACACGCCGGTAGACGAGGATTCGAAGCTGCTGCCTTTCGGCGAATCGGAAGCCGGCGCTACCGGCCTGGAACTGCTGCTGCCGCTCACGCTGAAGTGGGCACTCGAAATGAAGGTGCCGCTGGCGTCGGCGCTCGCGCGCATCACGCAAGCGCCGGCGCGCATCCTCGGCCTGAATGCCGGCCACCTGTCGGAGGGCCATACGGCTGATGTTTGCGTATTCGACGCGGAACACTACGGCAAGGTGAGCGCCGCTGCGCTAAGAAGCCAGGGAAAGAACACGCCCTTCCTCGGCATCGAACTGCCGGGCAAGGTGTGCTACACCCTGGTGCAGGGCCAGATCGTGTACGACGCGGGAAACGGCTAAACACCCTTGGGCACAAAGAGCCTGGCTCAAGACATTCTGCTTGCGCGCCGTCCCGATTCAGTTTTTTTCGCCTGCTTCTCCAAGCAACGCCATGGGCTGAAGCCCCACCGCTGCCACAAACACGCTTTTGCGGCGCGAGCTGATTCCACGGGTGATTGCCACCTGAGCTCTTTTCACCCCCAAACGCTGGGCTAGAAACGCAATCAAGGATTCATTGGCTTTCCCGTCCACTGGAGGCGAAGCCAAGCGCACCTTGACGCAATCGCCGTACAAGCCGGCAACTTCCGTGCGCTTGGCCCCGGTCTGGACGTGAATATGGATGGTGACGCCATCGCGCCCGATCCGGTACCAGCTCAAAGCAGCACCGCCACCGAGCGCGTAAGGTACTCAAGCGGGATCAGCAGCAGTTGCGCGGCGACTAACGCGAACAACGGCGACAGATCGACGTTGCCGACGGGCGGAATCAGGCGCCGGAACGGGCGCAGGAATGGGCCGGTAAGGGCGTTGAACAGCGGCGCCAGCGGCGCATACGGGTTCACCCAACTCATCACCGCCTGAATCAGGATGACAGCGATCAGCAAATACAGGCTAAAACGCGCCAATTCGAGCAAGGCCAGGCTGAATAAAATGCCTACCGCCGCCCCCGATGCACCGCCTAGACTCCCTCCCCTTAGCACAAAGAGCAGGATCAGAAGCAGCGCCTCGAGCAACCAGGCAAGCATGAAGCTCGCGAGGTCCATGCCCAACATGCCTGGAATCAGGCGCCGCGCCGGTAGCACCAGCCAATTAGTCAATGCGGTTACGAACTGCCCCAGCGGATTGCGGAACGGTGCGCGCAAGAGCTGGAGATAAAAACGCGCCAGCAGCACGAAAACAAAAAAACCGAGTATTGCGTCGAGCAGAAATCGCAGGATTTGGCTAAGCATTCATCCCGCCCGAAGAATAATGCCGCGACGCAGCCGCATCGATGAAGGTGGCGCGATAAACCCAGCGCCTGGTACCGCGCGCGATAATATGCGTAGCCTGATAGTTTATCATTCGTCGGTACCCAGTTGCTCGCCCAACTCGCGCGCGCGCTCGTTGGCCGCGTGCAACGCCCGCACAATCAGGTCCTTGACCCGGTCGGCATCCATGCTCGCCAGCGCGCACTCGGTCGTTCCCCCCCTGGATGTGACACGTTCGCGCAGTACTACCACGTCCTCCTGGCTCTGCGCTGCGAGTCTGGCTGTCCCGACGAAGGTCTGGACCGCGAGCTTGTTGGCGTCTGTTGCGGAAAAGCCCATTTCCTGTGCCGCCTGTTGCAGCGCCTCGATGAAATAGAGCACATAAGCCGGCCCGCCGCCGGAAATCGCGGTGACAGGATCGAGCAAGGTTTCCTGCGCCACCCATAAGTTTGCGCCCACCGCTCCAAGTATGGACTCAGCAGAGGCGCGTTGGTCGGCGCCGATGTGCGCGCTTGCATACAAGCCGGTAATGCCGGCGCCGATGAGCGCCGGTGTATTAGGCATGCAACGCACCAGCGTGGCGTGACCGCCAAGCCAACGTGACAAATCGACCAGGCGGATGCCGGCAACAATGCTAATTACGAGCTCACGCTTGAGCCACTGCCGCAGAGCCTGTGCCGCAGCGCGCATCTGTTGCGGCTTCACTGCCAGTACCACCACCTCTCCCAGCGGCGCGGCAGCGGCGACGCTGTCCACGCAGGCGACGCCGAACTGCGCGGCGAGCCGTGCCCGCGCCTCGGCCTGAATCTCGACCACACGGATGGCGCCCGGTGCATGGCCTTTGCCGATCAGCCCGCCAATCAAGGCCGCTGCCATATTGCCGCCTCCGATGAAGGTAATTTTCACGCTTGATTCCTCTCGCCGAATATGGCGGTACCGACGCGCACGATGGTAGCGCCTTCCATGACAGCCGCCTCAAGGTCCTGCGACATTCCCATCGACAGGGTATCCAGCCCAAAACCCGCGGTATTGAGTTGCTCCTGTAGTACGCGCAGGCCGTGGAAGCGCCAGCGCTGCAGCTCGCTGTCGTCACTAGGCTCCGGCACGGCCATCAGACCGCGCAGCCTGAGCCGCGGCAGTGTGCGTACCGCCTCGGCCAGCGAGCGCACTTCCTCCGGCGCCACACCGCTCTTGCTCGCCTCTCCGCTCACGTTCACCTGCAGGCAAATATCGAGGGGACCCAGGCGCTCCGGTCGCGCCTGCGCCAGTCGCAGCGCGATCTTCTCGCGCGCGACCGAATGCACCCAGTCGAAATGCTCGGCGATGGACCGCGTCTTGTTGCTCTGAATCGGGCCGATAAAGTGCCAAATGAGCGGCAACGCGGACAGTGCAGCGATCTTTTCCACCCCCTCCTGAACGTAATTTTCGCCGAATTCGCGCTGTCCCGCAGCGTGCGCGACGCGCACTTCCGCTGCCGCGAAAGTCTTGCTCACCGCCAGCAGGGCGATATCGAGGGGATCGCGTCCGGCCGCCCTAGCCGCCGCGACGATACGCGCTGTTACGGCTTGCAAGTTACTCGCGATTGTGGACATAATTTGGTGCGGCCGTCAACGCGGGCAACCAGCGATAAATGGCACCCACCCGGTCAGTTGCAATATCGCCTGGCGCGTCACTCAGCATGGAGCAATTATAAATGGATATCTCTGAACTGCTTGCCTTCGTGGTTAAGAACAAGGCATCCGACCTGCATCTTTCGTCGGGGCTGCCACCGATGATCCGCGTGCACGGCGACATCAAGCGTATCAACCTGCCGCCGATGGAGCACAAGGATGTGCACGGCATGATCTATGACATCATGAACGACGGCCAGCGCAAATTCTACGAGGAAAACCTGGAGTGCGACTTCTCCTTCGCCATCCCCGGTTTGGCGCGCTTTCGCGTCAACGCGTTCGTGCAGAACCGCGGCGCCGCGGCGGTAATGCGGACCATCCCTTCCAAGATCCTTTCGCTCGCCGATCTCAAGTGCCCGAAGATATTTGAATCGATCGCCGACCAGCCGCGCGGCGTGGTACTGGTGACCGGACCGACCGGATCGGGGAAATCCACCACGCTGGCGGCGATGGTCAACCACAAGAACGAAACCGAAGAAGGTCACATCCTCACCATCGAAGACCCGATCGAGTTCGTGCACGAGTCGAAGAAGTGCCTGATCAACCAGCGCGAAGTCGGGCCGCACACCCTGTCGTTCAACAACGCGCTGCGCAGCGCGCTACGCGAGGACCCGGACGTGATCCTGGTGGGGGAGATGCGCGACCTTGAGACCATCCGCCTGGCGCTGTCCGGCGCGGAAACCGGCCACCTGGTATTCGGCACGCTGCACACCAGTTCGGCGGCGAAGACCATCGACCGCATCGTTGACGTATTTCCGGCTGCTGAGAAGGACATGATCCGGGCGATGATCTCCACCTCCCTGCGGGCGATCATTTCGCAGACGCTGCTCAAAACCAAGGACGGTTCGGGACGGGTCGCGGCGCATGAGATCATGATCGGCACGCCCGCCATCAACAACCTGATCCGCGAGGCCAAAATCGCGCAGATGTACTCCGCCATCCAGACCGGCCAGCAGTTCGGCATGCAGACCCTGGATCAGAATCTGCAGGATCTGGTTAAGAAAGGCGTGATCACAAATGCCGAGGCGCGCAGCAAAGCCGCTAATAAGGACAACTTCCCCGGCGGCTAGCGAACTTGAGCCGCAGAGTTTGCGCCGGTGGTTGCCGTCTGTCACCGTCGCAGCTACGCTGGGAGCGGACGGCGTGCGGTGAAAGGCACAAGTTCTGGGTATATTTGGACAAAACTGCGATTGAGGTGAAATATGGATAGCGGTCAGTCAACAAAATTCATGTACGACCTGCTGCGGTTGATGATCAGCAAGAAGGGATCCGACTTGTTCATCACCGCGGACTTCCCGCCGGCGATGAAAATCGACGGCAAGATGACGCCGGTCATGGACCAGAAGCTTACCGGCCAGCATACTGCCGATTTGGTGCGCGCGATGATGAATGACAAGCAGGCCGCCGAATTCGAGGCGACCAAGGAGTGTAACTTCGCCATCTCTCCCGCAAGCATCGGCCGCTTCCGCGTAAACTGCTTCGTGCAGCAAGCTAAGATCGGCATGGTGATGCGCACGATCACCACGACCATCCCTCAGTTCGAGGATTTGGGGCTGCCGCCGGTGCTGAAAGACGTGGTCATGAACAAGCGCGGCCTGGTGATCATGGTGGGCGGCACCGGATCTGGCAAGTCGACCACGCTCGCGGCGATGATCGGCTACCGCAACCACAATAGCTACGGCCACATCATCACCATCGAAGATCCGGTCGAGTACGTGCATCCGCACGTCAATTGCCTGATCACGCAACGCGAAGTCGGCGTGGATACGGCTTCCTGGGAGGCGGCGCTGCAAAACACCCTGCGCCAGGCTCCGGACGTGATCCTGATCGGCGAGATCCGCTCGAGGGAGACCATGGAGCACGCGGTCGCCTTTGCGGAAACCGGCCACCTGTGCATGGGAACGCTGCACGCCAACAGCGCCAATCAGGCGCTGGACCGTATCGTCAATTTTTTTCCCGAGGAACGCCGGCCACAGTTGCTGATGGACCTGTCGCTGAACCTCAAAGCGCTGGTGTCGCAACGGCTGATTCCGCTGAAGGAAGGCAAGGGGCGCGCAGCAGCGATCGAGATCATGCTTAACTCGCCGCTGATCGCCGACCTGATTTTCAAGGGCGAAGTGCACGAGATCAAGGAAATCATGAAGAAGTCGCGCGAACTGGGGATGCAGACCTTCGACCAAGCCCTGTTCGACCTGTACGAAGCCGGCAAAATCAGCTACGAGGACGCGCTGAGAAACGCCGATTCGGTCAACGACCTGCGGCTCAACATCAAGCTGCACGGCAAGGAAGCGAAGAACCGCGATATTAGCGCGGGCATCGAACACCTGAACATCGTCTGAACCTGGCAAGGTGGCAGCTTTGGCCGGCCTTGCCGCCGAGCGCTAGATATCGAGCCGGGCGACCAGCGCATTGCTCTCAATGAACGCCCGCCGCGGCTCTACATCGTCACCCATGAGTTTGGAAAAGATCTCGTCGGCGGCGATGCCGTCCTCGATCTGCACGCGCAACAGGCGCCGCTTGGTCGGGTCCATAGTGGTCTCCCACAACTGCTCCGGATTCATCTCGCCCAGACCCTTGTAGCGCTGCAGCGTGGCGTTTTTCTCTACTTCCTGCAGCAGCCAGACCATCACCTCGCCGAAATCCTTCACTGCGTGCCGCTTGTCGCCGCGCGCAACAAAGGCGCCGGGGCCGATCAGGCCTTCAATCAACAGCGCCGTATCGAGTAGCTGCTGATAGTCGCCGGAAAGGACAAAATCGTCGTCGATGACGCACTTGCGGCTGTTGCCGTGCAAGTTGCGTTCGATCAGCAATTGGTACCGCTCGTGCTTTTCATCGAAGCGCGGGGCCACAACCATTCCTTTGTCGGTAAGCACCCGTTGCAGCCTCTCAGCGCTGCTGCTCGCGGTTTTGGCATCGTGCAAGTCGAGTTTCAGCCCGTTTCTCAAGATTGCAAACAATACGTCGCGATCGATGAGCCTCGCAATGCGATCGATCACCGCGCGTGCGAGCAAATACGAGCTCGCCAGCTGCCGCAGAGCTTCGTCCGCAATCAGCGAGCTATCGTGTTGCGGTAGCAGCGTCGCGCCTATCAGGGCTTGCTTCAGCATATACTGCGATAACTCGTACTCGTCCTTGAGGTACCGCTCCTCCTTGCCGATCTTGGCCTTGAACAGCGGCGGCTGAGCGATGTAAATGTGCCCGCGCTCGACCAGATCCGGCATCTGCCTGTAGAAGAAAGTCAGCAGAAGCGTGCGGATGTGCGCACCGTCGACGTCGGCGTCGGTCATGATGATGATGCGGTGATAGCGCAATTTTTCGAGGTTATAGTCGTCCTTGATGCCCGTTCCCAGGGCGGTGATGAGGGTGGCGATCTCTGTAAATGAGATGAGCTTGTCGAAGCGCGCCTTCTCCACATTGAGGATCTTGCCCTTGAGCGGCAGGATCGCCTGGAACTTGCGGTCGCGCCCTTGCTTGGCGGAGCCGCCGGCCGAGTCCCCTTCCACTAGATAGATTTCGCACAGCGCCGGATCCTTATCCTGGCAATCGGCGAGTTTACCCGGCATGCCCATGCCATCGAGCACACCCTTGCGCCGCGTCATTTCGCGCGCCTTCCTCGCCGCCTCCCGCGCGCGCGCAGCGTCGACGATCTTCGCGGTGATGGTCTTCGCGTCGCCGGGCCGCTCGAGCAGGAACTCGGCGAGCTTGGCCGCGACCACCTCCTGCACCACCGGCTGTACTTCCGAGCTCACCAGCTTGTCCTTGGTCTGCGAGGAAAACTTCGGCTCCGGCACCTTCACCGAAAGCACACAACTCAGACCCTCGCGCATGTCCTCCCCGGTGGTTTCAACCTTGGCTTTCTTGGCCAGTTCCTGGGCTTCTATATACTGGTTGAGCGTGCGCGTCATTGCCGCACGCAGCCCGGTGAGGTGCGTGCCGCCATCGCGCTGCGGGATGTTGTTGGTGAAACAAAGCACCTGCTCCTGGTATGAGTCGTTCCACTGCATCGCGACTTCGACTATGATGCCGTCTTTTTCACTGATGGCATGGAATATGTTGTTGTGCAGCACCGTCTTATTGCGGTTGATGAACTCGACAAAACCCTTCACGCCGCCGGAAAAGGCAAAGTTTTCCTCCTTGCCTGCGAGTTGATCCACCAGTCGGATTTTTACGCCGTTGTTGAGGAACGACAGTTCGCGCAGCCGCTTCGCCAGAATGTCATAGTGATATTGGACCGCACTGAAGGTGCCGGTGCTCGCGAGGAAATGCACCTCTGTGCCACGGCGCTCGGTCGTGCCTATTTGCTGCAGCGGCGCGGCGGCAACTCCGTTGCGAAACTCCATGCTATAGGTCTTGCCGTCGCGGCGTATGGTGAGGCGCAGCCACTGCGATAACGCATTTACCACTGACACCCCGACGCCATGCAGACCGCCTGCAATCTTGTACGAGTTGTTGTCGAATTTGCCGCCGGCGTGCAACTCGGTCATGACTATTTCGGCAGTCGAGCGTCCTTGCTCGTCATCGGGATGTGTGCCGATGGGTATGCCGCGGCCGTTGTCGGTGACGCTGATCGAGTTGTCGGTGTGAATGGTTACCGTGATGTCGTCGCAATAACCGGCCAATGCTTCATCGATGGCGTTGTCCACGACCTCGAATACCATATGATGCAGGCCGGTTCCGTCGGAAGTGTCGCCGATGTACATGCCGGGACGTTTGCGTACCGCATCCAGGCCCTTGAGCACTTTGATGCTACTTTCCTCATAGTCTCCATTTCCAACATACTGCGGATTCGTTTTATCGTTCATTCCTGTTCTTCTGGTAACCGGCGTAAGAAATTTGCTGATTTCCCTAATGTAGTGCGCCCGCCATTGGATTAGCTATTTCAAATGCGCATCGGCATTACGACGTACTTGAAATTGTCGTTTCCGGGAACGGTAATCAGGGCGCTCGAGTTGGCGTCGCCAAAAGCGCACTCCACTTCCCCGCAATCCAGATTGTTGAGCACGTCCTGCAGATAGTTGACATTGAAGCCAATATCCAAGGCGTCGCCGCTATAAATCACGTCAATTTCCTCCTGCGCGTCTTCCTGCTCGTTGTTGCTGCAGATGATCTTGAGGCTGCCGTCAACCAGTACCCAGCGCACGCCTTTGAACTTGTCATTGGTAAGAATGGCGGCGCGTTGCAATGCTTGTAGCAGCACAATCCGGTTAATCAACAACTTCTTGTTGTGGGTGGTTGGGATGACGCGGGTGTAATCTGGAAACTTGCCGTCTACCAGTTTGGAAATAAGAACGATGCTGCCGAAGGAAAAACGCGCCTGGGTCGGCGACAGTTCCACATCAACCGGCTCGTCATTGTCGGACAGGAGCTTGGACAGTTCGAGGATGCTCTTGCGCGGCAGGATCACCTCTTGCGCTGCTTCTATCCTGTGCGCCGCGCTCGCGAGGGCTAAGCGGTGCCCGTCCGTGGCCACGACAGTGATTTTGTCTCCCCCCGTCACCAACAGCAAGCCATTCAGGTAGTAGCGTATGTCCTGTTGTGCCATGGCGTACTGAACCGACATAAACAACTGCTTCAGTACCCTCTGCGGCAGCGTCATCTTGGTACTCGCGCCTTCGGCGAGCGACAATTTTGGAAAATCCTCCGCCGGCAAGGTCTGTAAATTGAACCGGCTCTTGGCGGTCTTAACCTGGAGTTTCTTTTCCTGCAGCGCCAGCGTCATCTCAGATGGTTCGGGCAAGGCGCGCAGGATATCCAGCAATTTTCTTGCGCCCACCGTGATAGCCTTATCCTCTCCCAAATTATCGCAAACGGTCCGAGCAGAGATCTGAATTTCTATGTCAGTGGCGACAATAGTGATATCAGTCCCATTGCGTTCCACCAAAATATTGGAAAGAATGGGTAGCGTGTGGCGCCGTTCGATTATTCCGGAAACGGCATCGAGCGGCTCCAACAAAGCCTTTCTATTTATTTTAATAGTGTTCATTATATTTTCCTGATAATGATGATAATGCAGCATCTTTCCGGGGATATCTCGGCATTCCCCTTTGTATTCACGTCGCTAGGTTATTTGTCTGGTGTGTATAACCCCGTGAGCCGTTTTTTATAGTTTGTGGACAAAATCGGGCTCGGGGAAAAAACCAGAGTAGTCCACAGGAAGCGGGAAAACTGTTAGCCGAAGCCTTCATCCTTTCAGTACCTGTTCTAGCACGTGGTAGTCGTGGTTTATCTCGGTGTGTTTTTCGCGTAACGATGCGATCGTACGGCAGGCGTGCAGCACGGTCGTATGATCGCGGTTGCCGAAGGCATCGCCGATGTCTGGGAGGCTGTGCTGGGTAAGTTCCTTTGCCAGAGCCATCGCCATTTGGCGCGGGCGGGCGACGTTGCGGCTGCGTTTCTTGGAATGCATGTCGGAGATCTTTATCTTGTAGAACTCAGCCACGGTTTTTTGAATATTGTCGATGGAAATTTGACGGTTCTGCACCGACAGCAGATCCTTGAGCGCCTCCTTGGCGAGGTCGAGCGAAATATCCTTGCCATTGAAGCGGGAAAAGGCAATGACGCTTTTCAGGCCCCCTCCAGTTCGCGCACATTGGAACGGATGTGCTTGGCGATGAAGAATGCCACTTCCTGGTCCAAGCGCACCGAGATGGCCTCGGCTTTTTTTAGGATGATGGCGACGCGCATTTCCTGCTCCGGTGGCTCGATGCCGACCGAAAGCCCCCAGGAGAAGCGCGACTTGAGCCGCTCTTCGATACCGCTGATATCCTTGGGGTAGGTGTCACACGTAATAATTACCTGCTTGTGCGCTTCGATCAGCGCGTTGAAGGCATAGAAGAATTCCTCCTGGGTTCGATCCTTGCCGCTGAAGAACTGAATATCGTCGATTAACAGCAGGTCGAGCGAATGGTAATAGCGCTTGAACTCGTCGAATGATTTCTGGTGGTAGGCGCGTACCACGTCGGAAATATACTGCGCCGCATGCAGGTAGCGTACCTTGGTTGTGGGGTGCTGGGCCAGCACGTTATTGCCCACCGCGTGGATTAAGTGCGTCTTGCCCAAGCCGACTCCGCCATAGACAAACAGGGGGTTGTAAGAGGTGCCGGGGTGCTCGGACACCTGCAGTCCCGCGGCGCGCGCCAGTTGGTTGGCCTTGCCGATGACGAAATTATCGAAAGTAAACTCTGGAATCAGGCCTGCTTTTTCATGCCCGCTGGAGCGCCGGCGCACTGGTTGGATGATCGAGGCGGCCGCCGAAGGACTGGCTGCTGCCTCGGATTGGGCCATGGCCAGGCTTACGCGGATGGGCGAGGAAAAATACTCAGCCGCCATCGCCTCGATGCGGGCGAGGTAGCGGTTCTTGATCCAGTCCAGGACGAAGCGGTTCGGCGCGAGCAGAGCAAACTGCCCGGGAGGCGTCTTGCTGTCGAGTCGGAGGGGCTTGATCCAGGTATTAAACTGCTGTGCCGGGAGCTCATTCTCTAAACGGCTCAGGCAGGAAAGCCAGAATCTTTCCATGGCCCTGTTTTAGTATGTAAAGTGGGTGGGGACAAAAGCCGAAGACAAGCGCGTATTTTAGCCTTTTGCAAGCAAGTTATCCACAGGCATTTATTCGCCTAAAGTTCGTGATAGCATTGACAGAAAACCACGTTTTGGGGTCAAATACCAGGTTCTGTCGTAAGTAAGCAAAAAAGAGTCCCAAAATGAAGCGCACTTATCAGCCCTCCGTAGTTCGCAGAAAACGCACCCACGGCTTTCTTGTGCGCATGCGCACCCGCGGCGGTCGCGCGGTCATTCGCGCACGCCGGGCCCGCGGCCGGGCCCGCCTTTCGGTTTGAGGTCAAGCTCCCGGTTCGGCTTGTCCAAGGAGCAAAGGCTGCGCCGCAAAGCGCAGATCACGTCCGTGCTCGCCCGTGGCCGGTCCACAGTCGGTGATGGGATGCAGTTGCATTCAATGCCTAGCGATAGCGGTCCGCGCCTGGGTGTGATTGCCGGACGGCACGCCTGGCCCCGTGCCGTGGATCGAAACCGCTTTCGGCGCCTAGTGCGCGAAACCTTCCGGCTGCTGCAGCACCGATTGCAGCAACGCGACTACATCGTTCGGGCGCGCAACCTGCAGCGCGGCGAGCCGAGCGGCACCGAGATCGGGAAGTTGCTCGCGGCATGGTGCAAGACTGACGGGGAGCAGGCAGAGTGAGCAAACTTTTCCTTATCCTGATCAAGACGTACCGTTACTGCCTGAGTCCACTGCTTGGGCCCAGTTGCCGCTTTTTTCCTTCCTGTTCGGATTATGCCGCGGAAGCGATTCAGCAACACGGCGCCGGTTATGGTGGTTGGCTTGCGCTCAAGCGAATTGCACGCTGCCATCCCTGGAATCCCGGCGGTTATGACCCCGTTCCTTGAGCACTCATGGATACTCAACGTCTGATTCTGTTCTTCGTGTTTTCGTTCTCACTGCTGCTGTTGTGGGACGCCTGGCAGAAGGAGCACCGACCACCGGTTCCGGCAACCGCGCAAAGTGGGAAACCCGGCGCGGTCCAGGCGACGGTCCCCAGCCCTAGCGTGCCGGCCCAGGTGACTACCGCACCACAAAAATTGCCCGGCGACGCCGTCCCGCCGAACACCGCGACGCCGGCAGAGCGCGAGAAACTCAGGGTCAAGACGGATAGCCTGATTGCAGATATTGATTTGCGGGGCGGCGATATCGTGCGCCTGGAATTCCTCAGGCAAAGAGATACCCTGGACGAGAAGACAAATTTCGTGCTGTTTACGCCTGAGCACCATTATGCCGCTCAAAGCGGCCTGATCGGCTCAGGCTTGCCCACGCATAAGATTGTATATAGCGCAAGAGCTAGAGAGTATGTGCTCACAGACGGACAAGATGAACTGAAAGTGCGGCTGGAGGCGCCGGGTTCTGAGGGGGTGAAAACGGTGAAGACGCTCACCTTCCACCGCGCCAGCTACATCATCGACATCACCCATGAAGTCATTAATGGCAGTGTGGCATCGCTCGCCGCTCACGCGTATTTTCAGTTGCTGCGCGACGGCAAGCCGCCGCCAGGCGACAGCGCCATGGTGAGTTCTTACACCGGTACTGCGGTTTACACCGAGGAGGAAAAGTTCAAGAAGCTTGCCTTCGGTGATCTGGACAAGGGCAAGCCTGGCGTTCCCAAGCCTACCGACAACGGTTGGATTGCCATGTTGCAGCATTACTTCGTCAGCGCTTGGTTGCCCAGGGACAAGACCCAACGCGAGTATTACGCTAAGCGCCTGGAGGATAACCTGTACGCGATCGGCGTGATTCTGCCGCTGACGGCGATCGCGCCCAATGCCAGCGGCAGCGTGTCGGTATCGCTTTATGCCGGGCCGCAGGAGCAGGATAACCTGAAGCACATCGCGCCCGGGTTGGATCTCGTAGTCGATTACGGTTGGCTGACCGTGGTAGCGGCGCCGCTGTTCTGGCTACTGCAGTTCTTGTACAAGTGGGTGGGCAATTGGGGCGTGGCCATTATTCTGCTCACCGTGCTCATCAAGGCGATTTTCTTTCCTCTGTCGGCGGCGAGCTACAAGTCCATGGCCAAGATGAAGCTGGTGACCCCGCGCATGACCAAGCTGCGCGAGCAATTTGGCAGCGACCGGGCGCGTCTGAACCAGGCCATGATGGAACTGTACAAGACCGAGAAGATCAATCCCTTGGGTGGCTGCTTGCCCATAGTGGTGCAGATACCGGTGTTCATCTCGCTTTATTGGGTACTGCTTGCCAGCGTCGAGTTGCGTCACGCGCCCTTCTACCTATGGATACACGACCTGTCGGCACAGGATCCGTATTACGTGCTGCCGCTGTTGATGATGGGCTCGATGGTGATCCAGACCAAGCTCAACCCGGTGCCGCCCGACCCGGTGCAGGCCAAGGTCATGCTGATCATGCCTTTCGCCTTCGGCGTGATGTTCTTTTTCTTCCCCGCGGGACTGGTGCTTTACTGGCTGGTGAACAATATTCTCTCGATCGCGCAGCAATGGCAGATCACCCGCATGATCGGGGATGGGAAAACCCCCGCACGGCGATGAGCCTTTTGCTGCGCCAATCCAGCCTGAGACGGATCTGGATTCCGGAATAGACTCTCGGAGATCTGGTACTTGATCCAGCCGGATGACCTGATTGCGGCAATAGCCACGGCGCCCGGACGCGGCGGCATAGGCGTGGTGCGGGTGTCGGGCAAGTCTCTGGTGCCTCTGGCGCAAGCGCTGCTCGGCAAACTGCCCGCGCCGCGGCGCGCGATCAGGGTCGCCTTCCTCGACGTGCACGGCGCAGCGATAGACGATGGCATCGCGCTTTATTTTCCCGTTCCGCATTCCTACACCGGTGAAGACGTGCTCGAGCTACAGGGTCACGGCGGTCCGGTGGTGATGCGGATGCTGCTCGCGCGCTGCCTCGAGCTGGGTGCGCGCCTGGCCGAGCCGGGTGAGTTTACCCGCCGCGCGTTTCTCAACGACAAGATGGACCTGGCTCAAGCCGAGAGCGTGGCCGACCTGATCGAAGCCGCTAGCGACAGCGCTGCGCGCTGCGCGCTGCGTTCGTTGCGCGGCGAGTTCTCGGCGGCAATCGAGGCATTGGTGAGGCAACTGATTGAACTACGCGCGCTGGTCGAGGCGACGCTCGACTTTTCAGAGGAAGAGATTGATCCTTTGGAACAGGCCGACGCCAAGGGGCGCCATACCAAGTTGCTGCAGGCGATTGAGACCGCGCTGGCAAAAAGCCGGCAGGGAAGCTTGCTGCGCACCGGCTTGCAAGTGGTGCTGGCGGGCCGGCCGAACGTAGGCAAGTCCAGCCTGTTGAATCGTCTGGCGGGCGAAGAGCTCGCCATCGTCACCCCCGTCCCCGGCACCACGCGCGATAGCGTGCGCCAAGCGATCCACATCGACGGCGTGCCGCTCAACATTATCGACAGCGCGGGCCTGTGCGACACCCAGGACGAGGTCGAACGTATGGGGATCGCGCGCACTTGGAGCGAGATCGGCCGCGCCGATGTGGTGCTGTTCCTGGTCGATGCGCGCGCCGGCGTGACCAGGCAGGACTTGGAACTGGCGGCGCGCATTCCCCAAGGCGTAACGCGCGTGTTCGTGCATAACAAAATCGACCTCGCCGGCGGCGACCCGCGGGTGCGGCGCAGCGAGGCCGCGACCAGCCTATATCTTTCCGCCAAGACTGGAGCGGGCACGGATTTGCTGCGCGCTGAGTTACTGGGCATCGCCGGCTGGCAGCGGGGTGCGGAAGACCTGTTCATGGCGCGCGAGCGGCATCTGGTGGCGCTGCGTCAGGCGGCGCAGCACGCAGCCCGGGCTGGCGAGCATTTCGGCCGGCCGGAGCTGTTCGCCGAGGAGTTGCGCCTGGCGCAGGAGCAACTCAACAGCATCACCGGCGAATTCGCGGCCGATGACCTGCTCGGGGAAATCTTTTCCCGTTTCTGCATCGGCAAGTGACAGGGCTTCCGGGGTTGTCGAGCGAAATCTAGACAACCCATGCAAAGCCGCCTGAGTACGAGGAAATGACACGGTTTACAGAACCATGCCTTCTATGATCAATGTGTCGTCGGCAAGCCCGATTTACCGATGTGTGCCGGCGGGCGCGCGCGTAGCTTTCGAAGTCGAGTATCGGCAGCTTGTGGCGCAGGCCTATCCACGCCAGCCGGTCGGTAAAACTTTGTTTCCTTTCCGGCGCCTGTTTATCGTCGCGGTCCTCTAGCCGAACTTAGCGGATTCGCGGGGTACGAGGTAGCTAAGTGATTGATTGATCATGGGGTGAGCTTAAAAGGTCTGCACTACAGTGGCGTTGCCCGCGCGAGCTCGGCGGTGGTGATTTTCGGCGGAGCCTGGGCCGGTAAGG
>JAZDIA010000092.1:0-5229 GCA_043805375.1 Pseudomonadota bacterium
GCGAGTTCGAGCACCGGCTTATCCGCGCGCTTGGGCGCCGGCTCGGGTCCGGCCGGACTCATATCCTCGCTATGAATCTCCATCGGCTGCGTGATGTCGGGCAGTTGGTCGCGCGTAAACGGCGCTTCGCCCGTAACCGGCGCCACCTCTTTCGCCGCCTGTTTCGCAAGTTCGGCTTTTTTCAGCGCTTCGAGCAGCAGGCTCATCGCGGCGTACCCGGAGGATCACCGAGGAGTGGCGGCTTGCCCGGATTGGGCGCAGCCATGAATTTGTCGTCCGGCAGATAGCTGCGGTAGCCGCGGTAGTCGCCGTCGATGCTGGCATCGCGGATGATGATCGGGCGAATGAACACCACCAGTTCGGTCTTGGTGTTGGTCTGATTCTTGTTTTCGAACAGCCGCCCGATGCCGAGGATGCGGTTCGCGCCGGGCACGCTGTCCTCCACATCGGCGACATCATCCTGGATCAGTCCGCCCATCACCGCGATCTGTCCGCTGTTCACTTTGATCAGCGACTCCATTTCGCGCGTCCGGATGATCGGAATTTTGCTTGGGATCGCACCCAGGCTCGGATTGGGATCGGAAATATCGCCGACTTTGCGCGAAATGCTGGGGCGCACGTTGAGCAGCACACTGTCGGCGTCACTGATCTGCGGCGTCACGTTCATGATGAAGCCCACCGCCACGACGTTGGGCGTGGTGGTGAACGTGGTGACCGGCGCGACGCCCGCCGAGCCTGCTGTGGTCGTGGCCTGAATGGTGAAATAGACCTGGTTGTCCACCACCTTCAGAATCGCGGTTTGGTTGTTGAGCACCGTCAACCGCGGACTGGAGAGCACGCGCACGTTGCCGAACGATTCGAGCAGACGCACGCTAGCCAGCAGGTTGCTGTAATTGGGCGCGGCAGCGCCGAGCACGAAAGTGTTGCCGGTAGGCGACGCAGCGGTGGGGCCGGTGACGAGAGGGGTGCCGCTGGCGAATTGATTGAAGGTGAATCCGGTCGATCCACTGCGACCTGCCGACCAGTCGATGCCCCGCTGATATTGGTTGTTCAACTGCACTTCGACGATGGTAGCTTCGATCAGCACCTGGCGCTTGGCGCTGGAGAGCACCTGGTCGAGGAATTCCTGGATCTTCTCATGCTGGCGCGAGCTGGCGCGGATGCTGAGCACGCCGGACTCGGGATTGGAAATGACGGAGGCCGCCTCGCGGAATGTTATCGGATCCTCCTTGGGTGTTGCACCTACATCACTCCCAACATTAACTTGTAAGGTCGGGGATGTAGCAGGTGCCGCGGGCCGGGCTGTACCGGCGGTCTGTCTCGACACAGGGATAAGCTTGTCGGTTTCGTGCAGGATGTCCTGCACGTTCTTTACCAGGGTGTCCCAAAAATGGTTGGTCGACTTATTCGTTATTGAGGTGGTCGACTGGTTGCCGCCGCCGCCCCCGCTCCCGCCGCCTCCGGCCCCGGCTGCGCCCGGCGTGGCTACCTGGGTCGAGGTGCCGACTTTGCTGTCGGTGTCGCGCTGGATGTTGAGGTAATCGATCTTGTAGATGCGCAGATACGGCGTATCTGGCATCACTGCCAGATTGGGGCCGTCCAGTTCATAGCGCATGTCCACCTGCTTGGCGATGCGCGCGAGCAGTTGCTGCAGGGTCTGGTCGACGGCGTTGAGGGTGACGCTGCCGACGATGCCGGAATGAATGTCGACGTTCAGCTTGGCATCGCGCGCGAGCGCGAACAGCAGCTCCTGCACCTTGACGTTGTTGACCACCACGCTATAGGTTTCGGGCCGCGCGGCAGGCTTGGGTTTGGGCAATAGGGGCGTGACCCGCACCGGCTCGGGAATGTCACCGGCAGGCGCCGGCGCCGCGGCCTCGACATGTCCGGGCGAAGGCTTCATCGGCTGCATGCCGCAAGCGGCGATCAGCAGGCAAGCCGCAAACATTAGCCCAGCTTTAAGATGCATATCGATCACCATTGATATGTATATGGTTTCCCCGCCCGGATTATATAGCACCATCACATTAGTGCAAGCTGCTGCATGAACCATCTGCCGCACCTTGTTCAGGCGGCGCGGTTTGCTCTACCCGAGCGGCGATAATTCTACTGGCGGTTCTGGCTGCGCATGCGCTCCACGCTGCGCTGATACGGGCCGAACTGCCGGTAGACCGGGGGCAGCGCGTTGATGCCCCGACTGACTTCGGCGAGCGTGGGGTAGAGTCCATAGGCGAGCCGGTAGTGCTGCTGATCGTTGATCCTGACGCCGTAGACATAGAAGTCCGACAGCTCGAGATTTCTTCCCGGAGCGCGCGCCAGCAGTTCCTCGATACCACGCAGGTCGCGCACGCCGGCAGTGAGCAGTTGAATCGAATACTGATCGCCCGACGCGCTCTTCAGCCAGTCCTGGGTGGCGGCAAAGCGCGCTCGCGTGAGATTGCCGCCGGGCGGCGCCGGCGGCATGTAGTTTTTCGAGCCGGGCTTGGCGCCCGTGGGCAGGTCCGACCCTACCGGAGCGGTCGCAGCGTCGGCCGTGTCCGTGGCGCGCGCGGCTTGCACCGTCGGCGCTGTGTCGATCGCAGCCACGGATGTCGCGGCGGACTGGGGCGCATCCGGTGCGGCGATCGGCTGCAGCGCGGCGGGTGCTGCCGTGCCGACCGGGGCGGCCGGACCAGGCGTCGCCGCTGTCGTTCCGGCTGCTTGCGCGCCGGCCGCTGGCGCGACAACTTGCTGCACCGGTGCGGGTGGCGCGAGCGCTGCAGGTTGTGCCGTGGTTGCGCCGATCGCCGTCGTTTGCGCGGGTGGTGTCGGCGCCGCCGGTGACAGCAGGTAATGCGGGCCCAGCCCAAGGGCCAGACCCAGGGCCAGACCCAGGGCCAGACCCGCCGCCACCCCGCCTGCTGCCAGGCCGATCCTGGTTTTGCTCATCGGGGTACGGTAGAACTCGGAATCGCGGATGGCGCGCTCGACATGCCTCGCGGTGATACCGTGTTCGTTATCGGCGAAAGCGGCGAGCAGCGACTTGTCGGCGAGAATGTTGACGCGCCTTGTCAAGCCCTGCGAGGCCTTGACTATCCGGCGCACGGCTGCGGCGGTGAATAGGCTCGGACCGCGGTAGCCGGCGGCACGCATGCGGAAATCGAGGTAGGCCTCGATGTCGGAGCGCGCGAGCGGCTCCAGGCGGAAGCTGTGGGTGATGCGCTCCTTCAACTGGCGCATGTGCGGCATGCTCAGATGCTCATCCAGCTCGGGCTGGCCGAAGAGCACGATCTGCAGCAATTTCGATCTGCTGGATTCGAGATTGGAGAGCAGCCGAATTTGTTCGAGAGTTTCCTGCGGCATGGCGTGCGCTTCGTCGATCAACAACACCACGCGCTGGTTCTCGCCGTAGAGCGTGACCAGGTGCTCCTGCAGCGCGAGCAGCAGCAACGACAGGCGCTCGCTGCGCGGCTGGATGTCGAGTTCTTCAGCGATGGCGTAGATAATCTCGTCGCGCGAAAGCGCGGGATTGGCGAGCAGTATGGTTTGCACGTGTTGGGGCAGGCGTTCCATCAGCACCCGGCACAGCATGGTCTTGCCGCTGCCCACTTCGCCCGAAACCTTGACGATGCCCTCGTCGTGAGTAACGGCGTAGAGCAGCGCTTCCAGTGTCGGGCCGCGATTGGCGCCGGCGAAGAAAAAGTCGGTGTGTGGGGTGATGCGAAACGGCGGTTCGTCCAAGCCGAAGTGATCGAGGTACATGGTGTCGCCTATTTCTTGTCCTGGTTCTTGTCCTGGTGTTCCATGCGCGAGTACAGCGTGGTGCGGTTGATGCCGAGCATCTTCGCCGCCTGGCTGACGTTGCCCTGGGTGAGGCGCATGGCTGCCTCGATATAGCCCCGTTCCCACTCTTTGAGCATGTCGTCGAGATTGAACTGGCGCTCGCGCTGCAGGTGACGCAGCGCCTGCTCGAGCAGCATTTGCGCATCGCCGCGCGGCCCGGGTTCGGCGGCGGCCTGTGGCTGCGGTTCGGCTTCGAACTCGGGTTCGAGTTCCAGCGGGGAGAGTTTCTGCCCCGGGTATTTGGTGGTGAGGCGGATGACGATGTTCTTCAGCTCGCGCACGTTGCCGGGGAAGCGGTAGCCGCGCCATAGCTCGGTTGCACCGTCGTCGAGCGTGAACGGCGCGAGTTTGGCCCGCTCGGCGTAAATGCGGCTGAAATGCGCGAGCAGCAGCGCCTTGTCCTCGCCCATTTGGCGCAGCGGCGGCACGCTGATCGAAAACACCGACAGGCGGTGATACAGGTCGGCACGGAAGCGTCCGTTCTTTATTTCGTGGCGCAGGTCGCGGTTGGTGGCGGCGATCACGCGCGCGTGGGAAATGCGCTGCTGCGTTTCGCCGACGCGCTGGAACTCCCCGTTCTCGAGCACGCGCAAAAGCTTCGCCTGCAGTTCCAGCGGCAGCTCACCGATCTCGTCCAGGAACAGCGTGCCTTCCTCGGCGTCCTCGAAATAGCCGGACTTGTTGGCGCCGGCGCCGGTGAACGCTCCCTTGGCGTAGCCGAACAACGTAGGTTCGACCAGGGTCGGGGCGATGGCGGCGCAGTTGAGTGCGAACCATGGCTTGTCCTTGCGCACCGACAGCCGGTGCAGGGAGTTCGCGACCACTTCCTTGCCGCTGCCCGATTCGCCCTCGATCAGCGCCGGGAAGGGCGAGTCGGCGTACTGGCTGATCTGGCTTTTAAGCTGGTGCAGGACCGGGCTTTCGCCGATCAGCAGTTCGCCCTCGGCCTCGGCGCCACCCGGCATCTCTGCGCTGCCGAACTGCAGCGCGTGCAGCAGGAGTTTCTCCAGGCTTTCCGCATTGCAGGGCTTGGCCACGAAATCGGTCGCGCCCAGGGTGCGTGCGTGACGCGCGTTGGCGGCGTCGTTCTGTCCCGACAGCACCAGGATTTTCATCGCCGGGGAATGCGCCACCAGATCGGTGATGAGGCGGAAGCCCTCATCCGGCCGGTGCGGCAGCGGCGGCAGCCCCAGATCCACCAGCGCGAGTTGCGGCGGCGCCTGCAGCGCGCGCACCAGGCTCACCGCGTGGCTGCGCGAGTCGCTCACCAGCACATTGAAATCCTTGCCCAGGGCGTAGGCGAGGGTTTCGGTGATGAGCGGGTCGTCATCGACGATCAGCAGGCTCGGCTTGTCAGTCATCGGCACGGGTTTCAATGCAGTTGAGGAACGCCTGTTCCATCGAGTC
>JAZDIA010000093.1:0-47287 GCA_043805375.1 Pseudomonadota bacterium
GGCGCGAGTGATCGTGGGCGCGCACGGGGCGGGCCTGACCAATCTTATGTTTGCCCCTCCTGGCGCGGCCGTAGTAGAAATTTCCAATACGACGATTTATCACATGGGCGACTTCAAGTTCATCAGCGCGCAGATGGGGCATCGCTATGCCGAAGTGGTGTCGGGATGGTACCCGGAGGATCGGTCAACGGCGTTGGGACAAAAGAGCGATTACCTGGTAGACGCCGGCCAGGTGATGCTCGCGCTGCAGGATGTCGCGCCAGAGGTTTTCACGCAATAGCGCCTTGGCTCATGCGGGGCGGCGCGGCAAGAATTATCCTGAATCCGGCAGTTGAACGACAAAAGTTGTGGCAATCCACTGATTCTGCGGCTATTCGCCGAGCATCCGAATTCACCCAAATGGAACCGCTCCGCAGTTGCCTCAAATTGGCCTGAAATCCGCGCCAGATATAGCATTCCGGCTGCCAGCGGGACATTCAACTACCGAATCTAGGATTATTTGCGCCCTGGGGCGATTAGCCAAGAGGCCATTTCAAAATTGCCGAAATGGCCTCAGATTTAGGGGAGCAAGGGGAGGTATCCCCCCATTTTGAAATAGATTCTAAGAGCGCGCGGCCTTGCGTGACTTAGCCGCCGTCGCAGCGGTCTTGGCAGCGGTCTTTGCCGCAATCTTGCGTGCGGGCCTGGAGGCGCTTGGCTTGACTTCGGCAGGGTCGGTCGCGGCCTTGCCTGGCTTTGCCGCGCGCGGCGCGAACTCGAAGCCGACCTTGCCGTCTGCGCCGCGCACCAGAAAGGCGGAAAACGGCCGGCCCTTCTTGGAAATAAAGCGGTGCAGCAGATCGGTCCTGCCGGTGGCGAGGAGCTTTTGCATCTGCTCGCGCTCGATCGGCCGCTGCAGGATGATGCGGCCGGAGCGAAAGTCGCAGCTCTTTCCGGGGCTCAAGCTTTTCTCGCACACATAGGCCATCGCTTGCTCGAACACCAGCGCCGCGCACTTCGGACATGGGCCGAGCGGCTCCAGGCGGGAGAATTCGGGGGCTTCGACGGCGCCGTCGCCCAACTGTCCAAAATCGAATTCCGGCTTGAATTCGGGCGACAGCCGCAGCGCCGCCGCGAACGGCTTGCCCATGCGGCTGCGGAAGCCCTGCAGCGGACCGATGCTGTGTCTGGCGATCAATTCCTCGATTTCCTCCGGCGCGAACTCGCGGCTGGAGACGACTCTCCAGATCGAAAAATCGCACGCCTGGCACTGGAACTTACGGTAGTTCTCCTGCACCGTGCCGCCGCATTTCGGGCACGGCGCCTTCAGCGTGAGGAATGCGGTATCGGGAATGTCGCCGTACTTGATCGCGGAAACCAGCTCGCGCGTGGCCTCGACGATATGGTCCATGAACTCTGAGCGATCGAGCTCGCCGTGCTCCATCTGCTTCAGCTTGAATTCCCAGTTGCCGGTGAGTTCGGGCGAAGTGAGCTCGGTGATGCCGAACTGGCCGAGCGCAAACATGAGCGAGAATGCCTTGGGCGTGGGCACGAGTTCGCGCCCCTTCCGGTGCACGTAGTCCTCGAAAATAAGGCCCTCGATCACGGCGGCGCGGGTGGCCGGTGTGCCCAGACCCTTCGCGCCCATCGCCGCGCGCAATTCCTCGTCCTCGACCAGTTTGCCCGCGCCCTCCATAGCCGAGAGCAGCGTCGCCTCGGAGAAGCGCGCCGGCGGCCGGGTCTGGTTCGCTTTGACCTCGATCGCCGTTGTCTTTACTTTTTCGCCGTTCTCGATCGCGACCATCAGGGCGTCGTCCTTTTCCGTATCGCGGCCGTAAATCGCAAGCCAGCCCGGCTTCACCATCACCCGGCCCTCGCTCTTGAACGGCTCGCCCTCGACGCTGGTGATGCGCGTGGTGACCAGGAATTCGGCCGCGGGAAAAAACACTGCGAGGAAGCGTTTGACCACCATGTCGTAGAGCTTGGCCTCGGCATCGGACAGGTTGCCCGGCGCCTGCAGCGTGGGAATGATGGCAAAGTGGTCGGAAATCTTGGTATTGTCGAAAATGCGCTTGCTCGGCTTCACCCACCCTTCTTTCAGCACCTGGCGCGCAAACGGCGCATAAGCCGCTACGCCATCGCTCTTGTCCCTGTCCCTAGCTTTGCCGGCCAGCATTGCCATGGTCGATTTGACCGTCGGCAGATAGTCTTCCGGCAGCGCGCGCGCATCGGTACGCGGATAGGTCAGCACCTTGTGCTTTTCGTACAACGCTTGCGCCAGCGACAGCGTGGTGCGAGCCGAAAAACCAAATCGGCCGTTGGCATCGCGCTGCAGGCTGGTCAGATCGAACAGCAACTGTGAAATCTGGCTGATCGGCTTCGCCTCCTCGGTGGCGATGCCCGGCTTGCCCTCGCATTTCCTGCGCAAGGCCTCGGCGCGCGCCGCATCCCACATGCGCTCGGGCTTGGCTTCGGCGTCCTCGTCCTTCGACGCCTTGGCGAATTTCTCGTCGAACCAGCGCCCGCCGTATGCGCCTGCGAGGGCGGCGAAGCTGGCATGCACTTCCCAGTAGTCGCGCGACACGAACTTGCGGATGCGGTCCTCGCGCTCGACCAGGATGGCCAGCGTCGGCGTCTGCACCCGGCCCACGGTGGTCTTGTAGAAGCCACCCTCTTTGGAATTGAACGCGGTCATGGCGCGCGTGCCGTTGATCCCCACCAGCCAGTCGGACTCGGAGCGGCACACCGCGGCATCTGCCAGCGGCAACATCGACTTGTCGGTCCGCAGGGCATCGAAACCTTCGCGGATTGCGCCCTGGGTCATCGATTGCAGCCACAATCGCTGGATCGGTTTCCTGTTGCCGGCGTACTGCATGATGTAGCGGAAGATCAGTTCGCCTTCGCGTCCCGCGTCGCATGCGTTGAGGACGCCGGTGACATCCTTGCGCTTGAGCAACTTCAGCAACAGCTTGAGCCGGTCCTCGGTCCGCTCAATTGGCTTCAGGTCGAAGTGCGGCGGAATCACCGGCAGGTTCGCGAACGACCACTTGCCTCTTTTTACCTCCACGCCTTCCGGAGCGGCGAGTTCGAGCAGATGGCCGATGGCCGACGACAGCACATACTCCTCGCTCTCGAAATAATCGCCATGCCGGGTGAAGCCGCCCAATGCGCGCGCAATGTCGTTCGCGACGGAAGGCTTCTCAGCAATGATGAGTTTCTTGGTCATAGTATGTTCGGGCTTGCGCCTGCGGGGCTCGATCAATAATTGGTCTGTACCCCGCAGCAAGCCGCAGCATGATAAGTGCAAACGGGATGGCGAAGCAAGAAGACGCGGCGATGCGTCGCGACAAACTTCAGCGAAACAGGGACTTAATCGGCTGTAACCGCCCTAATGCATGAGCGATCGCGCGCGATCGGAGAGCAGCTCTTCCAGGATGAGCGAATCGATCGAATGCTGCTGGCTCCACAAAACCATCAGCACGATCACCTTCAATTTCTCGATGCTGACGCTGTCTTCCGACAGCGCCATGGCACGCTCGATGATGATTTCGCGCAGCAGCGGCGTCAGTACTTTCGCGCCCTCGAGGAAGGCGAGAAAACCGCGCCCTTCGACGCCCAGCTTGGTAGTCTCCACTTCCGCATAACCGCGGAATGCCGTGCTTTCGGCGAGACCGGCGGGAAGCGTGCTCGCGTCGGAGGCGGACAGCCCTTGCAGCCAGGTGAGCGCGTCGCTGATGTCGTCGTGCTCGAAGCCGGCGGCGCTAAGCTTGCGCGCCAGCGCATCTTCATCGGGATAGAGATCGGTCTGGTAGTAGTTTTCGAACAGGTAGACGAGTATGTCGAACATTCTTGCGGGTAGCCCCTCAGGGAAATTCGCTACGGCTTGCGTCGTGGGGGAGGCGCGCCTCCCGTCCGGGAGAGAACAGAGCGCTGCGAGGATTACTGACCATCAATATTGCCATTCCTGATAGTCGAGATACCTCAATCGGAGCCTCTTTGGGAGGTTCTCTGGTACAGCCCGCCCGGCAGGCCCGCGACTTTGCCGTCGAGCTCAAGGTGCAGCAGCATGGCCGATACCGCGTCCGCCGTCAAGCCGCTTCTTGCGCACAGCGCGTCGATATCGCAGGGGTCATAGCCGAGGTGCACAAGCAAGCTCCCGACCCCCGGATCCGTGGCCGCAGGCGGCGCTGTAAACCCCTTGATTCCCAGCTCCTGCAGCAGGTCTTGGGCGCTTTCCACCAGCTTTGCGCCCTGCTTGATGAGCGCGTGGCAGCCCTTCGCGTGCGGCGAGTGTATCGATCCCGGAATGGCGAACACGTCGCGCCCCTGCTCGGCGGCGAGCCGGGCGGTTATGAGCGAGCCCGAGGCGAGCGCCGCCTCCACTACCAGGCAGCCGCGCGCAAGGCCTGAGATGACGCGGTTGCGCCGCGGGAAATTGTTGCCATGCGGTGGCGTGCCCAGCGCAAATTCGCTGACGATCAGTCCCTCGCGCGCGATGCGCTCGACCAGATCCCGGTTGCGTTGCGGATAGAGGATGTCGGCGCCGGTGCCGAGCACTGCAATGGTGGAGCCCGCCCCGTCCAGCCCGCCGCGGTGCGCGGCGGCATCTATGCCCAACGCCAAACCGCTGACAATGGTCAGCCCGGCGGCACTGAAAGCATGTGCGAACTGTTCGGCGTTGCTTACGCCCTGGGGCGTGGCGTTGCGGCTGCCGACCACGGCAAGGCTCGGACGCGCGAGCAACTCGCGCCGGCCGCGCAAGTACAGGAGCGCGGGTGGATCCGTGGTTTCAAGCAGCGGCTGCGGATAATCGCCGTCGGCGAGGGTAAGCACGCCATGGCCTTGCGCCGCTGCCCATTCGAGGGCGGCATCGACCGCCGGGGAATCAAGGTCGGAGAGTATGCGAGCGGCAATCTCGGCGGAAACTATTCTTGCGAGCGCGCTCCGGCCGGCGGCCAGGACTTGCTGCGGCAGGCCGAAGGCCGCCAACAGCTTCCTCAAACTTTGGCCACCCAGCCCCGGCACCAGGCTGAGCTTGATCCACGCAGCAAGGTCAGCGTCGTGCTGCATGGTGTTTCCGGTATGCGGCAAAAGCGGAAGACTTACCGGGCACATCCCCGTGTGGCTCGAAACCTTTCAGGGCGTGATCACTACGTCACCGATCAGCACCGGGCGGCTCGCCGACATCACCAAAGCGTAGGAAACCCGGTCGAAGGTGCGGAATACGAAGACGAGGCCGTAACGCTCGTCCGGCAGTTTGGTGCTTTCCTTGTCGGAGGACACCTGGTTGAATATTTCGCTCATGGTCAGGTCGTACCAGGGAACGTCCTTGGTATTCCTGACGTTCTTGCGCGGGATGTTTTCGTCCACGGTGCGCCCGAGGCGCGACAAGGCGAGCACATGACCGGGCTCGAGGCCATCGCTCCTGCCCTTGTTGAGCGTGACCACGTTTTGCGGCCCGGTCTCGCGCAATCCGCCGCGGGTAGCGATGATGCGCCCCTGAATCATCGCGCCCGGCGCATGCGGCGCGTAATTGTTGAGCGTGAACGGTCCGGCGGCGACCAGCCGGTCGCCCTTGCCGATTTCCAGCTGGGCGGCGAAGATTTGTATGGTTGCAGGATCGCCGGTTTTAGTCACCTTGCCGTCGCCGAGAAACACGGCTTCGTAGCCGAGCGTCGTTTGGCTCTCAGGGTCGATGAGCGCTTTGCCCGGACGATAGATCTGCCACAGGCTGTCGGTTTTCGCATCACCGATGCCGCTGACATAGGCTACGTCACCCGATCCCAGATAGACGCGGTCCGCCTGCGCCGCGATGATGCGCGGCGCCTGGTCCAGCCCGTCGGGTTCAATCACAAGCGGCCGCGACAGGAAGGGTTCGATAACCCTGGGGGGGATGCTGGGAACGGCCTGCTTGCTGGTGTCCTCGGCGCGCACGCGCGGCGCGAGCCTCACCGTGTCGCCCATCTTGAGCTCCGGCTGCGGCCCGGAGCGATCGAGCACGATGACATCGCCCGGGTAGATCCAGTGCGGGTTCTTGATCTCGTTCTGGTTCAGTTTCCATACCTGCGGCCAGCGCCATGGATCCTTGAGAAACTTTCCTGCAATACTCCACAGCGTGTCGCCGGGCACGACGACGTAGCGATCAGGCGCATTGTCCTGTAGCTTGACGTCCGATTGCGGCTGAGCCATGACGGCGGTGGCCGCCAACGCCGCGGCGAGCACGGCGGATATGATAGACTTGCGCATAGGAGCCCCGAACCTATCTAAATAGAGGGCTGAATCATCTAAAGTCTAGCACGCTTTTTACAGACTTCATTAAATTTAGCATCTAATCCGTTCAATTAGCAAGTTTTTATGTCTCGCCTGCACATCCTGCGCTATCCCGATGCCCGCTTGCACAGGATCGCAGCACCCGTGGGGGAAGTAAATCAAGGCATCCGCACCCTGGTCGCCGACATGGCCGAAACCATGTACGCCGCGCCCGGCGTGGGCCTTTCCGCGACCCAGGTGGATGTGCATAAACAAGTGATCGTGATCGACGCGTCGGAAACGCGCGATAAACTTCTGATGCTGATCAATCCGGCAATCCTCGCCGCTACCGGGGTGGCCGATTGCGAAGAGGGTTGCCTGTCGCTGCCCGGCATTTACGAGAGAATCGCGCGCGCCGAGCATATCGCCGTGCGCGCGCTGGGACTGGACGGCCAGACGTTCACCATGGAAGCCGAAGGCCTGCTCGCCGTTTGCATCCAGCACGAGATGGACCACCTGAAGGGCCGGGTGTTCGTCGAGTATCTGTCGCGCCTGAAGCAGACCCGCATCCGCGCCAAGTTGCAAAAGCAGCAGCGCCAGAGCGCGTAATTCGGCACGCGCCTGCCCCGCCGATGCGCCTTATTTTCGCCGGCACCCCGGAATTCGCTGCGCGCGCCTTGGTAGCGCTCGCGCATGCGGGGCACGATATCGCGCTGGTGCTTACCCAGCCCGACAGGCCGGCAGGGCGGGGGCTGAGACTCATGCCGAGCGCGGTAAAAGCGTTGGCGCAGGAGCGCGGCCTTGAGGTGTATCAACCCGCCAGTTTGAAGGACGCGCAGACGCACCAGCGCCTGCGAGCGATCGGCGCAGACGCCATGGTGGTCGCGGCCTACGGCCTGATTCTGCCCGAGCCGGTGCTCACCATACCTCATCTGGGCGCGATCAATGTCCACGCTTCGCTTCTGCCGCGCTGGCGCGGCGCCGCGCCGATTGAGCGCGCCATCCTCGCCGGTGACACGCGCACCGGGATATCCATCGTGCAGATGGACCGAGGACTGGATACCGGGGCGGTGCTCGCCGCCGAATCCCTGGCCATCGCAGCAGAGGACACCGGAGCGAGCCTGCGCGACAAGCTGGCCGCGCTCGGCGCGCGCCTGATCGTCACCGTGCTCGCCCAACTGGAGCGCGGCCAGTTGCGAGCCGAGCCGCAGGCGGTGGCAGGCGCAACCTACGCCGCAAAAATCGCCGGGGTCGAAGCCGCAATCGACTGGAGCAAGGCTGCGTCAGTCATAGAGCGCAAGGTGCGCGCCTTCAATCCGCTCCCCGGCGCGACGACGATGACAAAAGGCGTCGGACTGAAAATCTGGCGCGCCGGCGTGAGCGCGGCCGAGGGCACGCCGGGCACGATCCTGGAGACGAGCGTCAAGGGCATCGTAGTGGCCTGCGGCGCCCAAGCACTCTGCGTGCAGGAACTGCAGCGCGCCGGCGGCAAGAAACTGACCGCGGCACAGTTCCTTGCGGGCTTCCATCTCGCCGCGGGCGAGCGGCTTGAATTTTCCGCGAAGAACACCATCTAACAGCTTCGATAACCGACGTTACAGGGAAACCCGGGATGTTTGGAAACTGGCTCAAAACCACTGTCCTGATGGCGGGCATCGTGGCGCTGTTCGGCGTCGTCGGTGCCGCATTCGGCGGCGCAAACGGCATGCTCCTCGCGCTTGCGCTCGGCGGCGCAATGAACATCTTCGCTTACTGGTTCTCCGACAAGATGGTGCTCTCCATGTATAACGCGCAGGAAGTAGACGCGGCGAGCGCACCGCAGCTCTACAACCTAGTGCGCGAATTGGCCGAGCGCGCCGGGCTGCCCATGCCGCGCGTCTATCTCATCGACGAAGCCCAACCCAATGCCTTTGCCACCGGTCGCAATCCCGAGCACGCCGCCGTCGCGGCGACCACCGGCATCCTGCAGCTATTGTCCTCGCGCGAGCTGCGCGGCGTGATGGCGCACGAACTGACGCATGTGAAGCATCGCGACATCCTGATTTCCACCATCGCCGCCACCGTGGCCGGAGCGATCTCCGCCATCGCCCAGTTCGGCTTCCTGTTCGGCGGGCGCGGCGATGGCGAGCGCCCGAATCCGATCGTAGGGCTGATCGTGATGATCCTGGCGCCGATCGCGGCCATGCTGATCCAGATGGCGATCTCGCGCGCGCGCGAATTTGAGGCCGACCGCGGCGGTGCCGAGATCTGCGGCGACCCGAACGCGCTCGCCGACGCGCTGGCGAAAATGGAGCGCTACGGCAAGGGCCTGCTACTGGAAGCGGCCGAAGCGCATCCGGCGACGGCGCAGATGATGATCATCAACCCGCTCTCCGGTGGCGGCCTCCAGAATCTGTTCAGCACCCACCCCGCCACCGAGGTGCGCATCGCTCGTTTGCGAGCGATGGCGTAATGGGGGTTGCGCGCCTGCGCGCGATGGCCTGAATCGCGAAGCCGGTTCTCTCCGCCTCCTTCCCCGTGTAGGATGCGAAGTTCGTCCATCATCACTGCGGCACCGCTGCCTCGCCGGCTACGGTGCCGCTTGTACCCTTGTCCAGATCAGCCAATCTCGAGCTAGCGCTGTATGCCGCCGGCGACGCCATCGCACAGGTGCGCGTCGGCCGCAGCCTGTCGGACGCGCTCGCGGGCCTGGAGGCAGGCTCGAGCCTGCGCCCTGCAGTGCAGGATCTGGCCTACGGCACGCTGCGCAACCTGGGTCTGCTCGATGCCGTCCTCGCCGAGTTGCTGCGCAAGCCGGTCAAGCCGGCCTTGCATGCCCTGCTGCTCGCCGCGCTGTACCAGTTGCGCGCGCGACCGCGCACCAGCCATACCACGGTGGATCAGGCGGTGCGCGCGGTGTCGCGCCTCGAGCCCGCGGCCAAGGGCCTTGCCAACGCCGTACTGCGCAATTATCTGCGCGACGCAGACGCGCTCGTTGCACGCTGCGACTCCGATACCGCGCACTACTCCTACCCGCAATGGTGGATAGACCGCGTGCGTGCAGCCTGGCCGCAAAACTGGGAGTCGGTTCTCAATGCCGGCAATCTGCATCCACCCATGACCTTGCGCGTCAACCGACGCCGCTTCACGGCCGAGCAGTATCTGGCCAAGCTGGGAGAGCGCGGCCTCGCCGGCGAACTCATCGGAGAGCAGGCGATACTACTCGAGCGCCCAGTGCCGATAGAGTCCCTTCCCGGTTTCGCTGCGGGCGAGGTGTCGGTACAAGACGCCGGCGCCCAGCTCGCCGCTCCCTTTCTTGACCTTCGACCGGGTATGCGGGTGCTCGATGCCTGCGCTGCGCCGGGCGGCAAGGCCGGGCATATCCTGGAACTCGCCGATTGCGCGCTCACGGCACTGGACAGTGACCCGGAGCGGGCGCCTCGCGTCAGCGCCAACCTCGCGCGGCTTGGCTTTTCCGCACGCGTGGTCTGCGCCGACTGCTCGGCCCCTGCGGGGTGGTCGGACGGCGCGCTTTTCGAACGCATTCTGCTCGACGCGCCCTGCACCGCCTCCGGCGTGGTCAAGCGCCACCCCGACATCAAATGGCTGCGCCGCGAGAGCGACATCATCCAGCTCGCCGCGGCCCAGGGCCGGATGCTGGATGCGCTGTGGCAACAGTTGGCCCCGGGTGGTAAATTGCTGTATGCGACGTGCTCGGTGTTCCCGCAGGAAAACGCACAAACGGTCGAGGCCTTCCTGGAACGCGGCGATGGAGCCCGCCGCCCGCCGCTGGCGGGACTGGAGGGAGGACAACTCCTGCCGGACGCGCGGCACGACGGCTTTTTCTATGCGCTGCTGGAAAAACACTAGCACATGAGCCTGCGGCTGCTCGTTTCACTGCTGCTCGCGCTCGCGCTCGCGTGGACCGCGCCCGCGGGTGCAAGCAACATTGGAATCAGCCATATCTCGCTCGAGGGCAACGACGAGGGCTACGCCCTGGATGCCGATTTCGAGATCGAGCTCAACCCGCGGCTCGAGGACGCCATCAACAAGGGCGTGGCGCTATACTTCGAGGTCGAGTTCGAGCTGACGCGCAAACGCTGGTACTGGTTCGACGATAGCATCAGCCGGCAGCTGATGCTGCGCCTGTCCTACCACGCGCTCACGCGTCAATACCGTGTCTCGAGCGGCGCTCTGTATCAAAGCTTTTCCACTCTGCCCGACGCGTTGCGGCTGCTGTCGCGGGTGCGCTCCTGGCAGGTACTGAAGCGCACAGAGGTGAGCGCCGGCGCCGATTACCAGGCGGCGCTGCGCATGCGCCTGGACGTGGCTCAACTGCCCAAGCCATTCCAGGTGAATGCGTTCACCAGCCGGGAATGGAACCTCGCCTCCGAATGGCGGCGCTGGCCGTTTGGGATCAAGGCGCCGGTGACGGAAAGGGTGCCGCAATGAAATACGTGCTCATTTCCGGCGTGGCGCTGGGCGCGATCCTGCTGTTCCTGCTGGCGGCGGCGAGCGGCAACACCGCCCTGTTCTCCCGCCACTACGCGCTGCTGCTTGGCTTGAACGCGGCGCTGGCGGCGGCGCTGCTGGCGCTGATCGGCTACCAGTTATGGGTGCTCACCGCCAAGCTGCGCACGCGCGTGTTCGGCTCGCGTCTGACGCTGCGCTTTCTGCTCATGTTCTTGCCCATGGTCATCGTCCCCGGCGGCCTAGTGTACGTGGTATCGCTCCAATTCATGGCGAAAAGCATCGAATCTTGGTTCGATGTGCGCGTCGATAACGCGCTCGAGGGCGGGCTCAACCTCGGCCGCACTGCGCTCGATCTGTCGCTCACGGAACTCATGGACAAGGCGCAGCGCATGGCGCTCGATCTTTCGGACAACACGCCGGCGCAGCAGGTCGTGCTGCTCAACCGGCTGCGCGAACAGGCAGGCGTCGCGGATGCGCTGCTCTTGTCCTCCGGCGGCAAAGTCATTGCCAGCGCGAGCAAGGGAGTAGGCAAACTCCTGCCCGACCTGCCCAACACGGCGATCCAGCGCCAGACGCGACAAAGCCGCAGTTACTCTGCGCTCGAAAGCGTGCCCAACAAAGGATTGAGGCTGCGCGTGCTCGTTCCGGTAACCGCGCTCAGCATCGCCGAGGACGAGCGTCTGCTGCAACTCCTGCAGCCGGTACCGCCGACGCTGGCGCGGGACGCGGAAGCGGTGCAGGAGGTGTACCGCGGCTACAAGGAGTTGTCGCTGTCGCGTCAGGGTCTGAAGGAGATCTACATCCTCACACTGACGCTGACGCTGCTGCTGACGCTGTTCTCCGCAACCGCGCTCGCCTTCCTGCTCTCGGCGCGCCTGTCGGAGCCACTGGCGCTCCTCGCTGCGGGCACCCAGGCGGTTGCGCGCGGCGACTACAGCCGCCGCGCGCAAGTCACCAGCAGCGATGAACTGGGTATTCTCACCCAATCGTTCAACAGCATGACCGAGCAGTTGGACGACGCGCGCAGCGTGGCCGAATCGCACCACGCCGAACTCGAAACGGCCAAGGCTTATCTGGAGAACATCCTCGCCAACCTGTCCGCCGGCGTGCTGGTATTCGACGAACAGTTGCGCCTGGGCACCGTTAATCGCGGCGCCAGCGCCATCCTGCAGGAGGCGTTCGAAGGCCTGAAGGGCCAGGCCCTCGCCGATTGGCCGCGGCTGCAGCCGCTGGCGCGCGCCATCGTCGAAGGTTTCGAGCAGCACGGCGCGGACACCTGGCAGCAACAGTTGAAGCTCGCCGAACGCATGTTGCTCGCGCGCGGCTCGGTGTTGCCGCGAGCGAGCGGCGGCGGCTACGTGGTCGTGTTCGATGACGTCACCAAACTGGTCCAGGCGCAGCGGGCTGCCGCCTGGGGCGAGGTCGCGCGGCGCCTGGCGCACGAGATCAAGAACCCGCTCACGCCGATTCAACTCTCGGCCGAGCGCCTGCAGGCGAAGCTCGCAAATAAGCTCGCGCCCGAAGACGCGGCCACGCTCAACCGCGCCACCGAGACCATCATCAATCAGGTAGCAGCGATGAAGGGGATGGCGGACGATTTCGGCGAATATGCGCGCACGCCCGCGCCGAACTTGCAGCCGCTGGACCTGAACGCTCTGGTGCGCGAAGTGCTCGGCCTGTACGAGCATGCCGGCGCCCTGGTGCGGCCCGCATTGCAGGCTGGGCTGCCGCGGGTGATGGGCGATCCGACGCAGCTGCGCCAGGTGATACACAATCTGCTGCGCAATGCCCAGGATGCCCTCGCCGGCCGCGACGGCCCGCGCATCGAGGTCGAGACCGAGCGCGCGGCCAATCAGGCGTGCCTAAGAATCAGCGATAACGGCTGCGGCTTTCCCGAGGCCATCATGACGCGCGTGTTCGAACCCTATGTGACTACCAAGCCCAGAGGCACCGGGCTCGGCCTGGCGATTGTGAAAAAAATCATCGACGAGCACAACGGCGTGGTCAGGGTGGAAAACCTGCCCGCGGGCGGCGCCAGCGTCAGCATTACGCTGCCGCTGCGACGCGAATCGGCAAAGGCGGCCTAGAAACATGGCCCGCATTCTCGTCGTCGACGATGAAATCGGCATCCGCGAGCTGCTATCGGAGATTCTCGCCGACGAGGGTCACACGGTGCAGCTGGCGGAAAACGCAGCGCGCGCGCGCGCGCTCCGCGGCGCAGAGCGCCCCGACCTGGTGCTGCTTGATATCTGGATGCCCGATACCGACGGTATCACGCTGCTCAAGGAATGGGCGGCGAACGGCCAGCTCACCATGCCGGTGGTGATGATGTCCGGACACGGCACTATCGAGACCGCGGTGGAGGCCACGCGCATCGGGGCCATCGATTTTCTGGAAAAACCGATAGCGCTGCAAAAGCTGCTCACCACGGTGAAACGCGCACTGAGGAACGACGGCGGCCAGACCCGGGCAGGGCTCACGCTACTCAGCCTGGGCCGCTCGGCAATGCTAGCCGACCTGCGCAAGCGCCTGGCGCAGATCGCCACCCTGTCCATGCCGGTACTGTTGCGCGGCGAGCCGGGCGTCATGCCGGAATTGTTCGCGCGCTTCCTGCACCAGCCCAATACGCCCTGGGTAGTGGCAGGCGCGGCATTGGCGGAAGCGCCGCAGGATTTGCTCGTACAGGCTGCCAGCGGTCTCATTTTCGTCGAGGAACTGGCCGCGCTTACCAGGGCGCAGCAAAAGAACCTGGCTTTCATCCTGGGCAAACAGGATAAAGCCAAAATACGTATCGTCGCGTTCACGGCTGAGGAGCCGGCGCGCCTCACCGCCGAGCTGGGTTTCGATGCAGGCCTGCTCGCCTGCCTGTCGGAGCTGTCGCTGATGCTGCCGGCGCTGCGCGATCACGCCGAGGACATCCCCGACATCGCCGGCATCCTGTTGGCGCAGTTGGTGGAGGCCAGACAATGCCCGCTGCGGCATTTTTCCACTGCGGCGCTCAACGCCTTGCGCCAGTTCAGTTGGCCGCGCAATTTGGAAGACCTGCACGGCGCGGTGAAGAATCTGGCGCTCACCGCGCTGGAGGAGGAAATCGGCGCTACCGACGTCGAGCGGGTGGCGGTACAGTTCCATCCGGCCGCCGCTGCGCCGGTACGGTTGCCGCTCGAGCTGCCGCTGCGCGAGGCGCGCGAAGCGTTTGAACGCGCCTATTTCGAACAACTGCTCGCGCGCGAAGGCGGCTCGATTGCGCGCGTGGCCGAGAAAAGCGGCCTCGAGCGAACCCATTTGTACCGCAAGCTCAAGGCGTTGGGAATCACGAGCGGCAAGAAGGAAGAATAGCCTTCGGTTTCGGGCCGCAAAAAAGGCATAAAATGCGCTGCATTCACAATATGTACCATCCGCTTCCGCATGGGACAGTCGGGTTCGTCGCCAGCGGGACTCAGGGGAGCAAAATTGAAAATCATCATCCTCGGCGCGGGCCAGGTCGGAAGCAACGTGGCCGAAAGCCTGGTTTCGGAGGCCAACGACATCACCGTGGTGGACGTTGACAGCGCGCGCCTGCGCCTGTTGCAGGACCGGCTGGACCTGCGCACCATCTGCGGCAGGGGGGCGCATCCCTCGGTTCTGAAAAGCGCCGGCATCGAAGACGCCGACATGCTGATTGCGGTAACGCAAAGCGACGAAACCAACCTGGTGGCGTGCAAGATCGCGGCGCACCAGTACAACGTTCCGACCCGCATCGCGCGCGTGCGTGCGCCCGAGTACCTGGCCAACCAACAACTGTTTGCGCCCGACTGTTTTGCCGTGGACTACGCCATCTGTCCGGAGCAGCTGATCACCGAATACATGGTCAAGCTGGTGCAGTTTCCCGAGGCGCTGCAAGTGCTGGAGTTCGCCGACGGCCGCGTGAGTCTGGTGGCAGTGCGCGCCTTCGAGGGCGGACCGCTGGTCGGCCACCAGCTGCAGGACATCCGCAAGCACATACCCAACGTCGACGTGCGCCTCGCCGCCATTTTTCGCGGCGACCGGCCTATCGTGCCCGAGGGCGGCACCGTGGTCGAGGCGGGGGATGAGGTGTTCTGCCTCGCCGCCAGCCAGAATATCCGCAAGGTGATGCAGGAGTTGCGCCGCCAGGACAAGCCGGTGCGCCGCGTCATGATCGCCGGCGGCGGCAACATCGGCTTGAGATTGGCGCGCGCGCTCGAGCGCGACTACATGGTGAAAATCGTCGATCACGACAAGCGCCGCTGCGAGGAACTGTCCACGCGGCTCGATACGCCGCTGGTGCTGCAGGGCGACGTTACCGACGAGTCGCTGCTCGAAGCCGAGAACGTCGAGGAGATGGACCTGTTCGTCGCCGTCACCAACGACGACGAGAACAACATCATGAGCTGCCTGCTCGCCAAGTGCATGGGCGCGCGCCGCGTGGTGGCACTGATCAACCGGCGTTCGTACGTGGACCTGCTGCAATCGGGGCAGATCGACATCGCCATCTCCCCGGCACAGACAACCATAGGCTCGTTGCTGGCGCATGTGCGCCGCGGCGACATCACCCAGGTGCACTCGCTGCGCCGCGGCGCGGCCGAGGCGCTGGAGGCCGTGGTGCACGGCGATGCCGCATCCTGCCGCGTGGTGGGGCGGCGCATCGAGGAGATCGAGTTGCCCAAGGGCACGACCGTCGCCGCCCTCGTACGCGGCGCCGAGGTGCTGATGGCCCACCATGATCTGGTGATCGAGGCCGGGGATCACGTCATCGTCTTTGTCACCAATAAGAAAATGGTGCCCAAAGTGGAAAAGCTGTTCCAGGTCAGCGCCGGCTTTCTCTGAGCCGAGCCGAGCACCGCTCATGATCCGACTCTTTGCCGTCTTGAACGTGCTGAGCGTGGTTATCGTGGTTTTCGCGCTGTGCCTGCTTTTTCCCCTGATGTGCTCTTTTTTTCTCGGCGATCGTGCGCAGATTGCTTACGACGAAGCCGTCTTTTTCACAGCGCTGGCCGGCGCACTGCTATGGATGATGACGAAGAAGAAGCGGCGCGAGTTGCAGCCGCGCGACGGCTTCCTCCTGGTGGCTCTGGTGTGGACCGTGCTGCCCGCGTTCGCCACCTTGCCGCTGCTGCTCTACCTGCCGGAACTTTCCTTTACCGACGCCTACTTCGAGACCGTTTCCGGGCTCACCACCACCGGGGCAACGGTGCTTTCCGGCCTGGACGCGCTGCCGCCCTCGATCAATATTTGGCGTACCTTTCTCGTCTGGATTGGGGGCATGGGCGTGATCGTGCTGGCAGTGGCCATCCTGCCACTTCTGGGCGTGGGCGGCAGCCAGATGTACAAGTCGGAGACGCCGGGACCGATGAAGGACACCAAACTGACGCCGCGCATCGCCGAAACCGCCAAGGGGCTTTGGCTGGTGTATGTCGGCATCACCACAGCGTGCATCCTGTGCTATCGGATCGCCGGCATGACCTGGCTCGATGCCATGATGCATGCGTTTTCCACCATCGGCCTGGGCGCTTTCTCCTCCCACGACGCGAGCTTCGGCCACTGGAACTCGCCCGCGATCGAGGCGGTGGCCATTTGTTTCATGTTATTGGCGGGTATCAACTTCGGCACGCACTTTCTTGCCTGGCGGCGCTGGAGCTTCACCCCGTACGCGCGCGATCCCGAGGTCGGACTGTATCTGCTGGTGGTCATCGGCAGCGTGTTCGGCATCGCCTGTTTCCTGTTCGCCAACCAGATCTACCCCAGCTTCTGGACGGCACTGCGTTTTTCCGCGTTCAACGTCGTCTCCATCGCCACCACCACCGGTTTTTCCGACACCGATTACAACTTGTGGCCTATTTTCGCGCCGGTGTGGATGCTGTTTCTGTGTTGCTTTTGCACCTGCTCCGGCTCTACCGGGGGCGGCATCAAAATGATCCGCGCCGAACTGATGGCGCGCCAGGCGGTGCGCGAAATGACGCGCATCATCCATCCGCGCGCGATAGTGCCGGTGAAACTGGGGGGCGTGCGGGTCGAGAACAACATCATTTTCGCCGTGCTCGCTTTCATCCTCGTCTATGTTGGCTCGTTCATTGCAATGACCATGATGCTCGCCGCATCGGGCCTGGACATCATCACCGCGTTCTCGGCGGTAATCGCTTGCCTCAACAACACCGGCCCCGGTTTAAATCAAGTGGGGCCGGCAACGACTTATGCGTCGCTGAACGATTTCCAGACCTGGATCTGCACCATCGCGATGTTGCTCGGACGGCTGGAACTGTTCACCCTGCTGGTGGTGTTCACGCCCGGATTCTGGCGCGAATAGGCGCCGGAAAGGATTTTGGCGGGCTGGTGACGGACGATGCTCATACGAAGTTCCTCATGTCATGTGGTGGTGGATCGAAGGACGTCGTACGCCAGCACCGGCGCAAGCCATTTTTCGATTTCGGCCAAGGTAAATCCCTTGCGCCGCGCATAGTCCGCCGCCTGATTAGGTCCGATCTTGCCGACCGCAAAGTATTGCGACTCAGGATGGGAGAAATAAAAACCGCTCACCGCCGCCGCCGGCCACATGGCATAGTTCTCGGTCAGCGTGATGCCGAGCTTCGCAGCGTCCAGCAGACGGAACAAATCGCCCTTCTCGGTGTGGTCGGGACAGGCGGGGTAACCCGGCGCCGGGCGAATGCCGCGATACTCTTCTCGGATCAGGGCATCGTTGTCCAGGGTTTCATCCGCGGCGTAGCCCCAGAACTCGCGCCGTACGCGCTGGTGCAAGTGCTCGGTGAACGCTTCGGCCAGGCGGTCGGCCAGGGACTTCAGCATGATGGCGTTGTAATCGTCGTGCCTGGCTTCGAATTCCTTCACCCGCGCCTCGATGCCGATGCCGCTGGTGACGGCGAAGGCACCGATGTAGTCCTTCACTCCCGAGCCCTTGGGCGCGACGAAGTCCGCCAGACAGTAATTTGGCTTGCTCGCGGGTCTCTGCGCCTGCTGGCGCAAATTGTGAAAACGCATCGCCACCTGGCTGCGCGACTCGTCGGTGTAGATCTCGATGTCGTCGCCGACGCTGTTTGCGGGGAATAATCCGACAACCGCATTTGCGACCAGCCATTTTTCGGCGATGATCTTCTTCAGCATCGCCTGGCCTTCAGCCAACACGTTGCGCGCCGCATCGCCCACCACCGGATCCTGCAGAATTTTCGGATAAGGTCCGGACAGTTCCCAGGTCTGGAAAAAAGGCGACCAGTCGATATGGCGGGCGATCGCCGCCAGGTCGTAATTGAGAAACGCTTTCACGCCGATGAACTTGGGCGCGGGCGGCGTGTACGCCGACCAATCGGTGTTGAAGGCGTTGGCGCGCGCCTGCGCTATGGAAAGCAGCGCCGCGCGGGGCTTTTTCGCCTGGTGCTGGGTGCGGATCTTGTCGTAGTCGGCGCGCACCGAACGCGTGTACTCTTCGCGCAGCCCATCGGACAGCAGGCTGGAGCACACGCTTACCGAGCGCGAAGCGTCCGGCACGTATACCGTCACGCCGCTGTAATGGGGCGCAATTTTCACGGCAGTGTGCACGCGCGAGGTGGTGGCCCCGCCGATCAGCAGCGGGATGCTGAAGCCCTCGCGCTCCATCTCGTGCGCCACGTGCGCCATCTCTTCGAGCGAGGGCGTGATGAGTCCCGAGAGGCCGATGATGTCGCACTTCTCCTCGCGTGCCACCTGCAGAATCTTGCTTGCCGGCACCATCACGCCGAGGTTGATGACCTCGTAATTATTGCACTGGAGCACCACGCCGACGATGTTCTTGCCGATGTCGTGCACATCGCCCTTGACCGTGGCGACCACGATCTTGCCCTTGGGCTTGGCCGCTTCCCCCGATTCCAACGCCAACTTCTGCTTCTCCGCCTCGATGTAGGGCACCAGATGCGCCACCGCCTGCTTCATCACCCGCGCCGACTTCACCACCTGCGGCAGGAACATCTTGCCCGCGCCGAACAGGTCGCCGACCAGGTTCATACCGTCCATGAGCGGGCCTTCGATCACGTGGATCGGGCGCCCGCCGCTGCGCTCGGCTTGCTGCCGCGCTTCCTCGGTGTCTTCGATGATCCAGTCGGTAATGCCTTTCACCAGCGCGTGCGACAGGCGCGCTTCCACGCTTTGCTTGCGCCATTCCAGGTCCTCGATCTGCACTTTGCCGCCGCCTTTGACCGTATTGGCGAAGGCGACCATGCGCTCCGCCGCATCGGGCCTGCGGTTGAGAATAATGTCTTCCACGCGCTCGAGCAGATCCTTGGGTATTTCCTCGTATACGCCCAACTGGCCGGCGTTGACAATGCCCATGGACATCCCCGCCTTGATCGCGTGGTAGAGAAACGCCGTGTGGATGGCCTCGCGCACCGGATCGTTGCCGCGGAAGGAGAAAGAGACGTTGGACACGCCGCCGGATACCCGCGCGTACGGAAGGTTCGCGCGGACCCAGCGCGTCGCCTCGATGTAGTCGCGGCCGTAGTTGTTGTGCTCTTCGATCCCGGTGGCGATGGCAAATATGTTGGGATCGAAAATGATGTCTTCGGCCGGAAAGCCGACTTCACCGGTGAGAATGTCGTAGCAGCGCCGGCAGACGGTCTTGCGCCGCTCCAGGCTGTCGGCCTGGCCTTGTTCGTCGAACGCCATGACGATCACCGCCGCGCCGTAGCGGCGCGCGAGCTTCGCCTGGCGCACGAACTCGTCCTTGCCTTCCTTGAGCGAGATCGAGTTCACCACCGCCTTGCCCTGCACGCATTTCAGCCCGGCCTCGATCACGGACCACTTGGAAGAATCGAGCATCAACGGGACGCGCGAGATGTCAGGCTCGGAGGCGACGAGGTTGAGGAAGGTGAACATGGCATTTTCCGAGTCGAGCATGGCCTCGTCCATGTTCACGTCCACCATTTGCGCGCCGCTCTCCACCTGCTGCCGCGCCACCGCGAGGGCAGCGCCGTAGTTGCCGGCGAGGATCAGGCGGGCAAAGACCTTGGAGCCGGTGACGTTGGTGCGCTCGCCGACGTTGACGAACAGCGTATCGTCACCGATGTTGAGCGGCTCCAGGCCCGACAGGCGCAGCTTCTTTTCGATTTGCGGCACTTGGCGCGGCGGCAAGCCCCTGACCGAGCGCGCAATCGCCCGGATATGCGCCGGCGTGGTGCCGCAGCAGCCGCCCACGATATTGAAGAAGCCGCTCTGGGCGAATTCCCGGAGCAGGCCGGAGGTATAGTCCGGCGTCTCGTCGTAACCGGTTTCCGACAATGGATTGGGCAGTCCCGCGTTGGGATAACAGCTGACGTAGGTGTCGGCGACGCTGGAGAGCTCCTCGATATATGGCCGCATCAGCTTGGCGCCCAGGGCGCAGTTCAGGCCCACCGCGAGCGGGCGGGCGTGGCGCACCGAGTTCCAGAACGCCTCCGGTGTCTGGCCGGTGAGGGTGCGTCCGGAGGCATCGGTAATGGTGCCGGAGATGATAATGGGCCAGCGCCTGCCGCGCGCCTCGAAGGCGCAATCGATCGCAAACAGAGCTGCCTTGCCGTTGAGCGTATCGAAAATCGTCTCAACCAGGATCAGGTCCACGCCACCATCGAGCAGGCCGAGCAGCGATTCGCCGTAGGCGGAGACCAGGGTATCGAAGTTGATGTTGCGAAAACCAGGGTCGTTGACGTCAGGCGAAATCGAGGCGGTCTTGGTCGTCGGACCGAGCACCCCGGCGACAAAACACTGCCGCTCGGGCGCCCTGTGCATGCAGGCGTCGGCGGCCGCGCGCGCCAGGCGTGCGGCTTCGCTGTTAAGCTCGTACACCAGGCCCGCCATGCCGTAGTCGGCCATGGACGGCGCGTTGGAGTTGAAGGTATTGGTGGAAACGATGTCGGCGCCCGCTTCCAGGTAGGCGTCGTGGATCTCGCGGATGATGCCCGGCTGGGTCAACGACAAGAGATCGTTATTGCCCTTCAAGTCGCGCTCGAAAGCCGCAAAGCGCTCGCCGCGATAGTCGGCTTCCGCCAGCTTGTAGCTCTGGATCATCGTGCCCATGGCGCCATCCAGGATGAGGATGCGCTCGCCGAGCAGACATTCCAATTGTGCCGCCTTGTTCATTTCATGTGAGACCAGCAAATAAGAAAACCCGCCCTGCCAGCCAGGTACGGGTTCCCTCGCTTTAGCAGTATTTGTTTTTCGTCCGGCCGCAACCGGCGGCGCCCGCAATCTGACATCAAATCGGCGCAGTGTGCCGAATTCTAGCGCGCGGGCGGGATGCTTGTCCATCCGGGGGCCACCGGGATTCGCCTTGCGGTGCAGGGAGGCTTGTTACTACGCGCATTTCAGCGAAGCCCGAATTTGCAGCACCTCGATCCCGGATCCTGAAGCGTCCGCCTCCACCTTTGTCTGCGACTATCCAACCCCAGGCGGATTATCCGCCCCCACGCCTCGCCTTCACGGTCTGGGGTCTGGGCGCGGCGTTCTACCTGATCGGTTTCCGTCGGCACGTCGCCCGAGCGGTCATCACGCGCGCCGCGGGCACGTCGACATCGTGGCCAACGTCGCCGGCTGGGGCAAGACAGAGCCGTTCGGCAAGAACAGTCCCGATTTCTGGCGCAAAGTAATCGACCTTAACCTGCTCGGGCCCATTGCTGTGACGCGCGCGTTCCTGGACGCCATGATCGAGCGCAAGGCGGGCAAGATTGTCATTGTTTCCAGCGACGCGGGGCGCGTCGGCAGTCTGGGCGAGTCCGTCTATTCGGGCGCGAAAGGCGGGGCGATCGGTTTCTGTCCCTCGCCCACCATATAGGATTCGTCCGGCTTGAAGCGGTGCAGCGCAAAACGGTCTTCAACCGAGTAGATGGCGACGGTGCGGATGCCCATTTCCGCGGCGGCCCGCATTACGCGGATGGAAATTTCGCTGTGGTTGGCGACGAGGATAGAAGAGATCCTCGTCATGCCGTGCCAATGTTACCCGATTCCGGGCGGCGCACCGATCAAGCGGAATGGCGCCATAAGAAAAACGGGCACCCATGCGGGTGCCCGTTTCAGTATTAGCCCCTGCGGGCTCGGTGCGCGCCGGGTGCAGGCGTGCAGCTTGCACCCGGCGTCGCAATGAGATCATTCGACTTTTTCGCCATGCAGGACCAGGTCGAGGCCTTCACGCTCCTCATCCGCGCCGACGCGCAGACCGATCACCATGTCGATCACCTTGAGGATGATGAAGCTCATGATGCCGCTGTATAGGAGTGTTGTCACGACACCGTAAAACTGGGTCAGCAGACTGCCGTCGACGCCGCTGATTTCCTTGACATTGAGCACCCCGGTAAGAAGAGCACCGACGATGCCGCCAACGCAGTGCACGCCGAAGGCGTCTAGCGAGTCGTCGTAGCCCAAGGCCTTCTTCACCGAGGACGACGCGACGAAGCAGATTACACCCGCGGCAATGCCAATAATCAGGGCGCCGGTTGGTCCGACGAAGCCCGACGCCGGCGTAATCGCCACTAGGCCGGCAACTGCGCCAGAGGCGATGCCCAGGACCGACGGCTTGCCTTTGGCGAGCCACTCGCTGAACATCCATGCCAGCGCCGCCGCTGCCGTCGCGAACTGGGTCACCGTCATGGCCATGCCGGCGCGGCCGTCAGCGGCCACGGCGGAACCCGCGTTGAAGCCGAACCAGCCTACCCACAGCAATGCCGCCCCGGTCAAAGTCAGCACCAAGTTATGCGGCGCCATCGCCTCTTTGCCGTAGCCAATGCGCTTGCCCAGCACCAAGGCACACACCAGCGCTGCAATACCGGCGTTAATATGCACCACCGTGCCACCGGCGAAATCGAGTATCCCCATGGCCGCAAATTTGCCGCCCGGTTCCCACATCATGTGAGCAATCGGCGAGTAGACCAGCAGCGACCACAGGCCCATAAACCAGAGCATGGCAGAGAATTTCATGCGATCGGCGAAGGCGCCGGTAATGAGGGCCGGCGTAATGATGGCAAAGGTCATCTGGAACATCATGTACACCGACTCAGGAATCGTGGTAGCAAGATGGCTCACGCTGACCTTGTTGGCTTCCTTCATAAAGGACATGCCGGAGAGGAAAAATCGATCCATACTGCCGATGTATTCTGATCCGGGCATGAATGCCAGGCTGTAGCCGGCGATCACCCACAACACTGTCACCAGGCAGGTGATGGCGAAGCTTTGCATGATTGTGGCGAGCACGTTTTTCTTGCGCACCATACCGGCGTAGAACAACGCCAGTCCGGGAATGGTCATCAGCAGCACCAGGGCGGTCGATGTAAGCACCCACGCCGTATCGCCCGAGTTTATCTTCGCGGCATCGACGAGTTCGGGTTTGGTCGGCGCTGCTGCAGGCGCGGCGGCGGATGCTGCGGCTGCAGGTGTGGGTTCAGCTTTCGCTGCCTCAGCGGGTTTGGCCTCCGCCGGCTTCGCTTCCGTCGCTGTGGCGGCGGGTTTGTCTTGCGCGGTGACCGGAGCGGCAAGGCTGCAGGCGCCGAACAACGCGAGTAGAGCTATAAACTTTTTCATCGTGCATCTCCTTATAGTGCGTCCGCACCGGACTCGCCGGTGCGTATGCGAATGACCTGCGCCAGATCGAATACGAAAATCTTGCCGTCACCGATCTTGCCGGTGCTGGCGGATTTTTCGATGGCTTCGATTGCCTGGTCGAGCATTTCGGTCTTAATGGCCGCCTCGATTTTGACCTTGGGCAGAAAGTCGACCACGTATTCCGCGCCGCGGTACAACTCGGTATGGCCTTTCTGCCGGCCAAATCCCTTGACCTCGGTCACGGTTATGCCTTGCACGCCAATCGCAGACAGGGCCTCCCGTACCTCATCAAGCTTGAACGGCTTGATAATTGCTGTGACTAGTTTCATTGCATTTCCTCTTTGAAAAAGGGGCGATGACGACCCACCCCATGCTGTGATGTACCTAAAAAGTCTTTTGCACGAAGACTGTGACCGCGTCCTTGCCAACATTGCGGTTGTCGGAAATGTTGGTGTAGAACCCCTTTTGCAGCGCGGTCATGTGGGTGTTCGTGTAATAACCCCCCACGGTAAAGTCTTTGGGCAGAGCGTAGCTCAGCCCCAGCTTGTAGTCTTCGTACGATGCGACCGAGTCGTTGGACACGCCAGCGATAATGCCATCGTACTTCTGCTTACCATAATGCGCCTGAAACGTCAGCTTCTCGGTGAGCGGGTAGTTGGCAGACAGATCCAGATACGACGTGCCGCGGCTGTTAGGAACGCCGAATGTCTTGGTGTCCAGGCCGTAGGAGTATTTCGCGCTCAGCCATTTCCAGCCGACCAAGCCGTAGGCTTCGAGCGTGTCCGCTTTTACGGTTCCGGGAGCGAGGGTGGTGCTATGAGTGCCGGGATAGTAATATTGAAGTAGGCCGACATCGTAGCCGAAGTCCGACTTTCCGAAGGTGCCGCGATAGCCGCCGTAAAAATCCCATTCCATAGGGGCACTGGAATAACCCGATACAGCCGGCGAATCCGTCAGCCAACTGATATTGGACAGCCAGGTGCCGGCATATAACCCGCTGGAGTGAGTGTAGTCAAACCCACCCTGAACCGCCGGGTTTCGATTGGTTTGCGTCAGCCCACGGAAAATGTACTGACTGAATATGCCGAAGTTTCCGGTGAAGGTGTACGGCGGGGCCGGCTCGGCGGCGGGTGCAGTTTGAGCGGACACGGTTATCGGCAGTGAAAATACGGCCGACACCGCGAAAGCGAGTAATTGTTTGCGCATAGCAGAACTCCTTATCAAGGTTACGAAGAAGTCTGACGACCAAACCATAAGCACGTCGTGTGCCAGCTTTTTTTTACGTTATTTCAACAGGTTGTATAAGTCACTCACGCGCGCAGCTAGCGTCGCGCATCATCCTGGTGCGCTATTCCTAGAACCGCACAGCCGCGGTGCGATCAGCCGATTCGATCTCTGGCGCGTTGTATCTGTCGTGATAGACTGAAAAAAGTGACGAAAAACAGGAGAATTTTATGCAGCAAAACCGTTTGTACGAAGAATTGAGCGCCAAGATCAGCGCGCTGTTGGCGCAAAGTCCGGCCAAGGATGCCGAGAAAAATCTGCGCGCGCTGCTGGCAAACTTCTTTATCCGGCTGGATTTGGTTACGCGCGAGGAATTCGACGTAAAGGCGAGGCTGCTCGCCCGCGCCCGCGAACAAATCGACGAACTCGAGAAGCGCGTCACGGAGCTGGAAACCAGAATCTCCAAGCCAAACGTCTGACCGCCATGCCGCTCGCTGTGCTGCACAGCCGCGCGCTTGCCGGCATGGACGCGCCCGAAGTCACGGTAGAAGTCCATCTGTCCGGCGGGCTTCCCAGTCTCACCATCGTCGGCCTGCCAGCGACCGAAGTGAAGGAAGCGCGCGACCGAGTGCGCGCGGCGCTGGTAAACGCTCACTTCGAATTTCCAGCGCGCCGGATCACGGTCAACCTCGCGCCGGCTGATCTGCCTAAGGAGAGCGGGCGTTTTGACCTGCCGATCGCCGTGGGCATCCTTGCCGCCTCCGGACAACTACCCGGTAATAGCCTGGACGAATACGAATTCGCGGGCGAGCTCTCGCTCACCGGCGATCTGCGCCCTATCCGCGGCGCCCTCGCCATGACCTACAAGGCGCACCGCTGCCGGCGCGCTTTCGTGCTGCCGCAGGCGAACGCCGCGGAGGCGAGCCTGGTACGCGACGCGCATATCCTGCCGGCGAAAACCCTGCTCGAGGTATGCGCGCACCTGGCCAAGAGGGAGAGTCTTCAGCCTTACATCGGGGCGCTTGCAGCCACGACGCAACCAGATTACTCCGATCTCGCCGACGTCAAAGGCCAGATGCATGCCAAGCGCGCCCTGGAAATTGCAGCCGCCGGCGGGCACAGCCTGTTCATGCTCGGTCCGCCCGGAAGCGGCAAATCCATGCTGGCGGCACGCATTCCCGGAATCCTCCCGCCGATGAGCGACGCGGAGGCGCTGGAATCGGCGGCGTTGCAATCGCTGGGTTCGGGCGGATTTCGCGTCGAACAATTCCGTCGCCGGCCGTTTCGCGCGCCACACCACTCAGCTTCCAGCGTTGCCTTGGTCGGGGGAGGCGGCGATCCGCGCCCGGGTGAGATTTCGCTTGCCCATCATGGTGTGCTATTCCTGGACGAGTTGCCCGAGTTCGACCGAAAAGTGCTGGAGATGCTGCGCGAGCCGCTTGAATCCGGGCGCGTGGCGATTTCGCGCGCAGCACGGCAGGCGGAATTTCCCGCGCGCTTCCAGTTGATCGCGGCGATGAACCCCTGCCCCTGCGGTTATTTCGGGCATTTCTCCGGCCGCTGCCGCTGCACGCCGGATCAGGTGGCGCACTATCGCGGCAAGATTTCCGGACCGCTGATGGACCGCATCGACATGCACCTCGAGGTACCTGCTGTGCCGCAGGAAGATTTATTGAAGCACACCGCGGGCGAGGCGAGCGGTGCGGTACGCGAGCGTGTCGCGGCTGCGCACCGGGTCCAGATCGAACGCCAGGGCAAACGCAACTGCGATCTCGCCACGCGCGAAATCGACAAATGGTGCCGGCCGGACACGACGGCCGAGGGCTTGCTTAGACAGGCAATCGCCCGGCTCAATCTGTCGGCACGCGCTTATCACCGCGTGCTGAAACTCGCGCGCACCATCGCCGACCTGGCCGCAAGCGAAGCGATCGCCGTTGCCCATGTCGCGGAAGCGATTCAATATCGCAAGCTCGACCGGGCGCTTTAGTCATGGGGACTTACGCAATTGGCGATGTTCAGGGATGTTTCGGCGCGCTCAAACGCCTGCTCGACGCCTTTAGCTTCGACCGCGCGCGCGACCGGCTGTGGTTCGTCGGCGATCTGGTGAACCGGGGCCCGGACTCGCTCGCGACCCTGCGCCTGGTGAAAAGTCTCGGGGTGGGCGCGGTGACCGTGCTCGGCAATCACGATTTTCACCTGCTTGCCGTAGCCGCCGGGCGCGCAAAGAAGCATCGCAGCGACACACTCGACGCCGTGCTCGCGGCCCCTGACCGCGACGAGTTGCTCGCCTGGCTGCGGCAACAGCCAATGTTACACGTGGAAAACGATTGGGCGATGGTGCACGCCGGCCTATTGCCGCAGTGGAGCGTGGCGACCGCACAAGTGCTCGCGCGCGAGGTCGAGGCCGCGCTGCGCGGCGCCAACTGGCGCGAATTTCTGGCAAAGCTCTACGGTAACCGGCCTGATTCCTGGAGCGAAGACTTGCGCGGCGCGGAGCGCTTGCGCGTAATCGTCAACGCCATGGCCCGAATGCGCTTTTGCACCGCAGAAGGGGCGATAGAATTCCACACCAAAGGCGAAACAGCCACGGCGCCACCCGGATTCTTCCCGTGGTTCGATGCGCCCGGGCGCGCCAGCCGCGACCACACGATCATCTGCGGCCACTGGTCCACACTTGGGCTCACGCTGCGGCCCGGCCTCGTTGCCTTGGATAGTGGCTGCGTGTGGGGCGGAAGCCTTAGCGCGGTGCGCCTCGAGGACAGAGCGTTATTCCAAATTGCATGCGAGCAGTGCCAAACACCGGGCAAATAGCGCCGGCCGCGTTGCCGCTGACGCGTGGCACGGGCAGTGGAAAAGGCATTCGCCCCCGAGGGCGTGACGCTATATCAAGCCAATGGCGCGGCGGATTTAGTGCGTAACGCGGGTGACGCCATTGCCCGAGAGCAGACGCACGCGCTCGCCCGGCCGGAAGGCCTCGTCGGCTTCCTGGGTGATAGCGCGCAGCTCGCCGTTGTCGAGCTTGACCGTGATCTCGAGTCCCTGCTTCTTGGTCGTTCCCTGCTCGATCGCATTGCCGGCCACGCCGCCGGCGACCGCGCCGAGGATCGAACCGATGGTGCTGCCCTTGCCGCCGCCGACATTGCTGCCGGCCACGCCGCCCACCACGCCGCCGGCCACCGCGCCGACGCCGCTCTTGGAGCCTTCGATGGTCACCTGGCGCACGCTTTCAACCACGCCCATGCGCACAGTCTGCTCCTGCCGCGCCTGGCCGCCGGAATAGACGTTGCCCGAACTGGTGCTGGCGCAGCCGCCAATGACTGCGGATGCGGCGATCACGCCTGCAATCGCCATTCTGATGGAAATCTTCATAGCTAGTCCTCTTATCCCAATTGCGCGTTGAAATGCTTGCGGTAGAGCGCCTCGATTTCGGCGCGTGTGGAGTGATGGTTTTGCCCGCCGCGCGCGCCTATCTTGAGTGCGCCCATAAGCGAGGCGATCTGCCCGGTCGAGCGCCAATCCATGCCCGCGGCAATGCCATATAAAAGACCGGCGCGGTAAGCATCGCCGCAACCGGTCGGATCGACGATGTTATCAACCTTAACGCACGCAATTTCCAGTCGTTGACCCGCCGTGTGAATCTCCGAGCCCGCGCTGCCATGGGTCACGATCAGCGCCTCCACCCGTTGCGCCAGATTCGCGATCGATTCGCCCGTCCGCTCCTCCAGCATCTTGCCCTCGTACGAATTGACCGCGACATAGCTGGCAAGGTTCACGAAATCGAGCAGTTCGGCGCCGGAGAACATGGGCAGCCCCTGGCCCGGATCGAACACGAAAGGGATGTTCTGCTCTTTGAGCTCGCGCGCGTGCCGCAGCATGCCCTCGCGCCCGTCGGGGGAAACGATGGCAAGGCCGACGTCGCCCGCCGCGGCGACGTTGTTGAGATGCGAATGGTTCATCGCCCCTGGATGAAAGGCGGTGATCTGATTATCGTCGAGATCCGTGGTGATGAACGCTTGTGCCGTGTAAGTGCCGGCGACTTCGCGCACGTGCGTGCGTGCGATGCCGAGCGCGTCCAGCCGTCTGTAGTAGGATTCGGCGTCCTCGCCCACGGTGGCCATGACGAGCGGCTCGCCGCCCAGCAGGCGCAGGTTGTAGGCGATATTGGCGGCACAGCCGCCGAATTCACGCCGCAAAGTTGGCACCAGGAAGGCCACGTTGAGCATATGGATCTGGTCGGGCAGGATGTGCTCGCGAAAACGCCCGCCGAACACCATAATGTTGTCGTAGGCGATCGAGCCCAGTAGCAGGATGCGCATCGTTCTGGATTCCGTCGTTGTGAGCCCCGTGACAAGCTCGAGGTGTGAATTAAGAAAAGCCCAAGGATAATAGAAGTCAGCTTAAGGATAAAACAGATACAGCCGGTAGCCGGTAGCCTTGACCTGCGAGCCCTCGATGAACACCTTGATCGCTATTTCCGTGTTGGCAGCGAACCCGGCCTGGGTGTTGACGGCTTTGCCGAGGTAATCCTGCGGCTCAAGCACGCGCCGCACTACCGTCTGGTCTTGGGCGTCGGTGAGCGTGAGCTCGAGCAAGGGGTGCTGCTGGTTGAAGATGGCACGGTTCTTGATCGTCGCCGACAACACCATGACGTTAGGGTTGGTCGTGTCAGCCTGCAGGTCGGAGGCTTCTATGCTCATCTGCGCGATGCGACGCGGCAGCGGCAGTTCGCATCCCAGGGTGGCGCACAGCGCGACGGCATAAGGCTTGGTTTCCGGGAAGAGCAGGGTGATGGCGCTGCGGTAGTGATACGCTGACTGCGCGAGCAGTATCAGCAGCAGCAGGAGCGCGCCCAGCAACCAGGGCCAGCGGCGCGCAGGCTTGTCCGGCTCCGCGGCCGCGACCGGTCCGAAACCGAAAGAGCTTGCGCCCGAGACCGCCTCGGCATCGACGTTCACCGGTTCCGCTATTGTGGACTCCGATATTACCGCCTCCGGCGTTTCGGCTGCGGGCTCTGCCGTTTCCACCGCGACGTCTGCGACTGGCGCTATTACGTGCTCCTGCGCGGGTTCTGCATCGGCAGTATCGACGTGCAGCGCTTCAAACTCGGGGGCCGGCCGGGGCGCGCGCGCCGGAGCGATCTCTTCGATCAAATGCTCGAGCGCGTCGAATACCCCACTGCATTTGCCGCAGCGCACCTGCCCGGCGCGCGCCGCGAGTTGCTCCGCGTGCACGCGAAAATGGGTATGGCAGGAAGGGCAGTGGGTGATCATGGCCGCAGGCCTTCCAGCAGCACCCAACCCTCGTCACTGGCGCTGACGCGCATCGCAAACCAGGGAGCATAGGCCGCCATCACCTCGTCCGCCTGTGCCTCGAGTATGCCCGACAGCGCGATGCGGCCGCCTTTGCGAGTGTACCCCGCGAGCAGCGGCGCAAGCAGTATCAGCGGATTGGCAAGGATGTTCGCGGCCACGAGGTCTGCCTGCAAATCAGGAGCCGTCTCCGTGTTGACAAAACGGGCGTCGACCCGGTTGCGCGCGGCGTTCGCGCGCGCCGCGACGAGCGCCAGTGGGTCGACGTCCACGCCCAGCGCTTCGCGCGCGCCGAGGCGCAGCGCGGCAATGGCTAATATACCCGAACCGCAGCCGTAGTCCAGAACGCGTTCGCCGCCGCGGATCGTGCGCTCCAGCCACTGCAGGCACAGCCGCGTCGTGGGATGACTGCCGGTGCCGAAGGCGAAACCGGGGTCGAGCACGAGATTGACCGCGTGAGGATTGGGCGCCATCGCCCAAGAAGGCACGATCCAGAGCTTATCCGAAATGCGGATCGGCTCGAACTGCGCCTGGCTCAGCCGCACCCAATCCTCATCCCCCACCGGCTCGGCGCGGTAGTCCGGCAGCGTCGCGAGCCCGACCTCGGCGCAGGCTGTAGCGATGACTTGCATGGGATCCGCGTCGTGGGCGCACAGCGCCTTGATCAAGCTTTGCGGCCAGGCACCCTCCACCGGCACGCCCGGCTCGCCGTACAGCGGCGCCTCCTCGGCGGTGCCGGCATTGGCGTCCTCCACGCTGACCGACTGCGCGCCCTGCGCGAGCAGCGCGTCGCTCAACTCATCGGCAAGGCGCGCGTCAGTACGCAGTATGAGCGATACCCAAGCCAGGGGATCACCCTTTTTCGAGCTTTTGCTGCGCGAGCTTCTGCTCGAGATAATGGATGCTCGTTCCGCCCTTGACGAAGCGCTCGTCGAGCAGCAGTTCCTGGTGCAGCGGGATGTTGGTCTGAATGCCCTGCACCGCCATCTCCGACAGCGCGATACGCATCCGGCGCAACGCCTGCTCGCGCGTTTTGCCGTAGGCGATAACCTTGCCGATCAGGGAATCGTAGTAGGGCGGCACGAAGTACCCCTGGTAGATGTGCGAATCGACGCGGATGCCGGGCCCGCCGGGCGGATGGTAGGAGGTGATGCGGCCGGGCGAAGGCGTGAACGTGAACGCGTCCTCGGCGTTGATGCGGCATTCGATGGCATGCCCGCGCAGCACCACGTCGCGCTGGCGGATGCGCAGCTTCTCGCCCGCGGCGACGCGGATCTGCTCCTGCACCAGGTCCACGCCGGTGATCAATTCGGTGACCGGGTGCTCGACCTGGATGCGCGTGTTCATTTCGATGAAGAAGAACTCTCCGCCCTCGTACAGGAACTCGAACGTGCCTACGCCGCGATAGCCGATCTTGCGGCAGGCGTCGGCGCAACGTTCGCCGATGCGGATGCGTTGCCGCTCGGTCATGCCGGGCGCCGGGGCTTCTTCGATGATTTTCTGATGCCGACGCTGCATGGAGCAGTCGCGCTCGCCTAGGTAGACGGCGTTCTTGTATTCGTCGGCGAGCACCTGAATCTCGACGTGGCGCGGATTTTCCAGGAATTTTTCCAGGTACACCTGCGGATTGCCGAAAGCCGCCTGCGCCTCCTGATGCGTCAGGTTCACCGCAGCGAGCAGCGCCGCCTCGGTGTGCACCACGCGCATGCCGCGCCCGCCGCCGCCGCCGGAGGCCTTGATAATCACCGGATAGCCGACCTTGCGCGCGATCTTGACGATTTCGTTGTTCTCCTCCGGCAACGCCCCTTCGGCGCCGGGCACACAGGGCACGCCCGCCTTGATCATCGCCGCCTTGGCGCTGATCTTGTCACCCATCAGGCGTATGGTCTCGGGGCGCGGACCGATGAAAACGAAGCCGCTTTTCTCGACGCGCTCGGCAAAGTCGGCGTTTTCAGACAGAAAGCCGTACCCCGGATGGATGGCCTCGGAATCGGTCACCTCCGCCGCGCTGATGATGGCTGGGACGTTGAGGTAGCTGGCCGAGGATTGCGCCGAACCGATGCATACCGACTCATCGGCGAGTTTGACGTACTTGGCCTCGCTGTCGGCTTCGGAATGCACCATGACGGTCTTGATGTCGAGTTCGCGGCAGGCGCGCTGGATGCGCAGGGCGATCTCGCCCCGGTTGGCGATGAGGACTTTTTTAAACATGGTGAAGAACGAAATCCGCAGACGTATCGGCCGGATCCAGGGAAATCGGGCAAGCGCAAGCGGCTGGCTCGCGCGCATCCAAGATTCGGGCGATCCTTCCCGCTCCTCCAGCCTCGCAGCTCAATCTATGACCACCAGAGGTTCGCCGTACTCGACCGGCTGGCCGTTCTCGACAAGGATTGCGCTGATGACGCCGTCCTTGTCACACTCGATCTCGTTCAGGAGCTTCATTGCCTCGACGATGCAAATAGTGTCGCCCGACTTGACCGTATCGCCCACCTCGACAAAGGGCTTGGCGCCTGGCGAGGGTGAGCGGTAGAACGTGCCCACCATGGGTGATTTGACGACGTGACCCTGGATATCGACCGGGGTAGCCGCCGGCGTGGGCGCCAGGACAGATGCTGAGGCTGGAGCTGGTACCGGAGCCGGATAGGCGGCGCTTGCGCCGCCGCTCCTAACGATCTTGACCTTTTCCTCGCCCTCGGTGACCTCTAACTCGGAGATGCCCGATTCCTGCACCAGGTCGATCAGTTTCTTCAGTTTGCGCAAATCCATGGCTGTCCCTCCTTACTGCGCGGCGCCAGCCCGGTGCGGCGGAATCCGCCGAATCTAGGGTCTCAACCCTAGTCCTGCCGCAGAATGAACTGCAGCGCCAACTCGTAGCCGCGGCTGCCCAAGCCGGAAATGGTTCCTGCCGCCTGATCGGAAAAATAGGAGTGACGGCGAAACTGCTCGCGGGCGTAGATGTTGGATAGATGGACTTCGATGAACGGGATCGCCACCCCCGCCAAGGCGTCGCGCAGGGCGACGCTGGTATGGGTGAAGCCGGCGGGATTGATAATTATATGGGCGATTTGCTCTTTCTTGGAATGTTGCACCCGGTCGATGAGCGCTCCCTCATGGTTACTTTGGAAACAGGTCACGGTCGCTCCCGCCGCTTTGCCTAGCGCGATCAAACGTCGATTGATATCGGCCAGAGTTTCACGACCATAGATCTCCGGCTCGCGGGCACCCAACAGGTTCAGATTAGGCCCGTGTAATACCAGTATTTTCTTCGGACCTAGTTTTGCGCGGGCTGCAGCTTTAGGCGTAACAGCACGGAATACTTTTTTCAGCATATCTGTAATTTTGCCGCAAATAGACGCTATTTGTCCAGTTTTTCGAAGAAGTTCAGCGAAATTTATCCAGTTTACATTGGGCTATCCTAGAGTAATGGCGTCAGAATCGCACCCAAAGAGGCCTCGGTCAGGATCAAGGCATGGGGGCGCACTACTTTTCCTGTTCGGTCCAGCACCACCGTAAAGGGTAACACCCCGGCGCGGTTGCCGAAGTCTTTGCCCAAGCCCAGGGTTTCCACACCGCCAATCAGGAGAGCATAGTTGATCCGCATCTATGCTGCATAATTCTGCACTTTATCTACATTATCGATGACAATGCCTACAATTGTGACTACGTTAGGCGCATATTGCCTTTGCACCTTCATCAGCGCCGAAATTTCCTCCCGGTAGGGTATGCACCATGTCGCCCAGAAATTCACCACCAGCACTTTGCCGCGCCACTGCGAGAGCGTCTGTGGCTTGCCACTTAGGTCGGTTAGCGATGCCGACATCAGCCTCTGGGCCGCGCCTTCGGCTACCGGGGAGATCAGGCTCGCCCGGTTGAAATAGAAGCCGGCAAATCCGGCCAGGACCGCCACCACCAGGAATACGCCGGCTTGGAGCCGCCTATTGACTGTTGGCGACCAGGGTCCGGACCGCATCCAGGTCGGCGCGCTCGATCGGCCGACCCGAGGGAGAGGTCTTCACGCTGCGACGCTCATCGTCCGGCCAGTAGACAGCGACCCGGACCGGCGTGCCCTCCCAGTCCAGGGACAACACGCTTACCGCGCGCTCCTGATTCCCGCTGTAATGCCGCAATTCCGAGGTTTGGTAGGAGATGTTTCGGTTCAGCAGAAAGATCTCCAGGTCCTTGTCGCTGTCGGCAAACACCTGCAGGTCGATGTCGGCGTAACGCCCGGCGGTGCCCTTCAACACCGGGCCAGTGAGATAGGGCTTGAAATGCGCGAGCTGTTCCATCGCCGCAAGCGCCTGGCCGCGCAGAAAACGGACGCGCTCGCGCTGCTCCTCACCTTGGTACAGCGACTGGTACATGCGTAACTCGGCCTCGATCTCGTCGTTTGTGGGCAAGGACTGAGTATCGCCGGCGCCGACTTGGCGCGCCGCCTTGCGCTTGGCCGTGGCGAAATCCTTAATGCCGTCTTCGGCCATGATGCGCGCCGCGGCCGCGGCGATCCGAGTGCGCCTGTGTTGTTGCTTCGACTTTGGTTCCTTGGGCATGGCAGCGCTCCACGCGTAATCAGATGAGAATGATAGCGCAGCGGGTAGACAACCGAAATACGGTAAACTCCCGGGCGGGGGACGGTGTAAGCAAAAAAAGCGTCTCCAGCCTGGGAGTTTGCTTCCAAGAGAAAGTTCCCAGCCTCGATCGAGTGACAGATCCAGCAGTAAACCAACGGTCCTGTCCATGCACATTCACATCCTCGGCATCTGCGGCACCTTTATGGGGGGCATCGCCACAATTGCCCGGCAGGCGGGTCACAAGGTCACGGGCTGCGATGCCAACGTCTATCCGCCCATGAGCAGCCAGCTTGAGGCTCAGGGGATAGATCTGATCGAAGGCTACGACGCGGAGCAGTTGGGCCTAAAGCCCGACTTATGGGTGATCGGTAACGTCGTTACCCGCGGCACCGCCCTGGTAGAAGAAATCCTCGACCGCGACGAGCCCTATATCTCCGGCCCGCAATGGCTGGCGGAGAACATTTTGCGCGCCAAGTGGGTGCTCGCAGTCGCTGGCACCCACGGGAAAACGACAGCATCCTCCATGCTCGCCTGGATCCTCGAAGCGTCCGGCAAGAATCCTAGTTTTCTCATCGGTGGCGTGCCGCAAAACTTCGGCACTTCCGCCCGCTTGACCGATTCCCGGTTTTTTGTAATCGAGGCGGACGAGTACGACACCGCCTTTTTCGATAAGCGCTCCAAGTTTATACATTACCGCCCGAAAACTGCGGTTTTGAATAACCTAGAGTTCGATCATGCCGACATCTTCAGCGATCTTGCTGCTATCGAACAACAATTTCATAATTTCGTTCGAACCGTTCCGAAGTCTGGTCTGCTTGTCGCCAATGGCGCTGATCAGTCTCTGGGGCGAGTACTGAAGCTAGGCCGCTGGACTCCAGTCGAGTACTTCGGCGTCAGCGGTGGTTGGCAAGCCGAGGCGCTGGACACGGGCGCCTTCCGCGTCAGCCTCAACGGGCAAGAGCAGGGGAGGGTGCGCTGGGGACTGCTGGGCCAACATAACCAAGCCAATGGCCTGGCCGCCATCGCCGCTACCCGTCACGCCGGCGTGGCCCCGGGCGCGGCCTGCGAAGCGCTTGGGCGTTTTAGCAACGTCAAGCGCCGCATGGAACTGCGAGGCACGGCAGGGGGCGTCGCGGTCTACGACGATTTTGCCCACCATCCCACGGCGATTGCGACGACACTCGCCGGGCTGCGGCACAAGGTCGGCAAGGCGCGCATTCTCGCCGTGCTCGAACCGCGCTCCAATACCATGAAACTTGGCGTCCTGAAGGACGCGCTCTCCGGCAGCCTCGCCGAAGCCGACCTGGTGTATTGCTATAGCGCCAACCTCAGATGGAATCCGGCGGCCGCCCTTGCGCCGTTGGGCGCCAAGGCACTCTGCCATGACGACCTGGATAGGCTGGTTGCCGCCATCGTTGCCGAAGCCAGGCCCGGGGACCAAGTGCTGGTCATGTCCAACGGTGGCTTCGGCGGCATACACCGAAAACTACTGGATCGCCTGAGCGCCGGCCTGAAATGCTGATCTACCTGCACGGCTTCAACAGCTCGCCCGGCTCGCACAAGGCCCAGGTGCTCAAACACTATATGGACGAACGCGACCTGGGCGACCAATATTGTTGCCCGGCGTTGCCGCACCCGCCCGAGCGCGCCATCGCGGTGGTTAAGGCCGAGATGGCGAAACACCCGGGCGGCGCCATCACCCTCATCGGCAGTTCGCTCGGCGGCTTCTACTCCACCTACCTCGCCGAGCGCCACGATCTTCGCGCCGTTTTGATCAACCCTGCCGTCTGTCCGCACGAGGATTTACGCGCGTATCTCGGCGTGCAGCGCAACCCGCATACCCAGCGGCAATATGAACTCACCGAAAAGCACCTGCGCCAGTGGGAAAAGCTCTACCTGGCCACTGTCCGTCCGCAGCGCTACTTGTTGCTGGTGGAAACCGGGGATGAGGTGCTCGACTATCGCGCAGCGGTGGAAAAATACGAAGGCGCGCGACAGATCGTAATCGAAGGCGGGGACCACAGCCTGAAGAGCTTTCCCGAGCATATCCCGCTGATCCTCGAGTTCGCGGGGTTGGCGCGAGCCTGAGTCAAGCCTGCGCGGCCAGGGGCTCCGCAGATTCAAGATCCGGGACGATTTATGCCGCGTGCTACAGCGGTTGATAACCTTTGGGCAAACCGGCCTTGGCAAGGTGGCCATAAAGCTCGGCGTCCGGCATGGCGGCGAATGCAGTCTTGCGTACCTCGATCAGCTTGCCGATGTCGACGCCTGTGTTCACGCCCATGGACTCGAACATGAACACCAGGTCTTCGGTGACCACGTTACCGGAGGCGCCCGGCGCCCAGGGACAGCCGCCCAGGCCGCCCAGGGACAGCCGCCCAGGCCGCCCAGGGTGCTGTCGAAATTGTGCACACCAACCTCGTAGGCGGCGAGCGCGTTGACAAGCCCGAGGCCGCGGGTGTTGTGGAAGTGTGCTTCGATATTGAAGTCCTCGCCGACGGCTTTGCGCACTTTCTGGAACAGGCGCTTCACCTGCTCCGGGTTGGCGTAGCCCACGGTATCGGCGAGGCTGATGGCATCCGCCCCGGCCTCGCGCAATGCCAGCGCGACGCGCACCACGTCTTCTTCCGCCACCACGCCCTGCAGCGAGCAGCCGAAGGCGGTCGAACAGGCGCCCATCAGATGCGTTCGTTGGCCATTTGCTTGCGATCTGATCAAGTTGACCATGCGCGCAAAATCTTCGATCGCCTGCGCTGTGCTCTTGCGCAGGTTGCTCATGCTGTGTTCCTCTGACACGGAAATGGGCGCGGAACTATCGCAGACGCGAACTGCAGCCGGGGATAGTTTGGACCAGCGGCCACCTTGCGCAAAGCGCCGCACGCCTTCCTCGCCGCCCGGCCCTTGTTACCCCATAAGCCGGGGGATGCCTTGAGATTGCGCCACGGACTGTACCAGAGCTTCCCTGGCGTATAATTTCAAGCCGCTGCGTCGAACCGGACGCCGCGTGAGCGCTGCGCCGCCGAACCTGCCCGTAAGATGTGGCTGCGGCACTCGACAGACCCTGTTCCTTCGGCCCTGATCCCATGAACGTGCTTTATGAAGAGACCGGCTGTTTTAAGGTCGGCGCCGTGCTTACCGAAAGCGACGCGTCGCTGCAGGTCGAGGCCCCGCACGGCAAGAGGAGCAAGATCAAGGCGGCGAGCGTGCTACTGCGCTTCGAGGCGCCGCCGCTCGCCGAACTCATGGGCAAAGCCGAGGCGCTGGCCGCCGAAATCGATACCGATTTCCTGTGGCAATGCTGCGGCGAAGTGGAGTTCGGTTTTCCCGATCTGGCGCGCGAATATTGCGGCCACGCGCCCAGTGCGCTTGAGGCCGCGGCGATCCTGATCAAGCTGCAATCGGCGCCGATGTATTTCTACCGTAAAGGCAAAGGCCGTTTTCGTGCCGCGCTCGCCGACACGCTCAACGCGGCGCTTGCGAGCGTCGAGAAAAAGCGGGCGCAGGAAAAGCAAATCCGGACTTGGGCGGACGAACTGCAGCGCGGCGCCATGCCGGCAGCGCTGCAGCTCATGCTGCCGCGGTTGTTGTACCAACCTGATCGCAATCGCATCGAGACCAAGGCTCTGGAGTTGGCGTGCGCGGCAAGCGGGCTGTCGGCGGCGAAGCTTCTCGAGCGTGCCGGCGCCCTGACCTCCAGCCACGACTACCATCTGGGGGCGTTTCTATTCGAGTTTCATCCTCGCGACAACGGTGCATTCGAGGACATCGCCGCAGACGAGCCGCCGCAGCTGCCACTGGCCGAGGTCGAGGCTTTCAGCCTGGACGACGCCAGCACTACCGAAATTGACGATGCATTTTCTCTCACGCGGCTTGCCAATGGCCGCTATCGCGTCGGCATTCACATCGCCGCCCCGGGGCTGGGTTTCGCCCCCGGGTCCGCGGTGGACAAAATCGCGCGTGCGCGCATGTCCTCTGCCTACATTCCGGGGCAGAAGATCACCATGCTGCCGCCGCGGGTGATCGAACGCTACACGCTCGTCGAGGGGCGCGACTGTCCGGCGGTGTCGCTGTACCTGGACATCAATCCGCTGTCATACTTGGTAGAGGGTCAGGAAACCCGGGTCGAGCGCGTAAGCATCGCCGCCAACCTGCGCCATCATCAGGTGGAAGCGCTGGACGCGGCTTTCCTCGGCGGGGAAGCGCGCGGCGGACTGTCGTTCGAGGCGGAGTTGTTTTTTCTGTGGCGGCTCGCGCTCGAACTGGAGGCGGCGCGCGGCAAGCCTGCGACGCAGCAAGACCGGATCGACTACAACTTCTACGTCGAGAATGAGCGCGTCAGCATCGTCGAGCGCAAGCGCGGCGCCCCGCTGGACAAGCTGGTGGCGGAACTGATGATCAGCGCCAATAACAACTGGGGCAGGCTGCTCGCCGACCGCGGCGTGCCAGCCATCTACCGCGCCCAGTCCAACGGCAAGGTCCGCATGACCACAGTCGCCTCTCCGCACCAAGGGCTGGGCGTGTCGCATTACATTTGGGCGAGTTCGCCGCTGCGCCGCTACATCGACCTGCTAAATCAGTGGCAACTGCTCGCCTGCCTCGCGGGCACGACACCTGTATTCGGAAAAAATTCCGCCGATCTGCTCGCGGCGATGCGCGAGTTCGAACTGACCTACGCTGCCTACGACCAGTTCCAGGGGAAAATGGAACATTACTGGTGCCTGCGCTGGCTGTTGCAGGAGCAGGTGACGCTGTCAACGGCGCAGGTGCTGCGCGATAATCTGGTCAAATTCGAGGGAATTCCGCTGTATGTCCGCGTGCCCTCGCTGCCGGAACTGGAACTGGGCAGCCGGGTGCTGCTCGAAATCGAGGGGATAGATCTGATCGATAACTCGGTCAAAGCCCGATACAAGGGACCGGCTGAGGGCTAGTGTCGCGCACGCGGACAAGTCGAGAGAAACAATTGTGCTTGTCCGATTTCGCGACCCTCTTGCGCAATCATGCCGAACGCGCGCGGTCGCTGGCCGAAAGTTAAGATAAATTCTCTCAAAAAGCATAAAATGCATTGATTTTGCTAGTTTTTGAGGTCTAATTGCACAGCGTTTATCCGCTCGGTAACCTGCGCCTGCGCTGGCCTGAGTTCATGGCCGACATGGATTCTTCATCGCGCAGTTTCACACTCGCGCTGGGTTTATCCATTTTGCTGCACGCGGCCGCACTGTCCATCCATTTCAAGCTGCCCGATATCAACCATGACAAATACGCATCCGCGCCGCTCGAGGTCGTGCTCATCAACAGCAAGACCAAGGCAAAACCGGTCAAGACCGACGTGTTGGCGCAGGCCAATCTCGACGGCGGGGGCAACACGGACGAGAACCGCCGCGCCAAGACGCCGCTGCCGGTGCTGAAGGAGACCGCGCACGGCGTCGACGCCAGACGGGCAGCCCGCCGGATGCGGGAACTGGAAGCGCAGCAGTTGAAGATGATGACCCAGATGGAGGCAACGAAAAGCGTCGCCGCCGCCGACCCGCCCAAACTGGCGTCCGCCGCGGAGGCGCCGCAGCCACAGGTATCGGGCCAGGACCTCGCTACCAGCGCCCTTGCGATCGCTCGCCTGGAAGCGCAGATCTCGCGTCAGAGCGATGAATACAACAAGCGCCCGAGAAAGGAATTCGTAGGCTCGCGCGCTCGGGAATACCGCTTTGCGCAGTACGTCGAGGACTGGCGTCTCAAAGTCGAGCGCATCGGCAACCTGAACTATCCGGACGGCGCGCGCGGCCGGATCTATGGCAGCCTGGTGCTCAGCGTTTCGATCAACGCCGACGGCGACCTCGACACCGTCGAGGTGCAGCGTTCCTCCGGACACCCGATTCTGGACCGGGCCGCCGAGCGCATTGTTAAAATGGCCTCGCCCTACGCCAGATTCCCTGCCAACATCACGCGCGACACTGATATTCTCGTCATCACCCGTACGTGGACATTCGCCCCGGGTGACAAATTATTTGGAGAGTGATTCCCCGCCATGCCCGACCAATACGCCGTCATCGGCAATCCCGTCGCGCATAGCAAGTCACCGCAAATCCATGCCGAGTTTGCGCGCCAGACCGGGCAGGATCTGGAGTATGGGCGACTGCTCGCGCCGACGCACGGGTTCATCTCAGCCGCCAGCGCGTTCCGCGCCGCTGGCGGGCGCGGTCTTAACGTCACACTACCGTTCAAGGGCGCGGCGTTCGGCTTCGCTACCTTGTTGTCGCAACGCGCCCGAGCGGTGCAGGCAGTAAACACGCTCAAATTCGAAGACAACACGATCATTGGCGACAATACCGACGGTATGGGACTGGTAAACGATCTCGTGCGCAATCTCGGCTGCGCCGTTGCCGGCGCTCGCGTGCTGCTGCTGGGCGCAGGCGGCGCGGCGCGCGGCGTGATCAAATCCCTGCTTGAGCAGCAACCGGCGCAGTTGGTGCTCACCAACCGCACGCTCGGAAAGGCACAGGTGCTGGCGCAAAGCTTTCGCGGCGCGCTCGAAGCTAGCACCTATGCGGCGCTCGCCGGCAGGAAATTTGACCTCGTTGTCAACGCCACCTCGGCGAGCCTGGCCGGAGCGCTGCCGCCGCTGCCGCCGAGCGTGTTCGCACGCGGCGCACTCGCCTACGACATGATGTACGGCATGGGCGAAACGCCATTTCTTGCGTTTGCGCGAGGCGAGGGCGCGGCCATGCTCGCGGACGGCATGGGCATGCTGGTAGAACAGGCGGCGGAGTCGTTCTTTATCTGGCGTGGCCTGCGTCCGGACACCGCCCCGGTGTTGCGGCTTCTGCGCGCAAACAAGGAATGAATCGGTTTCAATGCAAAGAGCGCAGAGAAGAGCCTTGTTTACCGCACCGGTATTGTCGATGACATCGGTCCAGGGCGCGCGGCACTTTTCGCTTCCTCTGCACCTTTGCCTTTGCTTGACGCATGTCTAGGGCGATCAGGCGGGCATTGGCGTGGCTGTGGAGGGCATTCTGCTACACGCTCGGCATATTATTCGTCGTTCTGTTGCTGTACCAGAGTTGGTTTGCCGCGCATATCTGGTACTGGGCCGGGCATAATCCCGACGACACCAGCTTTATCCAGGCGCGCCTGGAGCGTCTGCGCGAAAAGGATCCCAAGGCGAGCCTGAAACAGCAATGGGCCAGTTACGCTCGCATTTCCGACGAACTAAAGCGCGCGGTGATCGTAGCCGAGGATTCCAAGTTCTCCGACCACGATGGTTTCGATTGGGAGGGCATGCAGAAAGCGCTGGAGAAGAACCGGAGGCGGGGAAAAGTGGTCGCCGGCGGCTCCACGATCAGCCAGCAACTGGCCAAGAATCTGTTCCTCTCCGGAGAGAAAAGCTTGTGGCGCAAAGGGCAGGAGGCCGTCATCACCTGGATGCTGGAGATGCTGATGGACAAGGAGCGCATTCTCGAGATATACCTGAATGTCGCCGAGTGGGGCGACGGCGTTTACGGCGCCGAAGCTGCGGCGCGGCATTATTACAATATCAGCGCGGCGAGCTTGAATGCCGAACAGGCGGCGCGGCTGGCGGCGATGCTGCCGCGCCCGCTCTACTACGAGCGTAATCGCAACTCCGAATTCCTGCAGCACCACAGCGAAACTATACGCGCGCGCATGCCCTCGGCCGTGCTTCCATAAGGAAATTCCCGCCCGGAGGATTCGGTGGGCGCATTGATGGCCTTCAACATGGCCAGCGTGCGCGAGGACGTGACGCTAGAGGTGGTGACTTGGTATCTGCGCCGCCTCGACGAGCTAGGCCGCGACCAGGCGCCAGGCGAGCATGCTCCTGGCAAGCTGTACGGACATGCTGCATTCGGCGATGAGCAGCCTGAGCGCGTCGGAATGAGAAGCATGTTCAGGTACTTTGTCTTGATGCCGCGGAATCTCTAATTCGCCCTGCCTCGTCGGGTTCCGGCGCGTTGTCGTCTTCTCGGGAAATAGTCTATACTCACCTAGACTTAGACACCATAGGAGACAAGAACATGAGGATTCTGCTCAAGATCGTGGCATTGGTGCTCGCCGCCTGGGTTGCTGAAGCAAGGGCCGACGAGGCGCTGTTTGGGACCACCTTGTGGCCAAAATTCCAGGCGAAGGCTTGCACTACGTGTCACGATTTTTTCGAAAAGGAACGCAACGGCCAGTTGTTCGGTACGCACCAGGCCCGCACCCCTGCCATGTGCATGCTCTGTCATACGACCGAGGTAAACGGGTTTGAACATCCTGATGAGTGGTTTGCGAGGCCGGGGCTTTACCTTTCCGGAATGGACGCCGTGCAGACTTGCGAAGCCGTCAAGAAAGCCCTGAACGCTGAAAGCAAGAGCGAATCGCTGCTTGCCCGGCAAATGCAGATCCATCTGTTCACGGATCCTCGAGTGCTGTGGGGCATAGCAGGCGCGACCCCCAAGAGCGGACAGCGCCCGGATGGGAGCGCGGAGACCGACCTGGTCAAGGGCGGCATGGATGAGTGGCGAAAGCAGGTGTTGGCCTGGATCGCCGGGGGAATGAAATGCGAGTAACAAGGGCCGCTCCTAGTCCCTCCTTCAGTGAAGAGGGACATGGAATTGCTCGATCAGTTCATCAGGCACATGGTGCCGGAGACCTCTCCCGCCGGACATGATCGATTTCCGCCTGCGCATCGAAGCGCAGCGTAAGGCAGCAGTTCCGCCACGCCGTCCTTCAGACTACGGTAGCGCTTCCAATCCTCCGCTCGCGCGAAGGCGCGCGAACTCCCGTCATGCCGCGTACGGCATCGCCTCCAAAAAAGGCGGTAACGGCGAATCCAGCGTGGAACAAATCGCGCGCAGCAGTTCGGCGTCGGTGAGTGACAGGATCCCGTCTGCGAGAGCGCATTGCACCAATGCCTTCACCAGCCGTGGTTTTTGCATCGGGGCGAGTTGATTGAGGCGGGCGAGTGCCGCTTTGACGGCGTCGAGGCTGACGGCGCTTGCAGCCAGCAGCGTGAGCGGGAAGCCGAGTTCCTTCAAGCCTGCGTCGAAAGAAGCGGCGCTGTCGCCTCTGGTCGCATGCGCGGTCAGGGACAGGATCAACTGCGCATCTGCGGCGAGCGGCTCCAGTTTACGGTAGCTCACCGGCACGGCGCGTCCGGCGCGCTCGCCGAGCGAGGCTTCGAGCATCGTTGCCAAGACGAACTCCTCCAGCGTGACGCGCCGGTCGGCCGCGATCAGCTGTTGCACCAGAAGCAGAAATGCCGCGCGCTGTGCCGGCGCCAGGCCCTTGAGTGTGGGCGCGGCGAGCGCGATCAGCGGCAAGCGCGCGATTTTTCCCAGGCCCTGCACCTCGGTCGCGATTTTCTCGGCTTGCGCGGGGTCTTCGCCGGCTGCTCGCAGCATGCCGATCTGCGCCTCCTTTGTCGATCCTCCGAGGGCAAATACCAGTCCGAGCGTCGCCTGCTTCGCGCCTTGGACATTGCGCGTGAGCTCGCGCACCGCTTGCGGCAGCGCGTTGAGGAGCGATGCGGCGTAATCGACGTGCCTGGTGGAAACCTTGCCCATCGCGGCGATCACCGCGCGGGCTCCGGTCCGCACCCCCGCCTGCGTGGTGGATTCACCGCTGCGGCGCTCGCCCGCGCTGCGGCCGAATTCATTGCCTCCCGCGAATCCGCTGAGTGCGGCATTTTCGGCAGGCTCCGGGGCGGCAGGCACCGAACGCGCCACGATTTCGCTGATCGCCACCGGTCGGCCATACACGCGCTCCAACCTTTCCGGCACTGGCGGATGCGTAGCCATCAAGTCGGGAAAAAGATCATCGAGACGGGAAGTAATCGCTTCGCCGAAAAACATGTGGCTTACCTGCTCGGTGCGCGGGTGGCTGACGCCGGAACCGGCGTGGGCGATTTTCGCCAGCGCCCCTCCGATGCCGTCCGGGTTGCGCGTGAACTGGACCGAGGAGGCATCCGCCAGAAACTCGCGCTGGCGCGATATGCCCGCCTGTATCAGGCGGCCGAAGAAAACGCCGATATAGCCGACCGTGACCAAGCCGAAACCCAGCGGCACCAAACTGGCGCCCTTGCTGTTCCGGTCCGAGGTCGCATTGAGCAGCATGCGTCCCAGAGTCGTCAGCAGGAGTATCCCGGCGAGCACGCCCATCAGGCGCAGGTTGAGGCGCATGTCCCCGTTCAGGATGTGGCTGAACTCGTGCCCGATCACGCCCTGAAGCTCATCGCGGTTGAGCTGCTCCAGGGTACCGCGCGTGGCCACCACGGCCGCCTGGCTGGGCGAAAAGCCGGCGGCGAACGCATTGATCGTCTGCTGGTCGTCCATCACGAACACCTGCGGCACGGACGTGCCAGAGGCGATGGCCATCTCCTCGACCACGTTGAGCAGTCTACGCTCGGACAGATCGCCGCTGTTCCTCAGCAGCAGCCGCGCGCCCATCATGCGCGCCAGCTCCGCGCCGCCTCCGGCGAGGCTCAGGATCTGAAACAGGCTGCCGCCGGCGATGAGCGCCAGGGTGGCGAGCGTCAGGTACAGGTGGAACGACTTCGGCATCACGAACGATGTTGCGCCGGTCAGGGCTTCGGCAGACAGTCCCATGAGGGCGAAGCCCACGACGACGTTCACGGCGATGACGATCGCCACCACCGCCAGCAGGAACAGCAAGATCAGGCGCTTGGTGTTGCGCCGCGCCGCGTCCTGCTGCTCGAAGAAATTCATCGCGGTCTTGCCGCCACTTCGGCTCCGGCGGTTAGCTGAACGACACCTTGGGCGCCTTGCGCTCCTCCGCCGATTCGGTCGCCTGCAGCAGCTCGGCCGCCTTGAACTGGAACATTCCGGCGAGGATATTGTCCGGGAAGGACTCGATGCGGATGTTGTAGCTCATCACCGCGTCGTTGAACGACTGGCGCGCGAACGCGATCTTGTTCTCGGTGCTGGTGAGTTCTTCCGACAACTGCATCATGTTCTGGTTGGCCTTGAGATCCGGATAGGCTTCGGACAGGGCGAACAGGCGCCCGAGCGCGCCGGAGAGCCCGGCCTCGGCCGCGGCGAGTCCCTGGATTGCGGCGCCATCTGCAGGGTTTGCCGCGGCGCGCTGGTTGGCGCCGACCGCGGTGTTGCGCGCCGAGATCACCGCTTCCAGGGTCTGGCGCTCGTGCGCCATGTAGCCTTTGGCCGTTTCCACCAGGTTCGGGATCAGGTCGTAGCGGCGCTTCAGTTGCAAGTCGATCTGCGCAAAGGCGTTCTTGAAGCGGTTTCGCAGGGCCACCAGGCCGTTGTAGATCGAGATGGCCCAGACGAAGGGCCCTGCGAGAATCGCGAGGAAAATGATGAGTCCGGCCCAGTTCATGTTGTTCTCCCTCAAGCGCTGATTGAATGTCCGTTACATAATGGAAGCATACATTCCCACATGCTCCCCTCAGCTTGCCCCACCCGGCGGCAGGAATAGTTGCAGCAGATCGTTCAAAAACCGCTGCCCGCGCCGCGTAGGTGCGATGCGGACATGGTCACGCGTTATCAGACCACGCTCGAGGGCTTCGCGCAAGGGCCGCTCCACCGCGGTGAGGGCGAGACCGGTGCGCTCGGCGAACAGCGCCACCTCGAAACCCTTGGCCAGGCGCAGCGCATTCATCATGAACTCGAAGCCCAGATCCCTGCGTGAAACCGCATGCTCTTCCTGCACCGGCGAGCCGGCGGCCGTTTTCTGTAGGTATTCGCGCGGCTGCTTGTAGCGCATCTGGCGCACGATGCGCTCCGGGAACGAAAGCTTGGAATGCGCGCCGGCGCCTATGCCGAGGTAATCGCCGAAACGCCAGTAATTGAGATTGTGCCTGCATTCGCACCCCGGCTTGGCGAAGGCCGAGGTCTCGTAATTGACAAACCCGCCTGCCGCGAGCCGCGCCTCTATCATGTCCTGCATGTCGGCTGCGAGTTCGCCCTCCGGCAGCGGCGGCGGATGGCGCTGAAACAGGGTGTTGGGTTCCAGCGTGAGCTGGTACGCCGAAAGGTGCGCAGTGCCGAAACCTGCTGCAGTGGCGATGTCTTGTTCCGCCTGCTGCAGGTTCTGCTGCGGCAGGGCGTACATCAGGTCGAGGTTGATGTTGTCGAAATTGGCCTGCGCGATGCCGATGGCCCGGCGCGCCTCGTCGCCGTCGTGGATGCGGCCCAGCGCCTGCAAGTGCGCGGAATTGAAGCTCTGGATGCCGATCGACAGGCGGTTAATTCCGCAGGCGCAGTAGTCGCAGAACTTGGCCGATTCGAAAGTGCCCGGATTGGCTTCCAGCGTAATTTCCGCATCCGCGGCGAGGTTGAGCCGGGCGCGGAACGCGGCCAGCAGCTCTTCGATCGCCCGGGCGGAGAACAGGCTGGGCGTGCCGCCGCCGAAAAATACCGAGTACACGCGCCGGCCCCAGATCTGCGGCAGGGCGAGTTCCAGGTCGGCGATCAGCGCCTGCACGTAGTCCTCCTCCGGCGCTTCGCCGCGAGCCTCGTGCGAATTGAAGTCACAGTACGGGCATTTCCTCACGCACCAGGGAATGTGTACGTAAAGCGCCAGCGGCGGCAGCGCCTTCAGGCTCACGCTACCCGGGCTTGACACGACGCTTGCGCTTTCGGCATGCATGGGTGCCGGACTGTGGTCCGAGTTTTAACGCAGCGGAGGCAGAGGAGGGCAAAAGTTCCGTCTGATTTCCGATTTCCTCAGCGTCCTCTGCGGTCTATCGTTCTTCGCATCAGGGAAAGCGGCGCAATTTTTCGACCAGTTGGCGCAGTGCCTGACCGCGATGCGACAGCCGGTTCTTGTGCTCGGCGTCGAGTTCGGCCGCGCTCTTGCCCAATTCCGGCAGGAGAAAATGCGGATCGTAGCCGAAGCCGTTATGCCCGCGCGCTTCGTTGCTGATTTCGCCCCACCAGTAGCCTTCTCCGATCAGGGGCTGCGGATCGGCCGCGTGGCGCAGCAGCGCCATGG
>JAZDIA010000094.1:0-18702 GCA_043805375.1 Pseudomonadota bacterium
GTCACGAACATCGCCATCTACCGTACCGTGCAGGAAAGCCTGACGAACATTGCCCGGCACGCGCACACCGCCCAAGCCGCTGTCACCATCCGTCGCCCCGCGATCGACCCGTCAGGCAGCGATTGCATTACGTTGGCAATCAAGGATCACGGTACCGGCATCCCGGTGAACGGTGCCGGCGCCGGATTCGGTTTGCTCGGCATGCGCGAGCGCATCAGTGCGCTGGGCGGCAGTTTGTCGTTCTCGGAAGTTCCCTTGGGCGGCACGCGCATCGAGGTCGTCCTGCCGGTGCTGATCGGGGCACGGTCCGTCTCGTGATCCGGATCCTGCTCGTCGACGACCATGCCGTTGTGCGTGCCGGTTACCACCGCTTTCTGGAACGCAGCGGGGATCTCGAGGTCGTTGCCGAGGCGGCGAACGCGGAGCAGGGCTATGCCGAATTTCGCCGGCACGAACCCGACGTAAGCATCGTCGACTTGTCCATGCCGGGCGCCGGCGGGCTCACCTTGATCCGCCGCATCGTTGCGTGCGAGCCGCTGGCGCGCGTGCTGGTTTTCAGCATGCACGAGGACGCGGTGTTCGCGGCGCGCTCGTTGCAAGCAGGCGCCCGCGGCTATGTCACAAAGAATAGCGAGCCTGAGACGCTGATTGAGGCCGTACGCCAGATATGCGCCGGCCGCATATTCCTCAGCCCGGATATCGCGCAGCGGCTTGCGCTCGGCAGCGGCGACACCGGTCCGCTGGCCGTTCTGTCGGCGAAGGAATTCGAGGTCTTCCGGCTGATTGCCGAAGGGCGATCGCTTGCCGACATCGCAGCCGCTTTGAGCCTGAGCCAGAAAACGGTGGCCAACTATCAGGCGCTGATCAAAGAAAAACTCCATGCCACCACAACCGCCGCGCTGGTCCATATCGCGCTGCGCAACGGCGTGATCACGCCGCCCGGCTGAGGATTTTCCCGGCCAATTTCGGGAGTTTTTCCCGATACAAAGCTTGTGCCTGCTTGCTATCCTCCCGACTAATAAACCTAATCGGGAGGAATGAACGATGGAAAAAACCTGTTGCCGCAGGCCTGCGGCGCCGCGCCCGGGCGCGGCCGATTCCGGGAACGATAAGCTGCGACGGCCAGGCGTCCCGGCCTGGCGGCGCGTAGTGCCCCTGGCGGCGGGGATCGTTTTCGCCGGCCTGCAGGCCCAGCTTGCCCTGGCAGAAAATCCCGCGGAAGTCCTTGAGACATCAACGGTGACGGTTGTCGGCACTTCTCCTCTCCCGGGGCTGGGGGCGCCGGTCCGCGACGTGCCGGCCAACGTGCAAATATTCACCAGCAGGGAACTCAGCCAGCAGCGCCAGACGAATGTCGGCGACTACCTGGAGCAGAATCCCACCAGCGTCACCATCAACTCGGCCCAGGGCAATCCGTTCCAGTCCGATGTTAACTTCCGCGGTTTTTCCGCCTCCCCGGTGCTCGGCACGCCCCAAGGGCTCTCCGTGTTCCAGGACGGGGTGCGCATCAATGAACCCTTCGGCGACGTGGTGAACTGGGACCTGATTCCGCAATCGGCCATTTCCAGCATCCAACTCATCCCCGGCTCCAACCCGGCTTTTGGCTTGAATACGCTCGGGGGCGCGCTCGCGGTATATACCAAGAGCGGCAGCCACTATCCCGGCGGGGCGATCGAGACTTACGCAGGATCATTCGGCCGCAAGGGTGTCGAGTTCGAATACGGCGGCAAAAAGGATGAGCTGGACTATTTCTTCACCGGCAACTATGTGGACGATCGCGGCTGGGCCGAGCACAATCCGAGCACGGTCCAGCAGTTCTTCGGAAAGGTGGGCTGGCAGGACGACAAGACCGATTTCGACGTGAGTCTCACGCTCGCGGACAACACCCTCCAGGGGACGCAGACCCTCCCGGTGTCCTTTCTCGACAACATTCGCCAACCCTATACGTTCCCGGATCAGAACCACAACGAACTCGCCTTTCTCACCGCCAAGGGCAGCCGCTTCCTCACCGACGAGCTCATGCTCGGCGGGAATTTTTATTACCGCAAGTACAAGAACTCCAACTACAGCAGCAACATGAACGACAATTTCGACCTGATAACCGACCCGGTGCAGGCGTCCAATAACCGCTCGATGATCGATCAGGACAGCTACGGACTCGGGCTGCAGCTGACGATGCTCGGCAATTTGGCGCAGCGCGAAAACCGGTTCTCCATCGGCGCGAGCGGGGATTTCGGCAGGGCGAAGTTCAACCAGGAACTGCAGGAGGCCGTGTTCACCTCCGAGCGCGGAACCGTCGGCACGTCGGCTTTCGTGCAGGAAACCGGCGCGCGGACGCGCAACGACTACTACGGCGTGTTCTTCACCGACACGCTCAACTTGAACGAGCAATGGGCGCTCACCGGCTCCGGCCGCTACAACCGGGTGACGGTGAAGATCGAGGATATGACGGGGGCGGATCCGCTGTTGAATGGCGAGCACGCGTTCTCCCGCTTCAACCCCGCGGTCGGAATCAATTTCACGTCGGACGAGCGGCTGACCGCTTATGCCGCCTACAACGAGGGCATGCGGGCGCCGACGCCGATCGAGCTCGCCTGCGCCGATCCGGCGGCCCCGTGCAAGCTGCCCAACAACTTCCTCGCCGACCCGGCGCTGAAGAAGGTCGTGTCGCGCACGGCGGAGGCCGGCCTTCGCGGCAAGCTTTCGCGCGACACGCAGTGGAGTGCGGCGATTTACCGGACGGTGCTGGACGATGACATCCAGTTCATCAGTTCGGGCGGGGCGGCGACGAATGCCGGTTTCTTCCAGAACGTCGGCCAGACGCGCCGCGACGGGCTGGAACTCGCGCTGAGCACGAAGCGGAACGCGCTCACGGCTTCGGCCCGCTACAGTTTCGTGAACGCCACCTTCGAATCGCCGTTCGAGCTCAATTCGCCGAGCAATTCGATGGCCGATGTAAATGGGGCCATCCAGGTGCGCCCTGGCGACCGGATCCCGGGCATTCCGCAACATAACCTGAAACTGCGGTTTCAATACGACTTCGGCGATCGCGCCTCGCTCGGTACGAACGTCATCTATAGCAGCAGCGTGTTCGCCCGGGGCGACGAGAACAACCAGGATGTCAGCGGCCGGGTTCCGGGCTATGTGGTGGTGAATCTGGATGGGCGGATCAGCGTCGCCAAGGGCTTGGACCTGTTTGCCCGGGTGACGAATTTGTTCGACAAGCGCTATTCGAACATGGGCGTTCTGGGCGAGAATTTTTTCACCGGACCCGGCCGGACGTTCGACGGCGCCAATCCGATCAACGAGCAATTCCGTGGCCCCGGCGTTCCGCGCGGGGCCTGGGTGGGTCTGCGCTATCAGTGGATGTAGCCATTTGACGTGCAGCCGCGCAAGAGCTGCGGCCCGCGCGGCACGCACCCCATTGGACAAGGCAAGTAATTGACTTCGGTGGTTCGCTCGCGCATCATTTCGCCTGCGCCGGGAAGGTTCAAATAGCCGTTGCAGCACTTTATGACGCGGTAGCCGATATCCCGATTCCCATGCCCCGCATCCTGCTGCTCTACGCCACCACCGAAGGCCAGACCGCCCGCATCGCCGAGCGCATTGCGCACAAGCTCCGCGAAAAGGGGCACAACGTGGAAGTCCTGCCGGCCGGCACGGCGCGAACCGATCTCGATCCGGCGGTCTACGACGGCGTGATGGTCGGTGCTTCGATTCACTACGGCCGCCATCCGGCTTATCTGCGCACGCTGATACGCCGGCATCGCGCGGTTCTTGCCGCCCGGCCCTGCGCCTTTTTCTCGGTGAGCCTGAGCGCTGGCGGGCCACGCCCGAAACCCAAAGCGGCGCAGCGTTATCTGGACAAATTCATGCGCCGGACCGGCTGGCAGCCGCAATTGACGGCCAGTTTTGCCGGAGCGCTCAAGTACAGTCTGTACGGCCCAATCAAGCGCAGGGTGATGATCGTGTTCGTCGGCTTGGGCGGCGGCGAGACCGACACGACGCGGGATTACGAGTACACCGATTGGGATGCCGTAGAGCGATTCGGTGACGCCTACGCGCAGCGCTTGAGACAGGCGTAACGGGAATCGGGGCCTGGCGTCTCATACCTGCCGGGATGGGACCATGGCGTTGTAAATTTCTACGATCCGGACTAGAGAGCCACTTCTCGACATGTTCGAGGCGGTCGGCGCCCCAGAACGGCTCGTTGTCGATGACAATATAAGGCGAGCCGAACGCGCCGCGGACTATGGCCTTGTCCACATCGGTTTTCAACAGGTCCTTGATCGCCGGATCGTTGATCGCGGCGCGAACCTCTTCCGCCTTCAGCCCGAACCTGGCGCACACGGCGATGGCGTCGTCCGGGTTGGAGATGTTGATGCCATCGACGAAATAGGCGCGACACAGGGCGGCGGCCAGCGTCTCATTCCATTGCCATATCATTAGGGCTATAATAATGGCTTCTCGACAACCCTGTGGGGTGTGCGATGGCCAGAACGGCGCGTGGAGCGGAGGTATTGGAGATGGCGCAGGAGATGATCCTGAGGGCCAAGACGATCGAGGAGTTGCGGCAGGCGCAGGCGGTGGTGCTGCCGCTGTCGCACGGATTGAGCCTCGAACAGACGGCAAAGGTTATCGGCCGCTCGGTGGCGTGGACCTGCCGCTTGCGCAATCGGTTCTTGGCCGGCGAGACTGTGGGCGACGGGCAGCGCCAGCGTCCGGGCGGGCGACGGCGGCAGAACCTGAGCATCGAGCGCGAAGCCGAAGTCCTGGCGCCGTTCCTCGATCGCGCTCAGAACGGCGGCATCCTGGTGGTCCCCCAAATCAAGGCCGAACTGGAGGCCGCAATGGGGCGCACCATGGCCCTCTCATCGGTCTACAACCTCCTGCACCGGCACGGCTGGCGCAAGCTGGCGCCGGACAAACGCCACCCCAAGAGCGATCCCGTGGCGCAGGAGGCGTGGAAAAAAACTCCCCGAGACGCTTGCCCGGCTCATCGCCGGCTGGCCGCAGACGGCCCCGGTCAAGCTGATGTTCTAGGATGAGGCACGTTTCGGGCGCATCAACGACGTGCGGCGCTGCTGGGCGCCACGGCCGCTGCGCCCGCTGTGCCGCGCCATGATGACCCACGAATACACTTACGCCTACGGCGCGGTAGATGTGCTCAACGGCGAGCTCGATTCGCTCATCCTGCCGCACGTCAACACCGATTGCATGCAAATCTTCCTCGACGAAGTCGGAGCGCGCCATCCGATGCACCGCATCATCCTGGTGCTCGACGGGGCCGGTTGGCATGCCAGTACCGAACTCAAGCCGCCCGGCAATATGAAACTGCTCAGTCTGCCGCCCTACGCTCCGGAACTCAATCCGGTCGAGCATCTGTGGGACGAACTTCGCGAGAAACACTTCCACAATAAAGCGTTCGATTCCATCGACGCGCTCGAAGACCAGCTTCAAACGGGCTTGCTGGCGCTGGAGAACGACATGCCGCAGGTCAAGTCCATCGTTGCCTGGGACTGGATAGTGAATGCCCTATTGAAGTAGAAATGGAATCAGCGTATTGCGGCCGGCGCGACCGTGGAACCAGATCCGCCCTGAATCTTCAACGGCTGCATCGTGAACGCGAACTCGTGTATCTTCCTCGCTACCAGCTCATCCAGTTTCAGGTTTTCGAGTATGTGAATGCCGTTCACCGCGAGGAAAATCTGGTGCACCGGCAGACTCAGGTCCTCATCCGGGTTCGGCGCCACCTCGACCGGCCAGTTGTCGGAGCCGACCAGTACCGGATCCTGCGTCGCCAGCCACTCGGCGGCGGCCACGCCGATGCCGGGAGCGGATTTCACGAAGCGGGCATTGTCCTTGCCGTAGAGCTTGCCCCAGCCGGTGTTGATGATGATGGCGTCGCCCGGTTGCAACTCGAGGTTCTGCTGCGCAAGCGCTTGTTGCAGGTCGTCGACCGTAATCTCGTAAGTGTCGCCGAGCATCTCCACGCCTTTCAGTCCCGCCATGTCGATCAGCACGCCGCGCGCGAAAATCATGCCGACTTTTTCCACGCCAAGCTTGGTGAAACCCGAGCGCGTCGCCACCTCATCGACCTTGAAGCAGTTGTACAGCGAATCGTCGATGGTCTGGTGCACAAGGGCGTCGAACTGCGTGCCGACCTGGCCGATTTCGCTGGTTACGATTTCCTCGTTGCTGCCGCGCGCGTTCGCGCCGGCGTTCATGAACGTGCGCTTGGTTATCATATTGAAGACGCGCGGACCGAAGAACGGCATGCGGGGCCCGAGCACGTGGCTCATTTCGATGACCTCGCCGGTCCTGATCAGCCGCACGGCACGCAGCACGGTCTCCGGATTTTTCATGTGATTGCCCGAGCCGCGCTCGTCGCCCGCTCCCCACTTGGACGGGCAGCGCGCGCTGTCCGCGGGCGGCCGCCAGCTTTGCGCGCTTGCGACAAGCGGAATCGATAACAAGATGGCGGCAACTGCGGATGCAACTGGTTTCATGGCTTTTACCTCGATCGAGCAGCGGGCCGCGAAGGAAGCGATGCAAGGCGCGCTCGCGGCGTCCCGGCGCGAACTGCACGCAGCCGGATTATAGTCCAACGCTGCGCACGAGCGGCCGAACGCGCGCCATTCGGGGCGAGGCGTTCGGCGGCGAAAGCGCGCACCGAGTCGCGGATCATCTGCTGTTCCCGGCTGAGGATCACGGACGGCTTTCGTCGCGGTCGATTTCGTTCAAACCAGTTCGATCGCCATGGCGGTCGCTTCGCCGCCGCCGATGCACAGGCTGGCGATGCCGCGCTTGCCGCCGGTCCTGCGCAAGGCGCCGATCAGCGTTACCACGATGCGCGCGCCGGACGCGCCGACCGGATGGCCGAGGGCACAGGCGCCGCCGTGAATGTTGACCTTTTCGTGCGCCAAGCCATGCTCCTTCATCGCCGCCATGGTCACGACGGCGAAGGCTTCATTGATTTCGTACAGATCGGCCGTGTCTGCGCTCCAGCCGGTCTTGTCGTAGAGCTTCCTGATCGCGCCGACCGGGGCGGTGGTGAACCAGCCTGGCTCCTGTGCATGGGTGCTGTGGCCGACCACGATCGCAAGCGGCGCGAGGCCGAGTTTTTCCGCAGTCGAGCGGCGCATCATCACCAGCGCCGCACCACCATCGGAAATCGAGCTCGAGTTGGCGGCGGTGATGGTGCCGTCCTTCTTGAACGCGGGTTTGAGCGCGGGAATCTTGTCGAAATTGGCCTTGAACGGCGACTCGTCCATTTCCATGGGGCGCTCGTCCTTGCCCGCCTTGATCGCCATGGGTGTTATCTCCCAGGCGAACCAGCCGTTCTTGTTCGCCGCCTGCGCGCGTTCGAGCGAGGCGACCGCGAACTTGTCCTGCTCGGTGCGGGTGAAGGCGTACTTGGCGGCACAATCCTCCGCGAAGCTGCCCATCAGCCGCCCTTTTTCATAAGCGTCTTCCAGGCCGTCGTAGAACATATGGTCAAGCAGCTGGCCGTGGCCCAGGCGATAGCCGCCGCGCGCTTTCAACAGCAAATAGGGCGCGTTGCTCATCGACTCCATGCCGCCGGCGACCATGATGTCGTTGGTGCCTGCTGCGAGCAGGTCGTGCGCCAGCATCGCCGCCTTCATGCCCGAGCCGCACATCTTGTTGATGGTGGTGCAGCCGGCCGCGAGCGGCAGGCCGGCACCGAGCGAAGCCTGGCGCGCGGGCGCCTGGCCCTGGCCCGCGGGCAGCACGCAGCCCATGATGACTTCGTCCACCTGCTCGGGTTCGATTCCGGCGCGTTCAACCGCGGCGCGGATGGCGGCCGCGCCCAATTCGGCGGCTGCAAAGTGCTTCAGCTCGCCCTGGAAAGCGCCCATGGGTGTGCGTACTGCGGAGACAATGACGATAGGATCGTTCATGGCAGTTCCTTTCAAGTTTCAGACGCGAATATCACAACGCCGCTGGTCGTAGAGCTCGCTTTCCAGCACGCCCACGTCCACGACGTCGCTCTTGAGCCGGGCGCGCAGGTCGTCGACCTTGGGCGACTGCGCGGGGTCCATGCCCGCGGCCTCGATGCCCGCGATGACCTTGGCCAGCTCCCCCTCGATCTCGGCCTTGTCGGACGACTTGTACTGCCCGAACGCCGTCTGCACCTGCGGCAGCAGGGCCCCTTGTCGAGGAACTGCGACACCTCGGCGCTCTTGGCGTGCATGACGCGGTAGAGACCGAAGTCCAGGTCGGGCTGGTCGAGCTGGAACAGCTCCTGCAGCAGGGTTTTCAGCTTTTCGTAGTTCCGGCTCATCGGATTCGCCTCAGGGTTGCAGCCAGTCTGTGACCGGCCGCGACAGGAACTCGTCTACCGGAATGCCGTCGCCGCCCACGAGCAAGGTGCGCTTCGGCTTGAAGGCCTCGCTGAATGCGGCCAAGCCGGAATGCGCGACAGGGGCGCGGCCGCTCTTCACTTCGATCGCCACGAGCATGCGGCCAGCACGCACCACGAAGTCCACCTCCCGGTTGCCCTCGCGCCAGTAGAACAGCTCGCACAGGCCACACGCTGCGGCGTTGGCCAGGTGCGCTCCAACGGCAGATTCGGTGAGACGCCCCCAGAACTCGTGGTCGGCGCGGGCCTCGGCCGGCGTGAGCCCGGACTGCGCGGTGAGCAGCGCCGTGTTGAAGACCTGCAGTTTGGGACTGGAGCCGCGACTGCGCACGGCCGCACCGGCGAATTTGGTCAGGCCGGTGAGCATCCCGGCTCCGGCCAACAGCTCCAGATAGTGGGCGAGCGTGGTGGTGTTGCCGGCGTCGTGGAGTTGGCCAAGCATCTTGGTGTACGAGAGCACCTGCCCCGAATAGCGGCATCCCAGCTCGAACAAGCGCCGCAGGAGTGCGGGCTTATCCACGCGGGTGAGCAGCAGCACGTCGCGCGCGATCGTTGTCTCCACCAGCGCATCGAGCAGGTAGCGCCGCCAGCGCGGCGGATCGTCCATCAGCGGCGCAGCGCCGGGATAGCCGCCGAAGTAGAGGTATTGCTCCAGCGAACAGCCGAAAGCGGTGCGCATCTCGGCGAAGGACCAGTGCGGCAGGTGCAGGATCTCGAAGCGTCCGGCCAGGCTTTCCGCCAGCCCGCGCTGCACGAGCAGCGGCGCGGAGCCGAGCAGCACCACGCGCAGCGGCAGGCGGGCGCGGCTGTCCTCGTCCCAGAGGCGTTTCACCGCCTCCGACCAGCCGGAAATCTTTTGCGCTTCGTCCAGGGCCAGCACCGCGCCATGCTTGCCGGCGTCCTTCGCCAGCAGGCGGGCGCGCTCCCACTGCGCGGCCAGCCAGGCCGTATCGCGCAACGCCGGTTCGTCGGCGGAAACGAAGACGCTGGGACGGTCGATCTCCGCCAGCACCTGTTGCACTAGCGTGGTCTTGCCGACCTGGCGCGGACCGGCCACCACCTGCAGAAAGCGCCGCGGCTCTCCCAGGCGGGCGGCGAGTACGGCGGCGTAGTCACGCGGAAAGGAATGGCTTGGCGATCCGCTCATCATGGTGAGTAATTTTACTCAGTACCATGAGCAAACGCAAGCTGGGTCACGCGACCGCCCACCGTATCGTGAACAACCACTCCGTCCCGGCACGCCGCGCCAGGGCGGCGCCGATGCCGCTGGAGGCACCGGCGATGAAAATGTTTTGCGGCGCCAGGGCGGTTATTTCCCGCGTTCCCTGCGCGCCAGCTCGACCAGTTGGACGACGACCTGCATCAGTTCGCGCGTGCCGCCGGTCATGCGCGCCGAAGTCACGAATTTGCCGTCGACCACGATGCTCGGCACGCCCCTTATTTCGTAATTCCGGGTCATCTCGCGCGCCTCAGCCAGCTTCGCCTGGATTTCGGGCGAGTGGTAAATGCCGCTGAATTCTTCCTTGTCGATGCCATTGTGGGACACCCAGTCGAGCATTGCCGCCTCTTCGTTCAACTTGACGCCGTCGAAGTGGAAATTGTCGTACACCGGCCAGTGCAGGCGCGCCAGTTGGCCGGTAGCCTCCAGCGTGTAGAACAGCCTGGCGAAATTGTCCCAGTTGTCGGAGGACATCGCCGGCACGCGGCGCAACATGATCGAACCGGGCGCATTAAACGACCAGCGCGCGAGCGTTGGTTCGAGCTCGTAGCAGACCAGGCAGCCGTAGTAGAAGAATTCGATGACCTCTATCTTGTCGCCGCTCGCCACGGGACGCGGCGGGTCGAGGCGGACGTAATCGCGGCCGAGTTGCGGCATGGACTGCGTCTGGGCGTGGACGCCTGTCGGCGCGAACGCGAGCAACAGCGCGGCGAGCGCCGCCAAGGCCGTTCTTAAAAGGATCATTGCGTTTTCCCTGAGCCAAGCCTGAAGCCCGAATAATAGGCCATCCGGCGCGAGTTTGCCAAAGCGCTTATGGCTGGAGGAATGGGCCTTTATTCTCGCCGTACGCATGAGCGCTGCAGGAAACGGTTCCCGGCTGCCGCAACGCCTGTACCTACTTCGTCGGCGCAGCCTTGCCGCTTTGCTTGCGCGATTGCTCGATCAGGTAATCGGCGACGGCGAGCATCTGCTCGAAAGACTTCATGTTATCGGTGACGACCACGTACTTGCCGTTCACCGCCATCGAAGGCACGCCCTCGATCTTGTATGCTTGGGTGATCTGCGCGGCCCGCTTTACTTTCCCTTCGACGCTGAAGGAGCGGTAGGCGGCGGCGAATTTCTTCGTATCCACGCCCTGCTTGCCCAGCCATTCGGTGAGGGCCGCTTCGTTCCCCACCTTAAGCTGCGTGTCCTGATGCACAGCGTCGAACAACGGTTTGTGCAGGCGCGGGATTTCGCCGATGGCCTCGAGCGCATAGTAGGCGCGCGCGCCTTGCTCCCACTCGTTGTTGAAAATGGCGGGGATACGGCGGAACTGCGCGTCCCTGGGCATCGCTTTCACCCATAGTCCAAGCACCGGCTCGAAATTGTAGCAATGTAGGCAGCCGTACCAGAAGAACTCGATGACTTCGATTTTGCCGGCGGTATCGACAGGCAGCGGCGTGGAAAGCTCCCGATACTCGACGCCCGCCACAGGTTGTGCTTGCGCCAAGCCCGCGGCGAAAAACAGGGCCAATCCCATTGCAAGCCGTTTCAACACCTGATTCTCCCGGAAAGCGTCCTGTGCTCAGTTGGCGCCAGGATCCTTGATTTTGACCAGTGAAGCTTCGATTCCGTTCTGTGCCAGGCTCTGGCGCACGCGGTTTATTTCGTCCACCTTGCTGTACGGCCCGATGCGCACCCGGTACCACGTGCCTTTTTCGGCAAGATTGATCGGTTCCACGCCCGCCTCCACTCCAAGCAACGCAAGCCGGGCTTTCAGGTTGTCGGCATCGGCGGGATTTTGAAACGAGCCGGCCTGCAGCAGGAAATTCTCCGTGGGCGCGCCGGGCTTGGCCGCCTGCTTGATCTGTTGCTCGGTCACCGGTTCCTCAACGCCGGGCAGGATATTGTAGAACTCGAAGCGCGGCTTTTCCATCTGTTGCGTGGTCTTTTCGTCCGGCTTGGCGATCGCCTTCCCCGGCTCCGCTGCCGCTTTCTCCGGCGGCTTTACCTTGTTGAGGAACGGGATCGGGGTCTTGTTCATATACCAAGCGACCCCGACCGCGACGACCAGTCCGAGAATGAGGCCGATGAAAATCCCGAGCAGCATGCCACCGCCGCTTTTTTTTCTTGTCGCCGCTTTCGCTTTATAGTCTTTGGCCATTTACATTTTTTCAGGAGCGCTCACGCCCAGGAGCGCGAGACCGTTTTGCAGCACCTGGCGCACGGCGACGATGAGAGCCAGCCGCGCCAACCTGAGGTCCTCGTCTGCGACGAGTATGCGCTCGGCATTATAGTAGCTGTGGAACTCCCCTGCCAGTTCGCGCAGGTAGAACGCCACCGTGTGCGGCGCGAATTCGCGCCCCGCCTCGGCCAGCATTTCCGGGAATTCTCCGAGCCGCTGCGCCAACGCGAGCTCGCGCGGGAGGGTGAGTGGCGCGAGCCTGGCGGCTGGGAGTGTCTGCGGGTTTGCGCCCCATTGCGCGAGCACCGAGCAGATGCGCGCATGCGCGTACTGCACGTAATAGACCGGATTGTCCTCGGTCTGCGATTTAGCGAGGTCGACATCGAACACGAACTCGGTATCGGCTTTGCGCGAAACCAGGAAAAAACGCACCGCATCGCGCCCCACCTCGTCGATCAGGTCGCGCACGGTGACGTAGCTGCCGGCGCGCTTGGAGAGTTTTACCTCCTCGCCTCCCTTCATTACCGTCACCATTTTGTGCAGCACATAGTCGGGGTAGTTTCCGGGAATGCCGGCCCCGGTTACAGAATTCAAGGCCTGCAGTCCGGCGCGTACCCGCGCCATCGTGCCATGATGATCCGAGCCCTGGATATTGACCGCGTGCGCGAAACCGCGCTGCCACTTGGTGACGTGGTAGGCGACGTCGGGCACGAAATAAGTGTGGCTGCCGTCGGATTTGCGCATCACCCGGTCCTTGTCGTCACCGTAATCGGTGGTCTTGAGCCACAGCGCGCCTTCCTGCTCATAGGTTTTGCCCGAGGCGGCGAGCGCGCTGACCGTCGCCTCGATCTTGCCCTCGGTGTAGAGCGAGGATTCGAGGTAGTAGTTGTCGAATCTCACGCCGAATGCCTTCAAGTCCTCGTCCTGCTCGCGGCGCAATGCGGCTATGGCGAATCTGCGCACTGCCCCGAGATCACCGGGATCGCCGCGTTGGGCGAGATAGTTCGCGGCGATCTCGCGTATGTATTCGCCGCGGTAGCCGGATTCGGGGAACGTCACCGCTTCGCCGCGCCGCTCGCGCGCGCGCGCCTGCACCGATAGCGCCAGATTGTCGATCTGCACGCCGGCGTCGTTGTAATAGAACTCGCGCGTCACCTTCCAGCCCTGCGCTTCGAGCAGGGCCGAGATCGCATCGCCGAGCGCCGCCTGCCGGCCGTGTCCGACATGCAGCGGCCCGGTGGGATTGGCGGAGACGAATTCGACCAGGATCGGCCGACCCCGCCCAACGTCGGCGTGCCCGTAGCGTGCGCCGGCGGCGAGCACCGTGCGCACCGCATCGAGCTTGGCCGCCGGTTTCAGGCGCAGATTGATGAAGCCGGGCCCGGCAAGCTCGGCTTTTTCCAGCCACGGCGAGGTTGGAAGGCTCTCGATCAGCGAGCGCGCCAGTTCGCGCGGATTGCGTTTCAGCTCTTTCGCCAGTTGCATCGCGACATTGCACGCCCAGTCACCGTGCGCGGCCTGCTTCGGACGCTCGAGCGCGATGATGGACGCCGAATGCTGCGGCGCCACGCGTGCCAGCGCCTGCGTCAGCAGGCCGGTGAGATGGGACTTGATTGCGGCGGACAAGAGGCGGCGGGTTGCGGCGAAAAAGGTCGCGTATTATACCTTGATCAAAACTCGATCGGATCGACGTCCAGATGCCAGCGCACTGCGCGTTGCGGAAGGGCATGCAGCTTCGCATTCCAGGCAGCGAGGTATGTCTGCAGCGCCTTGCGCGATACGGACTGGGCGAGCAGCTGCGCGCGTTCGCGCTCGGCCAGGCGCGTCAAGGTCATCGGCACCGGATCGTAGAGCGTGACCCCGTCCGGGGGCAGTCCCGCCAGCGCCGCTGCCTCGCGCAGGAATTCGAGCGCGATTTCAAGCTCTCCGGCTTCGGCGCGCAGCACCGCTTCAAATACGTAAGGCGGGAAACCAGCCTGCTCGCGCTCGGCGAGCAGCGTGCGTGCGAAGCCGGGGTAATCATGCTGCGCCAGCGCTACATACAGCGGATGCCGCGGATACTGCGTCTGGATCAGAACTTCGCCGGGCAGGCCGGCGCGTCCGGCGCGCCCTGCGACCTGGACCAGCTGCGCGAACAGGCGCTCCGGCGCGCGGTAGTCGGCACAATACAGCGCGCTGTCGGCGTTGAGCACGGCGACCAGAGTCAGGTTCGGGAAATCGTGCCCTTTGGCGAGGATTTGGGTGCCGACGAGGATGTCGGCGCGGCCGTCTTGTATCTCTGCCAGCATGCGGGAAAAACTGCCTTTGCTGCGGGTGCTGTCGCGATCTATGCGCAGGATGCGCGCCTGCGGGAAGCGCGCGGCCAGGGTCGCTTCGACTCGCTGTGTGCCGCGGCCAAAGGGATGGACATCGGCATTGCCGCAGCTCGGGCAATGGCGCGGTATCGGCGTGCTCGCGCCACAATGATGGCAGCGCAGCCTGTTGTCGGCCAGATGCAGCACCATGCGGCTGGAGCAGCGCGTGCAGCCGCTCACCCAGTCGCAGGCCGGACACATCAGTACCGGCGCGTAACCGCGGCGGTTCAGGAATACCAGGCTCTGTTCGCCGCGCGCGAGACGCTCCCCGAGCGCCTCGATCAGCGTTGGCGCCAGGCCTTCTTCGAGCTTGTGCTTGCGCGTATCGACGGTGCGCACGAGCGGCAGTTGTGCCTGCGCCACCGCGCGCTGCGACAGCTGCAGCAGCCGGTAGCGGCCGGACAACGCGCGCGCATAGGTTTCGAGCGCCGGCGTGGCCGAGCAGAGCACGATGGGGATTCCCGCCTGGCGCGCGCGGAATACGGCGACGTCACGGGCCGAGTAGCGCAATCCGTCCTGCTGCTTGAAGGATGAGTCCTGTTCCTCGTCCACCACGATCAGCGCCAGCTTTGGCAAGGGCGTGAACACGGCGAGTCGGGTGCCGAGCACGATCGCCGCCGCGCCGCTTTGTGCCTGCAGCCAGTGTTGGGTGCGCTCGCCCTCGGCGAGGCCGCTGTGCAGGCTCACGAGCGGCGTATCAGGAAAGCGCGCGTGGAACTCCTGTGTGAGGCGCGGGGTGAGATTGATCTCCGGTACCAGCACCAGCGCCTGTTTGCCCGCTGCCAAAGTGCGCGCGATCAGACGCAGGTAGATTTCGGTCTTGCCGCTGCCGGTAATGCCATGCAGCAGAAACACCCCGTAGCCTGGGCCGGCGCGTTCGATTTCCTGCAACACCTGCTGCTGTTCGGCATTGAGTACCAGGTTCTCGACGAAACGGCCGGTATCCGCCCGTGGTGACAGTTGATAGCGCTCGATCCAGCCGGCGCTGGCCAATTCGGCGAGGACTTTCTTCGCGCTTTGGCTTTGACGGAGCAAAACCTGTTCGGCGCAATCGGATTGCGATAGGGCGAGAAGCAGCCCGCGTTTGACCTTTGCGCGGGCGGGCAGTTGCGCCAGCGCCGCGCCGCCGCCAGCACTGAGGCGGTAAGCAGCTGGCTGCTTCAGCGCCAGCGCGGCGCCGGGTTTACGCAGCCGCGCCGGCAGGCCGCCAAAAATGACTTCCCCCAGCGGCCGGTGATAGTAGCCGCTGCAGAATTGCGCGAGTTCCAGCCAGTCGCGCCCGAGCGCCGGAGTCTCGCGCAGGATGCGCAGCGCGGACTTCAGTTTCCGGCTCTCGATTTCAGAGTAGTCGCTGAGGCCGACGATTACGCCCACCGCCTGCTTGTTGCCGAATGGCACCAGCACGCGCATGCCAATGTCAGCAACGCTCGCCTCGGCACAACGGTAATCGAACAGGTGTGGCAGCGGCAGGTCGAGTGCAACGCGCAGTATGCTCATTTGCCGCCGGGGGAAAAAAAATCGGCTAAGGAAGCTACGCAAGCAATTTGAAGCGATTTATCTGGAAACTGCTGCATCACCCTATTGCCAAAGGAGAACAGAGGTTGTACACAATTTTTGTGGGTAACTTTGTGAATAAGTTTGCAATCGCGCTGTAAGCATCCTTGGCATAAGGAATTTCTGCTCCTGCTCAAAATTGCAGCTAAGCACTTATCTATTTTAAAACAGCATGTTGCGTTTTCACTCTAGAGTCACCGTGGTGCGCGCGGGCCGCATTGGGCAGGAGCACGCTGGTGTGCATAAGTCAAGGTTTGCGCAATACGCAGAACTCCTTAGCTGGCGCGGGTTTCGAGGGTGTTGCCGTGATAACGCGGGCTCGATTCGTGGACGTAATCGACCACGACCTTGACCTTTTCCGGCGGCGTGAATTGGGAAATGCCGTGGCCGAGATTGAATACATGGCCGTTGCCGTGGCCGAAGGATGCGAGAATTTTTTCCGTTTCGCGCTGCACCACTTCCGTTGGGGAAAACAGGACGGCGGGGTCAAGGTTGCCTTGCAGGGCAACACGATCGCCGATGCGCGCTCGCGCCTGGCCGATGTCCACGCTCCAATCGAGACCGACGCCGTCGCAGCCGATCGCGGCGATGTCTTCCAGCCAGTTGCCGCAGCCCTTGGTGAATACGATAGCCGGAATGCGCGCGCCTGCCTGCTCGCGTTTGAGGCCGGCGATGATGCGTTGCAAATAGGCGAGCGAGAACTCGCGATAGGCCGCATGCGACAGGTTTCCGCCCCAGGTGTCGAAGATCATCACCGCCTGTGCGCCGGCTTCGATCTGGGCGTTGAGGTAACTGGTCACGGCCTGTGCATTGACGTCGAGGATGCGATGCAGCAAATCGGGCCGCGCGTAGAGCATGGTCTTGATGGTGCGGAAATCGTCGCTTGCGCCGCCTTCGACCATGTAGCAGGCGAGCGTATACGGGCTGCCGGCGAAGCCGATGAGCGGCACGCTGCCGGCGAGCGCGCGCCGGATTTCGCTGACCGCGTCGATCACATAGCGCAACTCAACGCCCGGGTCGGGCACGGCCAGGTCGCGGATTGCCCACTCGTCGCGCAGCGGCCGTTCGAATTTCGGCCCCTCGCCATCGGCAAAGTACAGCCCCAGCCCCATGGCGTCAGGCACAGTGAGGATGTCGGAGAACAAGATGGCCGCATCCAGATCGAACCGCGCCAGCGGCTGCAGCGTGACTTCGGTGGCATAGCCCGGGTTTTTGCACAGGCCGAGAAAGCTGCCGGCGCGGCTGCGCGTCTGATTGTATTCCGGCAGGTAGCGGCCGGCCTGGCGCATCAGCCATACCGGCGTGTACTCGGTCGGCTGGCGCAAGAGCGCGCGGATCAGGGTGTCGTTTTTCAGTTTGGTCATATTATTTCAGCAGTTTGGCGGTAATGAATTTCCATTCGTGCGGGTCGACGGGCGTGATGGACAGGCGATGCTGTGCCGCGGCGCACGCGCAAGGTCGTCGATGCTGAACTCGTCGGGCTCGGATTTCATCAGCCAGTAGCGCATTGCGAGGAACACTACAAACAAAAATCGCAGACCGGGGTCTGCGATTAATCAGCTATTAGATTCCCCGCAAATGCCGTCAGGCCAGCATCCTCTGAACCTGTAGTCCAGAGTGGTTGCGTTCCGGCCACCGTAGGTACGTCCACAGTCGCACTGGGCGAAGGAACGCGCACAAAAGCGGCGCTATGGTCCGCAACCTCAGCACATATATTGGTTCAAGGAATATATGGCCTTGACGAGCATCGCAGGGAAACTCTTTACCGTCTGGCCCGCCCGCGCGCGATCTAAAACAGCGAATCTTGCTGCGACAACGCTTGATCGAGCTTCGACTGCACTGAATTCATTCTACGCTTTAATTCCGCGATGTCAAAGCCGCTGCCGATCTTTACGGAAAGCAATTCATGCGCGATATTCAGCGCAGTCATGACGGCAATGCGCTCGGTGCCCGGGACCTTGCCCGCCGCTTTGATTTCGGTCATTTTTTTGTCGACGTAGGCAACCGCGGCAAGCAGCGCCTCGCGCTCACCGTCGGCACAGGTGACGCGATAATTGCGGCCCATAATGCTGACCTCAAGGGGCTTGGCTTTCTCGCTCATTCGGGAATCTGGTCTAGCAGTGCTTCAAGCCGGGTCTTGGCGCTCTCGACTTTATCGTTCAGGCGCTTTAGGTCGCCTTGCGCGGACATCAACTGCAGCCTCAACTCCTTGTTTTCGCTCTTCAGGCGCTGACACAGTTGAAGGAACTGGTCAATTTTGCCCTCAAGAGTGTCGAATTCCTCATCCATCGCCACACTATAGTTTTAAAAATCCTGACTAGTCAAGTAGTAGCAGGCAATTCTCAATGCTCTTTCCATGATGAACAAGCCATCCTATATCGTTGACCCAGTGCAGGATTGGCAGGCGGTTAATTCATTGCCGGCCGATGCTCGGCGATAGCGTGTAAAATCACTGCACTCGTTAGAGGTGTCCGCCAGCGATTTCAGCAGGCGGGTGACACGGGAAACAGGTACGGCGTGCATGCGCGCCCAAGCCTGTGCTGCCCCCGCAACGGTAGGTGAGCGCGGGTCTGTCACGAAGCCACTGTAAGTAAGCGCTTACGGGAAGGCGACAGACCCGATCCCACGAGCCCGGAGACCGGCCTCCCGCGACAGGTGGAAACACTGCGGGGAAGTGGTGTGCCAGTTTCGATTCCACCGTTCCCCCGCGTTTCCTTGTTCTTGCTTAGATCGTGCAGCTTGCGGGGACGCTCGCTGCGGGGGGGAGTCATGCAATCCAAATCAGTCATTGTCGTAGCCGTGTTCGTGTTGGCGACACAGGCGTTTGCCCGGGAAGACGCTGTGGTCGTTACCGCTACGCGGTTCCCAGAACGCGCCCTTGACGCGCCGGTCGGAGTGCGCATCATCACCAGGGAAGATATCGAAGCGAGCGTGGTCAGTAGCTTGCCGGAACTCCTGTCCAAAATCGGCGGACTGTACGTGCGCAACAATTCCGGGTCGCCCGATCAGCAGCTCGATCTGCGCG
>JAZDIA010000095.1:0-3595 GCA_043805375.1 Pseudomonadota bacterium
TGAAGTCGGAAGCGGCAATCGGCGTGAAGCAGTCAGCGCCGCCGCCCAGCGCAGTTATCAACTTTGCTTTAAGAAATAATTGGTTACATTATCGGCTTGAAGCGATTCAGGCGTCAATAGCACGTCTGCACCTATAATAGCCGCTGCGAACTTTATGCCTGCCGCGCAATTGATTCTCGCTAATTTTCTAGCACGCATTTTTGGTCGCGGCGCGCCTCGCGTCCGGACTGTCGATCGGCAGACGTTCGACGCGATACTGCAACAGGGTTTTCGCGCCCAGCACGCGGGTGCCGTGGACGATGCCGATAAGCTCTATCGGCGCGCGCTCGAAATCGATGCGGCGAACGTCGACGCGCATTACCTGCTCGGCGCGCTGCTCGGCAAGCGCGGGCACCTGCAGGAAGCAGCGGCGCATCTGCAGCGGGCCGTTGCGGCCAAGCCTGATTTTGCCGACGCGCACGCCGCGCTCGCGAATGTCTATTGGCTGCAGGAGAACCGGCAAGCCGCGGCCGTCGGCTACCAGGAGGCGATCCGGCTCGATCCGCGAAACGCCCCGGCGCACTCGAATCTGGGCCTGATTTTTCGGAGCCTCGGCAAGCACGAGGCGGCATTGCAGCATTTTCTCCGCACTCACGAGCTTGCGCCCGATTTTCCCGGCACACTGAAAAATCTCATACTCGAGTGGGTGGAACTCGAGCAGTTCGAGCACGCGCTGTCGCGCCTGCATCAACTGTTGGGCGAGCGTCCCGACGATTACGAGGTGCTGACCTGCCTGGGGTTTGTGCTGCAGAAGATGCATCGCCCCGATGAGGCGCTCGGGTATTACCAGCGTGCGCGCAGGCAGAACGATGCCGATGCCGAATTGCTCAATAATCTCGGCATCGTGTTCCAGGATCTCGGCCAACTCGACGCAGCGATCGATTGCTACAACAGGGCTATCGGGCTCAAGCCTGATTTCGAGCTGGCGTTGTGGCACCGGTCACTGGCTTTTCTGCTGCAGCACGATTTTGCGTGCGGCTGGCCCGACTATGATTTACGCCTGCTGAGCATCGATCAGCCGCGCCGCGCCGCCGCTTACCCGCGCTGGGATGGCAGCGATCTTTCCGCGCGGCGGATCCTGGTGTACGCCGAACAGGGGCTCGGTGACGAGATCATGTTTTCCTCCTGTCTGCCGCAGATCATCGCGGCGAGCCGCCACTGCGTGGTCGAGTGCTCTCCCAAGCTGGAGGGGTTGTTCCGGCGCTCGTTTCCCGCGGCAACGGTGTATGCGACGACCCCGGCGCGCGATTTTCCGCAGGTGGTGCGCGATGCGAAAGTCGAACTGCAGATCGCGATGGGCAGCCTGCCGCAGTATCTGCGCCGGAGTTACGCCGACTTCCCCCAGCACGGCGGCTATCTGCGGGCGGACCCGCAGCGCGTCCAGCTGTGGCGCGAGCGGCTCGCTGCGTTCGGCCCGGCCTCAAGGTCGGCATTTCATGGCAGGGCGGGACGCTGAAAACGCGCCGCCCGATGCGCTCGCTGCCGCTCGCGCGGTGGTTGCCGATACTGCGCACGCCGGGGGTAAGATTCGTCAACTTGCAATACACCGACAGCAGCGAGGAGCTTGCCGGGATCAGGGCAACGACCGGCATCGAGGTTGTCGACTGGCAGGAGGCGCGCGAGGATTACGAGCACACTGCCGCGCTGGTTTCGGCGCTCGACCTGGTGATCAGCGTCTGCACCGCGGTGATACACCTCGGCGGCGCGCTCGGCAGACCGGTGTGGGTGCTCGCGCCTTACAGCCCCGAATGGCGTTACGGAATTGCTGGTGACGGCATGCCTTGGTATCCTTCGGTCACGATGTTCAGGCAATCGCGCTACGGCGAGTGGGAGCCGGTGATCGAACGCGTGGCGCACAAGCTTGATGCCGCGGCCCGGCGTAATCGGGTCAACGAGACGCCGTGCTAATGGAAATCACCAGTTCCGCGTTGTCCGGGGTGTTGATCATCAAGCCGCGCGTGTTCGAGGACGAGCGCGGCCATTTTTTCGAAAGCCACAACCAGCGCGAATTCGAGAGCCGCACCGGCATTCGCGCCAGCTTCGTGCAGGACAACCAGTCGCGCTCGAAAAAAAACGTGCTGCGCGGCCTGCATTACCAGCAGCCGCAGCCGCAGGGGAAGCTGGTGCGAGTGCTCGCCGGCGAGGTGTTCGACGTGGTGGTCGACATCCGCCGCAGCTCGTCCACTTTTGGCCAGTGGGACGGGATCGGGCTGTCGGCGCAGAGCTGCCTGACGGTGTGGGTGCCGCCGGGCTTCGCACACGGCTTCCTGGTGCTCTCCGATTATGCCGACGTGCTTTACAAGACCACGGACTACTACGCGCCGCAGCACGAGCACTGTATCCTGTGGAGCGATCCGCAGCTGGCGATCGCCTGGCCGCTCACCGGGCAGCCTGCGCTGTCGCCCAAGGACCAGCGCGGCAAGCTGCTCGCGGATGCGGAGCTCTTCGCTTGAGCCCGATCCTGCTCACGGGCAGCAGCGGCCAGGTCGGCGCGGAACTCGTCACGGCGCTGGCTCCCCTGGGGCGCGTGATCGCCTGTGACCGCAGCGCACTCGATCTCGCCGATCCGGACGCGATCGTCGCGAAGATGCGCGAGGTTCGTCCCGCCGCCGTAGTCAATGCCGCCGCCTACACCGCGGTGGATCGCGCCGAATCCGAGCCCGCGCTGGCCATGACCGTCAACGGAACCGCACCGGGAATCCTTGCCGAAGAGGCGGCCCGGCTCAACGCGCTGCTGATCCACTATTCGACCGATTACGTATTCGATGGCGCCAAGCGCGGCGCTTACGCGGAGGACGATGCGCCCAACCCGCTCAATGTCTACGGCCGCACCAAGCTCGCCGGCGAGCGGGCGATTCAGGCTTCCCGTGCCGACCACCTGATCCTGCGCACGAGCTGGGTCTATGGCGCAAGAGGCAATAATTTCCTGGTGACGATCCTGCGGCTGGCGGCCGAGCGCGACGAGCTTAAAGTAGTCAACGATCGATTCGGCGCGCCGACCTGGTGCCGCGATATCGCGCAGGCCACGTGCGCAATGCTGGCGTTGCTGCGGGGCACCGGAGGCGCGCCGGCGAGTACGCTGCGCGACATCGCCGAAGTTGGGGGCCTCTATCACCTGAGCGCCGCGGGGAGCACGACCTGGTACGATTTCGCATCAGCCATCCTCGCGTCGGCGCCGGTTGCCACGGCAAAACCGAGGGTGCGCCTCGTCCCGATCCCCGCTTCCGAATATCCCGCTGCCGCGGCGCGCCCGCGGAATTCGGTGCTGAGCCACGGTAAATTGCACCGCACGTTCGGAATCGAGATGCCGCACTGGCGCGCGAGCCTGCAGGCATGTCTGAACACCATCACCGCGGAGTGCTTGTGAAGAAATTGAACCTCGGCTGCGGCGACAAGATATTGCCCGGCTACCTCAACGTGGATGTCGTGGAAAGCCGGCGCGGTTTCAAGCCCGACGTGATCTGCGATCTGCACCAGCTCACGCCTTTCGAGGACAACAGCGTCGACGAGATCCTTTCGGTGCACGTGGTCGAGCATTTCTGGCGCTGGGAAGTAC
>JAZDIA010000096.1:0-9858 GCA_043805375.1 Pseudomonadota bacterium
TAAAACCATCGCCTAACCACCCCCGGCAACCACCCCGATCCCCGTTCTTCGCTCCCGGATTCAGCCTCAGGAGCCGCTACAGCCCTCCTTCCGGCCCTCGGAAACGGAACGACATTGGACGAGGGGAGGGGGGCAGGAGCAGGGCGCCGGCGCTCATAGTCCTGATGCCAGAATCGCGCCATCGTGACGATATTACCCAACTGCGCCAGATCATCAGCACGATAGGCCCGCAGATCAGGCGACCAGAGCGTTTCCTTGTGGAAAGTGAAACCCGCCCAGGACGGATGCGGCAATTCAAACCCGGAGTAACACCGAAGCAGCTTGAACGCCGCATAGGGGATTTTGGCGCGGCCTTGCTCCCAATTGCGTATGGTTCGCCCTGTAACGCCCAGAAAGGCCGCCGCAGCCTCTTGAGACATCAGCGCACGGCCCCGCGCCAGCCGGAACCCCTCCGGATCAATAAACGCCTCTACTGGCACCCGGCGAACACGCCTGAGCTCACTACGCGGCCGATTCAGGCGCTTGGTCACAGGTCCCCCAATTCGCGCAAAATCCCCGCGATCGAAAGCGCCCCCTCGTAATTCCCTTGCTGAAGCAACAGCACCCGCATCGCGATGAGAAAGGGCGTATTAGCCACGAACCACATAGCCCACCCGCGCCGAGCAAGCCGAATCGTGAACACCCGAAAACACGGATAGCGCCACAGCGGCCCCGTAATCTGCCGCAGCCACCACAGCTTACGCACCCCATCCGAGCGCGCGCTCATGCTGGAAACCCTTTCCAGCCACACGCGATCCTTGCCATCCCCGCCAGACCTGCTAACATGAGCTTACCCCCTCAATTGATTCATCAATCGAGGAGCGGCCCGACCCAAGTCCCCTCAGGTCCTAAGTGCGCATATGTGTATTATGTTAAATCCTCTAAGCCAACGATAAACCAGGTGGCTATTTTTTTGCGCCCGCTTTCCTAAGCAAGTCTACGATTTCGCTATTCCCCGCTTTCAACGCCCAAGTCAAAGCCGTTCCCCCGGAATCGCTTTTGATGTTCGGATCGGCGACTTCCCATAGCAACAGCTTGACCGTCTCGAAGTGGCCACCGCGCGCTGCCATCATCAATGCCGAAATGCCGTTGGGTGACAAAGCGTCTATATCGGCACCTTTTTTCAAGAGATAACGAACCACCTCTGTGTTGCCTTGCCAGGCAGCATAGATCAGCGGGTTCCAGCCGGCCTGGTTGATTGCGGCTCCACGGTCCACGAGCAGTTTGACGACAGCTAAGTTACCTCTTGCCGCGGCCAGCATCAGCGCGGTCTCGCCGTAGCTATTCTTGCTCCCGACCTTGGCTTGCCGATCCACTAGGCGCTTGACTAAGTCCGTGTGGTTCTCGCGCACTGCAAGCATGAGCAAGGTGTTGGCGCCTGGATCCGTGGTGTCGACATCCATGCCCTTCGCAAATAGAGCCTCCGCGGTCCCTATATCGTTTAACTTGATTGCCGTGAGCAGTTCGGCATAGGAGTCCGCGGCAGCCCTTGAAATCGGAAATATTAGCCACACTATTACTATTATTCTCAATATGCTATAAGTCATAGTTAATGTATTTTATAACTATCAACCGGCTTGAATAGCCGAAAGAAATTGGCAGTCGTCGCCTCGGCTGCCGCTTCCAGGGAGATCCCGCGCAGGCGGGCGATTTCCTCGGCCACATGCCTGACCCAGCCGGGTTCGTTGGTTTTCCCGCGGTGCGGCGCCGGCGCGAGATAAGGCGAATCGGTTTCGATCAGCACCCGCTCCAAGGGCACGGTTCTTGCGATCTCTTTGATGGCAGTGGCATTCCTGAAGGTAACGATACCGGAAAAAGAAATATAGAAATTCAGCTCCATTGCCGCTTCGGCGACGTCGGCGCTCTCAGTAAAGCAGTGCATCACCCCGCCGACCTCATTGGCGCCTTCTTCGCGCATGATGCGCAAAGTGTCCTCACTCGCGTCGCGGGTGTGGATGATCAGTGGCTTTGCGCACTCGCGCGCCGCGCGGATATGAGTGCGGAAGCGCGTTCTTTGCCACTCCAAATCGCCCGTCTGGCGATAGTAATCCAGGCCGGTTTCGCCTATAGCGACGATTTTAGGGTGCTGCGCGCGCTCGACCAGGTCGCTCACCGCCGGACTGCTTTCCTCGCCTTGGTCCGGATGCACGCCTACCGAAGCGAAAAGCTCGGAATAGCCCTCAGCCAGAGCCATAACCCGCGGAAAATTGGCCAGATTGACGCAGGCGCACAAGGCGTGCGTCACCCGGTTGCGCGCCATGACTTCGAGAACTTTCGGGATCCGGCCGGCATATTCGCCGAAATCAATATGGCAATGCGAATCAACCAGCATGTTGGACCTCGCCAATCTCCTTGTAGGCGATGAACAAGTCATCGAAGAACAGCCTCGGGTTCAAAGGGTGCTCAGAAATGGCCTTCATCTCCGCCAAGGCGCTGTAAAAGCGCAGCAGCCTCAGCGTTGACATAGTCCGGACGAGATGAGTCAGATCTTGTTCCCGATCGATGTTATACCGCGCCTTGCCGCTGCTCGCGATGGCGACGAGATCGTAAGTCCACTTCAGCATCCAGTCCACCACCGGGCCGGGTTGCAGGCGCTGGCAGAAATCGCCCAAGCCAAGCGCGCTCGTTGCCGGCTCACCGAGCAAGTCGAGCAGCCTGCGCCGTGTCTGCGCCTCGTCATCCTGCAGCGAAGCCGCCGCGAGGGGCGCGTCACCGGCGAACGCCAGCGCGGCTGCCGTGGCGTTGCTGCCCTGCTCCTTGAGCCAGCGCAGTGACAATTCGCGCGGTGGCAGCGATAGCGTCAGCGCGTGGCAGCGGCTGCGCACCGTTGCCGGCAACCTGCTCGGTTGATGCGACACCAGCAGAAAAATCACCCCTGCCGACGGCTCTTCCAGATTTTTCAGAAGCGCATTGGCGGAGCCCGGATTCATGCTTTCTGCAGGGTAGATCAAAACCACCCGGTAGCCATTGCGATGCGAACCGATATTGAGGAAATCGCCGAGCGCGCGAATCTGTTCAATCTTGATCTGCTTGCTTGGCTTTTTCTTCCCCTCTTCCTCTGCCGCTTCGGCATCCTCTTCGGCGGGCGAAAGGGCTTCAGGCTGAAGCAGACGATAATCGGGGTGGTTGCCGGCCGCGAACCAGGCGCAGGCCGGGCAAGCGCCACAGGCGAGGCCGCTCTTCGACTGGTTTTCGCACAGCAGGGACTGCGCCAGGACCTCGGCCAGATGCAGCTTGCCTATACCCGGGCGACCGTGGAAAAGCAGGGCGTGAGGCCATCGCCCACGCATGTCTGCCAGGCGGTTCCACACTTCTTCCTGCCAAGGATAATAGTTTATTGACAAAGTGTTATAATGATATGTTCAAGTGATTTGCGAATATTTTCCACCGTCTGGCTGGCATCGATAAACTGGATTCTTTGCGGGTAGCGCTCAGCCCGCGCCAGATAAACCGCGCGCACCCGGGCGAAGAAATCCAGGTTTTCCCGCTCGAAACGGTCGGGCTCGGCCATCGCCGCCGTGCGCCTGCGCTTGGCCTCCTCGACCGAAAGGTCGAAAACCAGGGTCAAGTCGGGCTGCAAACCCTGATGGACCCAGTGCTCCAGGCTTTCGATCCTGCCCGGATCCAATCCCCTGCCTCCGCCCTGGTAAGCGAAGGTGGCGTCGGTAAAACGGTCGGAAAGCACCCAATTGCCTGCGGCCAGCGCCGGCGTGATCACCTTGTCCAGATGTTCACGCCGGGCCGCGAACATGAGCAGGGTTTCGGTTTCCGGATGCATGGGCTGCGCCAGCAGCAGTTTGCGCAGTTCTTCCCCCAGCGGCGTGCCGCCTGGCTCCCTTGTGACCACCACTTTATTTCCTGCGGCCTCGATGCGCGCGGCGATCCAGTTCACGTGGGTGCTCTTGCCCGAGCCGTCCACGCCTTCCAGGGTAATGAATTTGCCGCGCACCTTAACGCCCGCCGCGCGGCTGGTACTTGGTAACGGCGCGCTCATGTTCGGCCAGGGTGCGCGAGAACTCGCTCGTGCCGTCGCCGCGGGCAACGAAATACAGGGCCGGGGTCGTCGCCGGGTTCAGCGCTGCCGCAAGCGACGCCTGGCCGGGCATCGCAATCGGCGTGGGCGGCAGCCCGGTCCGTGTATAGGTGTTGTAGGGCGTATCGGCCAGCAGGTCCTGCTTGCGCAGGTTGCCGTCGAACTTCTCTCCCAGACCGTAAATTACGGAAGGATCGGTCTGCAGCATCATGCCGAGACGAAGGCGATTGACCAACACACCGCCGATCAGGGCGCGATCGGTCGATTGCCCTGTTTCTTTCTCGATCACCGAGGCCATGATCAGCGCGTCATAGGCGCTGCGATAAGGCAGGTCCGGCGCGCGCTGCTGCCATGCCAGCTGAAGCTGTCGGTCCATCGCCTTGTAAGCCCGCCTGAGTATGTCCAAATCGCTCGCGCCTTTGCCGAACAGATAGGTGTCAGGAAAGAACAGGCCTTCAGGGTTGCTCCCGGCCGCGCCCAGTTCAGCCATGATCAGCGCGTCACTGAGCGCGGCGCTGTCATGCCTTACTCCGGGATCGGCGTTGAGCGCCGCGCGCATCTGCCTGAAGGTCCGTCCTTCGATGAATACGATCTCTGCCTGGGTGACCTCGCCTGCGCTCAGTTTGTCGAGCAACGCCAGGGGCGTGATGCCGCGGCTGAGTTCATAGCTGCCGGCCTTGATGGCCCCCGCTTTACCCAGCAGCCGGCCGAGCAGATTGAATTGCCAGGCGTTCAACTCAACGCCGGATTCGACCATCTGTCGCGTCGCGCTTCTCAAGCTGCTGCCCGGTTTGATGGAGAAGTCCGCGGGATCAGAACGCAACGTCACCGGGCTCAAGGCACGCCAGCCCAACCCTGCGATCGCAAGCAGCGTCAAGCACAGTGCGAGGAGGAAAATGCATTTGATCCATGACCACATTCGTTTGCGAGCTTATCCGTGCCGGAGTAACCGTGATTTCAAGACGCTATAATACCTGCTTGAATTTCATATTATCACGCATACTTGAACCTCAATCCAAGCCTGGATAACACTGATGACTTCTGCGTGGCAGGACTTTTTGCTCGAACGCGGCGCCAGCGTGGAGGTGGACGCAGTCGGCCATTTCGGTAACGCCGCGGCTGAGTTGCGCGCGGCCCGCGATGGCGGGATCGTTGCCCCGCTTACCCACCTGGGGCTGATAGCGTGCAGCGGCGAGGATGCGCAGACCTTCCTCCACGGCCAGCTCAGCAACGACGTCAAAGGGCTTGCGCCAGAGCGCAGCGAGTACGCAGCCTACTGCTCCGCCAAGGGGCGCATGCTGGCCAATTTCCTGCTCTGGCAGGAAGGGAATGCCTATTATCTGCAACTCGCGCGCTCCCTGCTGCCGGCGACGCAAAAGCGGCTCGCCATCTATGTGCTGCGCGCCAAAGTGAAACTGGGCGATGCCAGCGACTCGCGTCCGGTCCTGGGCCTGGCGGGCAGCGCAGCCGCTGGAGCGTTGCGGGAATTATTTCCTGCGCTCCCGCGGGAGGCGCACCAAGTCGTCCACGATCCGGTCAACGGTACCCTGATAGCGCTGCCCGGCGAAAGATTTCAGCTCATCGCCGAACTTGAATCGGCAAAGCGACTGTGGCACAAGCTGGCACAGGTCCTCACGCCGGTTGGCACACCGTGCTGGGAATGGCTGGAGATTCGAAACGGCCTGCCATTGCTTACACCGGCGACCCGGGAGCAGTTCGTGCCGCAGATGGCCAACATGGAACTGATCGGCGCGGTAAATTTCCAGAAAGGCTGCTACCCTGGACAGGAAATCATTGCCCACACCCAGCATCTGGGCCAACTCAAGCGCCGCATGGTCCTCGCCCACGTGGCCGGAGAAGTCATGCCGCAGCCTGGGGATGAGCTTTTCAGCAGTGCACCGGACGGACAGGCGAGCGGCATGGTGGTCAACGCCCAGGCCGCACCGGATGGCGGCTACGATCTGCTGGGCGTGATACAACAAGCCGCGGATAACACACAGGCCGCTGTGCATTTCAACTCCGCCAATGGACCGACGCTGAGCATCCAGCCCCTGCCCTACCCGCTCTGATGCCGCGTTCGTGTGCCTGATCCTGATCGCGCATGGCGCGCACCCCGACTTTCCCCTGGTGATCGCAGCCAATCGCGACGAAGATTACCGGCGGCCCACGGCGAGAGCGGCATTCTGGCAAGATCACCCGCACGTTCTCGCCGGACGCGACCTCGAGTGCATGGGTACCTGGCTGGGCGTGACGCGTAGAGGCCGTTTTGCCGCCGTCACCAATTATCGCGATCCGCGCGAGCGCAAGACCGATGCGCCTTCGCGCGGTCAACTGGTGAGCGGCTTTCTTGTGTCGGAACGGGAGCCGCGTGAATACATCGAGGAGGTCGGTGTGCAAGCGCCGCGTTACAACGGGTTCAACCTGCTGGCCGGCGGCATCGACGGCGTTTTCTATTTCTCCAGCCGCTCTGGCACGGTGCAACGGATGTCACCGGGCATCCATGGGTTGTCGAACCACCTGCTCGATACGCCGTGGCCAAAAGTGGCGCGGGGCAAACAACGCCTGCAGGCGGCGCTGGCGAGCGAGCCGAACGCCGAAACGCTGCTGGACCTGCTCCATGACCGGGAACCGGCGCCCGAGGGCGAGCTGCCCGATACCGGGGTCGGCGCCGACTGGGAGCGCGTGCTGTCGCCCGCGCTGATCGTGTCGCCGCGATACGGAACGCGGGCTTCCACCGCGGTGCTGTTCGGAGGCGACGGCAGCGTCAGCTTCACCGAACGCACCATCCTGCCGGGCGGCAGCGCCGGCCCTACCGTCAGCCTGTGTTTCCGCGTCGACCCGCACTGAAATCGCGCTGCATGGGAACATGCGCAATGCCGGCCTCGATGAACTCGGGGCCAGAAACCTTGAGCGGACCGAGAGCGTCTGCTTCGGCATGGCAGGTATAATACGCGCCGTGCTTGAGAGTCGATGATGCAGAGCCTCTGGAACGATGACGAAGCGGCGCAATACCAAGGGGAGCTGGGCCAGCGCGTCTACACTTCGCGCCTGCTGGGGCGCGACAAGGCGCTGCTGCTGCACGGCGGCGGCAACACCTCGGTCAAGGTCGTGGAAAAAAACCTCTTCGGCGAGGACCGGCACGTCCTTTACGTCAAAGGCAGCGGCTGCGATCTGGAGACCATAGACGCAGCCGGCTTTGCGCCGATGCCGCTAGATTATTTGCGACGGCTGGCGCAACTGGAGGCGCTGTCGGACGCGCAGTTAGTGAACGAGTTGGCCACCCACGTCCTCAAATCCCCGGCGCCGGCGCCTTCGGTCGAAACCATCCTGCACGCCTGCCTGCCCCACAAATATGTCGATCACACCCATGCCGATGCGGTTTTGAGCATCACCAATTCACCCGGGGCGGAAAGCCGCCTGCGCGAGATCTATGGCGACGCCGTGGTCACCATCCCTTATGCGATGCCGGGTTTCGCTCTGGCCAGGCTGTGCGCCAAAGAATACCCGCGCCAGGCCGGCGCCAACACCATAGGCATGGTGCTGATGAACCATGGTGTTCTTGCGTTTGCTGAAACGGCCCGGCAGGCATACGAGCACATGATCGAACTGGTGAATCGCGCGGAGGATTATCTGAGACGCTGCAAAGCCTGGGATATTCCGCTGCACAGGCTCAAGCCGGCGCGTATCGAGATGCTGCAGCAGGCGCAGCTGCGGCGAAACATATCGGCTGCGGCAGGCGCGCCGATGATCCTGGCGACCCATGCCGACGAGCAGGCCCTGGCATTCGCCCAGCGCGAAGACTTGGGTACCCTGTCGCAACAGGGTCCGGCTACGCCCGGCCATGTCATCCGCACCAAGCGCGTGCCCATGCTCGGCACGGACGTGGATGCCTATGCGCGCGGCTACAGGTCCTACTTCGATGAGCACGCCGCGCACGCTAATGCAACCAAGACCATGCTCGATCCGGCGCCACGCATCGTGCTCGACCCGGGTTTCGGCCTGGCTGCGGCCGGCAGGAGCGCGAAAGACGCGGCGATCGCCGCCGAGCTCTACCGGCACGGTATCGAAGTGATGCAGCGCGCGCAGGCTCTGGGCGGCTTTCGCGCACTGCCCCAGCGCGAGCTGTTCGAAGTCGAATACTGGGGTCTGGAACAGGCCAAGCTGGACAAAGACGGCAAGTCGCCGCCTTTCGCGGGCGAAATCGGCCTGGTCACCGGCGCTGCGGCGGGCATAGGCAGGGCTTGTGCCGAAGCCCTGCTCGCACGCGGCGCAGCCGTGATCGGTCTGGATATCCATCCCGCTGTCGAGCAGCTGTTCCGGCGCGAAGATTTCCTCGGCATCCGATGCGACCTCACCGATGAGCACGCGGTCACGATTGCGCTCGAGCACGCGGTTCTCGCCTATGGCGGGCTGGATATGCTGGTGCTGAACGCGGGCATATTCCCCGCCAGCCGCAAGATCAGCGAAATCGACATCGGCGAATGGCGCAAGGTCATGGCGATCAACCTGGATGCCAACCTGTTTCTGCTGCGCGCCTGCCATCCCTTGCTCAAGCTCGCCCCCGAGGGCGGGCGCGTGGTGGTCATCGGTTCCAAGAACGTGCCTGCACCGGGCCCCGGGGCGGCGGCGTATTCGGCTTCCAAGGCGGCACTCAACCAGCTTGCCCGCGTCGCCGCGCTGGAATGGGGGGCGGACCGGATACGCATCAACTCGCTGCATCCGAACGGCGTGTTCGATACCCTCATCTGGACCGAAGAGGTGCTGGCGCAGCGCGCGCAGCACTACGGCATCTCGGTGGAGCAATACAAAACCAATAATGTGCTCAGGACCGAGGTCAGGAGCCGCGACGTGGCCGAACTGGCCGCGGAGATGTGCGGGCCGCTGTTTGCCAAGACCACCGCCGCCCAGGTGCCGGTGGATGGCGGCAACGAGCGGGTAATATGAGAACTGCAACTGCATGAAAGTGGAAACCCTGCGCTGGCACGACGGCCGGCTGGAACTCATCGACCAGCGGCGGCTGCCGCTTGAATTAGAGTATGTCGCCTGCAGCGACGCCGCGCAGGTAGCCGGCGCCATTCGCGACATGGTGGTGCGCGGTGCGCCGGCGATCGGCTGCGCTGCCGCCTATGGCGTGGCGCTGGAGGCGCAATCCCATGCGGACGCGCCACGGGCGCAATTCGACGCCGCCCTCGAGCAGTCGTTCCAAGTGCTGGCCGCCAGCCGCCCTACCGCAGTCAACCTGTTTTGGGCGCTCGAGCGTATGCGCGCGTGCCACGCGCAGACGCGCATCGACTCCCCCGAAGCGGCAGCCGCGGTTATGCTCGAATTGGCGCGGCAGATACACCGCGACGATGTCGAGGTCAACCGTGCCATCGGGCGCCATGGTGCAATGCTCATCGCCGACGGCGCGCGCGTGATGACCCATTGCAACGCCGGTGCGCTCGCGACGGCGGGCCACGGCACCGCGCTGGGCGTGATCCGCTCGGCGCGCGATGCGGGCAAGCGCATCACGGTAGTCGCCAACGAAACCCGTCCCTGCCTGCAGGGCGCCAGGCTGACCGCCTGGGAAATGGTGCAGGAAAACATTCCCGTGACGCTGGTGACCGACAATATGGCCGGCCATCTGATGCAGCAAGGCCGGATCGATGTCATCGTGGTAGGCGCCGACCGCATTGCCGCCAACGGCGACACCGCCAACAAGATCGGCACTTATACGCTGGCAGTGCTGGCGGAGCGTCACCGCATTCCGTTTTACGTCGCGGCGCCGCTGTCGACGATCGATGTCG
>JAZDIA010000097.1:0-11178 GCA_043805375.1 Pseudomonadota bacterium
GTCGGCTCGCGCGGCGACGTCCAGCCGATGCTGGCCCTGGCCCATGCCTTCGTCGCGCGCGGCCACGTTCCGCTCATTGCCGCGCCGCCGAACTTCGAGACCTGGGTCAGGAGTCTCGGCTTCGACTTCGCCCCGCTCGGCAGAGACGTGCAGGCATTTCTTGCCGAGAACCGCGACATACTGACCGGCAAACCACTCAAGATGCTCCAGGAAATGAGCCGTCTCCTCTCCGAGGGGATACCGCTCCAGGCGCAGCAGCTCACGCCCGTCTGCCGCGGCGCGGACGCCGTGCTCTGGGGCGGGTTGGCCCTCGCCGCACCCTCGGTCGCCGAGCACTTGCACCTGCCCGTGCTCGGTGTGTTCTACACCACCTGCATGCTGCCCTCCAGCCAGCACCCGCCGCCGAGTATTCCGTGGCACGGCTTGCCCAACTGGATGAACGATCTCCTCTGGCGCGCGAACAGCCTCCTCGGCGACTCGCTCGCGCACGGTACCCTTAACACGATGCGCGCGGGCCTGAGCCTGCCGCCGGTTGACCACCTGAAGCGCTACTTGTTCGAGGATTACCCGCTCGTCATCGCTGCGGACGAGGTCTTGTTCCCGCCGGATCCCCTGTGGGAGGGACGCTACCCGTACGCGAATTTCATCTTTTTCGACGATCCGGCGCCGCTCGACCCCGAACTTGACACTTGGCTCGCAGACGGCGAGCCGCCGGTGTTCGTCGGCTTTGGCAGCATGTCGGGCGAGGGCACGGACCACGTCGAAGGCATGATAGTCGAGGCGGTATCCGCCACCGGCCGCCGCTGCATCGTCGGCGCCGGCTGGGCCGGGCTCGGCGCAGGCGCGCTGCCGCCGGGCTGGCGCGTGGTGCGCGACGCGCCGCACGCCTTGCTCTTCCCGCGCACCGCGGTCGTGGTCCATCATGGCGGCTCGGGCACCACCGCCTCGGCGCTGCGCGCGGGCGTGCCGCAGGTGCTGCTGCCACTGATCCTCGACCAGTTCTACCACGCGCACCGGCTGCACCTCGCCGGCATCGCGCCGCGCCCGGTGCCGATGGAGAAAATCACCGCGGCCGAACTGGCCGGTGCGATCCAGGCGGCGCTGGAACTGCCGATAGGCCCGCGACAGGCGGCAGCCGCACGGCTGCGCGCGAGCGACGGACGCGGGGAAATCGTGCGGCGCATCGAAGCGATGGTCGCCGCGTGAGCGTTGTCCCGGCGCCGGCCGCACCAGCGGCAAGCCGAAAGGCGCGCGGAGGGCGGAGCAGGGGCCCCGGTGCAGCCGGGGATGCGACCCCGGAGCGAGCCTAGGACACGGATATCAATACCCTATACTACGGCTACTTCTCCAGCAGCTTTTTCTTGTCCTTTACTTTAGCCCACTCGTCCGCGTCCCCCGGCGCGTCCTTGCGCTCTATAATGGGTTTCCACACCTTGGACAACTCGGCGTTGATCGCCGTGTACTCCTTCTGCTCGTCAGGGACATCGTCCTCGGCGAAAATCGCCTCCACCGGGCACTCGGCTACGCACAGGGTGCAGTCGATGCATTCGTCAGGATCGATGACCAGCATGTTCGGCCCCTCGCGGAAACAATCCACGGGGCAGACGTCAACGCAGTCGGTGTATTTGCACTTGATGCAGGATTCGGTTACGACATAGGTCATGGGAAATGTCCTAAAGAGACGGCCGCTGAACTCCCAAGAGTTGATTTTAGCATGGCCTTTTCGCGATTCGAAACTTGAAACCCGCCGACTCGCCCCCAGATACAGGCGATAGCCCGCCCCTGCGGCAAGTTTGAAATTGGGATATAATTCGAGTTTACCCCCTCCCCCGCGGCCCTCACGGCTGCGGGTTGCGAACAAACTCCAACACACGAATACGAGGACTGCATGAGCGGACATATCCACCACGTTACCGATGCCACATTTGAAGTCGAGGTGCTGCAGGCGCAGAGCCCGGTGCTGGTCGACTACTGGGCCGAGTGGTGCGGTCCGTGCAAAGCGATCGCCCCGACGCTGGAGGAGGTTGCCAAGGAGTACACCGGCAAGATCAAGGTCGCCAAGGTAAACGTCGACGAAAACCAGGAGATCCCGCGCAAGTACGGCATCCGCGGCATTCCCACGCTGATGCTGTTCAAGAACGGCAATATCGAAGCCACCAAGGTGGGTGCGCTGTCCAAATCGCAGCTCACCGCATTCCTTGACAGCAACATCTAGACCATCTATTCTCCCGCCTGACGCGCCACCGGCGAACTTCCAGGCCGGGCTCAGGCGCAAGTTCCTTCCTGTTTCAATTCTCAAGGCCGCTTTAGCCTTTTCGTTCCCCGCGAGTTTTTTCGTCCTCTACGAGCGTCTCCCGCATGCAATTATCCGAGCTTAAGACCCTGCACGTCACCGAACTGGTCCAGATGGCGGTGGAACGTGAAATCGAAGGCGCCAACCGCCTGCGCAAACAGGAACTCATTTTCGCGCTGCTGAAACACCGGGCGAAGAACGGCGAATCGATTTTCGGCGACGGCACGCTGGAAGTGCTGCCCGACGGCTTCGGCTTCCTGCGCTCACCCGACACCTCCTACCTCGCCTCGACCGACGACATCTACGTCTCCCCTTCCCAGATCCGCCGCTTCAATCTGCATACCGGCGATACCATCGAAGGCGAGATCCGCACGCCCAAGGACGGCGAGCGTTATTTCGCGCTGGTTAAGGTGGACAAGGTCAACGGCGATCTGCCGGAGAATTCCAAGAACAAGATCCTGTTCGAAAATCTGACGCCGCTGCACCCGGACGAGGCGTTCAAGCTCGAGCGCGACATCAAGGCCGAGGAAAACATGACCGGCCGCATCATCGACATCATCGCGCCCATCGGCAAGGGCCAGCGCGGGCTGATCGTTTCCCCGCCCAAAGCCGGCAAAACGGTGCTGATGCAGCACATGGCGCATGCAATCATCGCCAATCATCCCGAAGTGGTCCTGATCGTGCTCCTGATCGACGAACGCCCGGAGGAAGTGACCGAGATGACGCGCACCGTGCGCGGCGAAGTGGTCGCCTCCACGTTCGACGAACCGGCCACGCGCCACGTGCAGGTCGCCGAAATGGTGATCGAGAAGGCGAAACGCCTGGTCGAGCACAAGAGGGACGTGGTGATCCTGCTCGATTCGATCACGCGCCTGGCGCGCGCCTACAACACCGTCGTGCCGGCCTCGGGCAAGGTGCTCACCGGCGGCGTCGACGCGAACGCGCTGCAGCGCCCGAAGCGCTTCTTCGGCGCCGCGCGCAACGTCGAGGAAGGCGGCTCGCTCACCATCCTCGCCACCGCGCTGATCGACACCGGCAGCCGCATGGACGACGTGATCTACGAGGAATTCAAGGGCACCGGCAACATGGAAATCCACCTCGACCGGCGCATGTACGAAAAGCGCATATTCCCGGCGATCAACGTCAACCGCTCGGGCACCCGGCGCGAGGAACTGCTGATCGCGAAGGAAGTGCTGTCCAAGGTGTGGGTGCTGCGCAAGCTCCTGTATCCGATGGACGACCTGGAAGCGGCGGAGTTTCTGGTGGACAAGATCCGCGCCACAAAAAGTAATGGGGATTTCTTTGATTCAATGCGCAGAGGCTAACGCTGCTTGCTTGGCGCATTGATTTCTGGGACAATTGCAACCTTTTGCGGCTCCTATTCCCGGACCGCGCCAAAGGAAAAACCATGAAAACAGACATCCATCCTGGTTATCACGAAATCCAGATCACCTGCAGTTGCGGCACCACCTGGACGACACGCTCGACCATGAGCAAGGCTCTGCACGTCGAGGTGTGCTCCAACTGCCACCCGTTCTACACCGGCAAGCAAAAAATCATCGATACCGCCGGCCGCGTGGAAAAATTCCGCCTGAAATACGCGAAGAAGCCGGTGGCCACGGCCAAAGTGGAAACCGCGACCAAAACCGCCTGATTTCGAGCCCGTCCCGGAAAAGGCAGCTTCGGCTGCCTTTTTTGTTTTCCCGCCGAGTAAAATAAGCGCATGAATCCGAGGGGCGAACCCAAACCGGGGCAGACACTCAAGGTGGTCGAATAGTGTCAGACACACGCATCGCCTTGCCGCTGGCGCGCGTTCCGCTGCTGATCCTGCTCGCGATCTGGCTGCTGCCCGGCCTGATCGGCCACGATCCCTGGAAAACCGACGACGCCATCGGCATCGGCATCGCGCACCAGTTCGCGAACCATGGCGATTGGCTGGTGCCGCGGCTGGTGGGCGAGCACTACCCCGACGACGGCCCGCTGTTCTACTGGATCGCCGCGGCGTTCGCCAAACTGCTGGGCTGGCTCATCGCCCAGCACGACGCAGCGCGCCTGGCGGCTGGCGCCTGCATCGTTCTGACGCTGCTGTTCCTGCGACTTGCGGGACGCGCGTTTTACGGCAGCGACAGCCGCGACAACGCCGGCAACGACACCGGACGCGGACGCGGCGAAAGCGTCATCCTCCTGTTTGTCGGCTGCACCGGCCTGTTGCTGCATGCGCACGAGACCATCAGCGACACCGCGCTGCTCGCCGGCCTCGCCTGCGCCTACTATGGCGCCGCGCTGGCGCCCAGGCGACCGTACGCGGCCGGCATCGCCCTCGGCTGCGGCCTGGGCGCCGCCTTTCTCGCCACGGGTTTTGCACCCATCCTGCCTTTCGTCGTCGCCCTGCTCGTAACGCCTTTGTTCGTGCCGGATTGGCGCAACCGCAATACCGCGCTCGCCCTGGCATGCGCCCTGGCCTTGCTCCTGCCCTGGATTACCCTCTGGCCGGCTTTGCTGCATGCGCGCTCACCCGAGTTTTTCGCGGCCTGGCTGCACAAAGCGGGGCCGGCTGCGCTGGCGCATAAGCCCAGCCTCGCAGCCGCCGCCTACACCCTGCAGACCCTTGCCTGGTTCGCCTGGCCGGCATGGCCGATCGCGCTCTGGACGCTGTGGCTTTATCGCAGAAAACCCGGTTCTGCCGCCGTGGTGTTGCCGCTGACGGCCCTGATTGCCGGCTTGGGACTGGCTTCAATTACTCGCGCGCCGGGCGAATTGCCGCTGCTGCCCCTGCTGCTGCCGCTGGCGCTGCTGGGCGCGCAGGTACTCAACGATCTGCGCCGCGGCGCAGCCAACTCGCTCGCCTGGTTCGGCGCCATGACCTTCAGCCTGCTCGGCGGCCTGATTTGGCTGGGCTACTTCGCGCTGCAGACGGGCTTCCCGCCGCGCGTCGCGGCCAACGCGGCACGGCTGGAGCCAGGTTTTGTCGCGCACTTCGCCTGGCTGCCGGTCATCGCTGCGGCTGCGATTACGCTTCTCTGGATCGTGCTCATCCTCAGGAGCCAGCACTCGCCCCAGCGCAGTGTTACCTTCTGGACGGCGGGCCTCGCCCTGTTCTGGGCATTGACGATGCTGCTGTGGCTGCCCTGGATCGATTACGGCAAGAGCTACCGGCCGGTGGCGCGAGCGATAAAGACAAGCCTGCACGGGCAGGCGGGCTGCATCGCCAGCCGGGGCCTGGGCGAAGCACAGCGCGCAGCCTTCGATTACCATGCGGGCATCATCACCGAACGCAGCGAAACCCGCGCCAAGAGCGATTGCCCGATACTGCTGCTGCAGGACAATGCCCGGCTGCCCGAGGCGAGCCCGGGAACATCCTGGAAAAAGATATGGGAAGGCAACCGCGCGGGTGACCGCTCTGAAAAATTCCGGCTATATGCGAAAGAGAAAGCGCTGCCATGAGCGAGCCAATTCAAAGCAATCCGATACAAAGCACGACGGCCCCAAGCAATCCGATACAAAGCACGACGGCCCGAATCAAGCTGACCCAGAGCCCGGCCTGGAGGGCGCTGCAAGCGCACCAGGCCGAAATCGCGGACCTGCAGATGCGTGAACTGTTCGCGCGCGACCCTGAGCGGGCGCAGAAACTCAGCCTGCAGGCGGGCGCGCTGCTGCTCGATTACTCCAAGCACCGCGTGACCGAGGCCACGCTGGCGCTGCTGCTGGACCTGGCGCGGCAGGCGGATGTCGAAGGCTGGCGCGCGCGCATGTTCGCAGGCGAACCTATCAATAACAGCGAAGACCGCGCGGTACTGCATGTGGCGCTGCGCGCAGGGCAAAAGGTATTCCCCGCAGGCGGCGATGTCATGCCCCTGGTGCGACTAGCCAGTGAGGGAATGCGCGCCTTCAGCGACGCCGTGCGCAGCGAGCGCCTGCTGGGCCATAGCGGCAAGCCGATGCGCACGGTGATCAATATCGGCATCGGCGGCTCCGATCTCGGCCCGCGCATGCTCGCCCAGGCGCTCTGGCGCCATGCGGATGCTCCGCAATCGGTGCACTTCGTCGCCAATGCGGATCCCGACGATCTTGCGCGCGCGCTCTCGCGCTCGCAGCCGGAAACGACGCTGTTCATCGTCGCCTCCAAGACCTTCACCACCGGCGAAACGCTTGGCAACGCAAGACTGGCCCGAGCCTGGCTGATCGAAGGGCTGAAAAGCGAAGCGGCGGTGAAAAAACATTTCGCCGCGGTCACCGCCAACGTCAAGGCGGCAGCCGACTTCGGCATCGCGCGGTGTTTCCCGCTGTGGGACTGGGTGGGCGGGCGCTATTCGGTCTGGTCCACTGTGGGCCTGCCCGTGGCCATCGCGATCGGTATGGACCGGTTCGAGCAACTGCTCGCCGGCGCGCGCTCCATGGACCAACATTTTCTCGGCGCGCCGCTCGAAGTCAACATGCCGGTGCTGCTGGCGCTGCTCGGCATCTGGTACACCAATTTCTTCGGCGCCGGAACGCATGCCGTGCTGCCTTACGCGGAAGCCCTGCGCGAGCTGCCGGCCTATTTGCAGCAACTGGAAATGGAATCGAACGGCAAGGGGGTGGATCGCGACGGACAGCAGGTGGATTACGCCACCGTGCCGGTGATCTGGGGCTCCGTAGGCACCAACAGCCAGCACGCCTTCCACCAGTTGCTGCACCAGGGCACGCAGCTCGTGCCTTGCGATTTCCTGGTGCCGGTCGCGGGCACAGCCGCAGCGGCGGAGAATGCACTGGCGCAGGCAGCGGCCTTGATGGCGGGCAAGGATGCGGAACTCGCGCACCGGCGCTTCGACGGCAACCGGCCGTCTTCGACCATCCTGTTCAAGACGATCGACCCGCACACCATGGGACAGTTGCTCGCGCTGTATGAGCACAAGGTGTTCGTGCAGGGCATCATCTGGAACATCAACAGCTTCGACCAATGGGGCGTGGAACTGGGCAAAGAGATCGCGCGCACGCTGGCGCAACCGGTCACGGCTGCAGTTGTGACCGGGATGGACGCCTCCACCAAGGCGCTGTTACAACGGCTGCGCGACTGGCGCGGTTGAACTGACCTGCATGAACGCCCAGATCAAACCGATTTTTTCCTATCGCAAGCACTGGGCCCAGCGTTTCGGCATCGCGCCTTTCCTGCCGATGTCGCAAGAGGAAATGCAGGCGCGCGGCTGGGACTCGTGCGACATCATCATCGTCAGCGGCGACGCCTACATCGATCATCCGAGTTTCGGCATGGCGCTGGTGGGGCGGCTGCTCGAAGCGCAGGGGTTCCGCGTCGGCATCATCAGCCAGCCAGACTGGCACTCGGCCGAAGCTTTCAAGCAACTGGGCAAACCGAAACTGTTTTTCGGCGTCACCGCCGGCAACATGGATTCGATGGTCAACCGCTATACCGCCGACCGGAAGATCCGTTCCACTGACGCGTACACGCCGGACGCGGCGCCGGACAAGCGCCCCGACCACGCGGTCATCGTTTACTCCCAGCGCTGCCGCGAGGCCTATCCCGACGCGCCGTTGGTGATCGGCAGCATCGAGGCGAGCCTGCGGCGCATCGCGCATTACGACTACTGGTCGGACACGATGCGACGCTCGATCCTGCCGGACGCGAAGGCCGACCTGCTGCTGTTCGGCAACGCCGAGCGCGCGCTGGTGGAACTCGCCCACCGCCTGGCCAAGGGCGAGAACATCAAGGCCATACGCGACCTGCGCGGCAGCGCTTTCATGGTGCCGCACGGATGGCGACCAGAGGGCTGGACCGAGGCCGATTCCACCACCGTGGATACGCCGGGCGCCATCCATGCGCGTCCCGATCCGTATGCCATGGTGCAGACACCGCCTCCCGCGGCCGCAGCAGCGACGACGGCGACTACCCATGCCATGCGTTTCCAAAGCCGCGACGCGCACCTGGCAGCGCGCAAACAGGCGCGCGCCAAGACCGTGATCCGCCTGCCTTCCTACGAACAGGTGAAACAAGACCCCGTGCTCGATGCGCACTCATCGCGCACCTTCCACCTCGAGTCGAATCCCGGCAACGCCCGCGCGCTGGTACAGCAGCACGGCGAGCGCGACGTCTGGCTCAATCCGCCGCCGCTGCCGCTAGCCACCGCCGAAATGGATCATGTCTACGGCCTGCCCTACGCGCGCGCGCCGCATCCGGCCTACGGCAGCGCGAAAATTCCGGCGTGGGAAATGATCCGCTTCTCGGTGAACATCATGCGCGGCTGCTTCGGCGGCTGCACCTTCTGCTCCATCACCGAACACGAGGGACGCATCATCCAGAGCCGCTCGGAAGAATCCGTCCTGCACGAAATCGAGGAGATCCGCGACAAGACGCCCGGCTTCACCGGCGTCATATCGGACCTGGGCGGGCCGACCGCAAACATGTATTGCATGGCGTGCGAGGATCCGGCGATCAAATCCGCCTGCCGCCGCCTGTCCTGCGTCTATCCCGGCATCTGCGAAAACCTTAACACCGACCATGCGCCGCTGATCGGGCTCTACCGCAAGGCGCGCGTGCTGCCTGGCATCAAGAAAGTGCTGATCGGCTCGGGCCTGCGCTACGACCTGGCCCTGCGCTCACCCGAATACGTGAAGGAACTCGCGACCCATCACGTGGGCGGCTACCTGAAGATCGCGCCGGAGCACATCGAGGAAGGGCCTCTCGCGAAAATGATGAAGCCGGGAATCGGCAGCTACGACAAATTCAAGGCGCTGTTCGACCGCTTCTCGCGCGAAGCGGGCAAGGAACAGTACCTGATCCCCTACTTCATCGCCGCGCATCCTGGCACCAGCGACGAAGATATGCTCGCGCTGGCGCTGTGGCTCAAGCGCAATGGCTTCCGCCTGGACCAGGTGCAGACCTTCCTGCCCACGCCGCTGGCACTGGCCACGACCATGTACCACACGGGCAAGAACCCGCTGCACAAAGTGTCGGCCACATCGGAAGAAGTGAGCGTGGTCCGCGGCGCGCGCCAGCGCCGCCTGCACAAGGCCTTTCTGCGCTATCACGACCCGGAGAACTGGCCGCTGCTGCGCGAGGCACTGCAGCGCATGGGCCGCACCAACCTCATCGGCAACGGCAAGAAACACCTGATTCCATCGTTTCAACCGGCGGGTACCGGAAAAGTTCTGCAGCGCACTGGAGTCCCGCAGACCGGGAGCCGCGTTGCGCCCGTGCGCCGCGTGGCTGCACCGGCAAGACCCGGCAGCAAACTGAAACACGCGCGCCGACCGTAGAACTTTTTTTGGCATCCGTATCGCGTCACCTCTCCGGGTCCCCTCAAGGGGGATCGAGATGATCGAGATGGTTGATACGCGCATTGGCATGCTGCATCGCAGAATGTCAGTGGTAGGGATCAACCCTATGAGAAGTACGCTGAAGGTCTCAGTTCGACCCGCTGTAGGCGGTCAGCCGCATCGTCAAGGTCCGCTCCTCGGCCTAAGCGGACGTTGGCGATCTGCCCAAGAGGTAATCATGGCAGCCGGCTGGAATGTCCGCTTCCGGAAAACGCGACTGACCGCACCCGACCCAAACCCGACTGTCGCGGCGTTACGTTCCACCGTCGGCTATGCAGCGTTTGCCGTCACTGACGACGCCGGAAGGACGAGGTTTTTAGGGGCCGCTGTCAACCACAACCCGCCATTCAACAGGGTAGAAATTAATGTAGATGGCATGCCCGGCTCGCCCATGGGCCGTCTTTCTTAGGGGAATAATTGGCGCCTCCGCAAGTCCGCAACCATTTGCAAGCTGACGTTCCCGGCATAAATTCAGATGTCAGGCGGGAGCCGGGCAACAGCGGCCCTACCTGATACCCCATCCACAAAGAAATTTCGCTTCAGGAGAAAATTGGCGGAAAATTCGAAAAATGCGAATAAGTATCTTAGATCCGTGGCTTATGGACGTTGGAGGTCATTTCTTCGATTGGGACCTCCGGATTGCCAAAGCGCTAATTTCCCTGCGGCATGAAGTACATATATATTCAAACGTGAGTATCTCGGGCAAGGCACGCGAACTTGTGTCGCGGCGATTCCAACTATCTCCAGTTTTTCGACTTAATTGCTTCGCAGATCCTGGTCGAGTTGATCCGATTGCGGGTGAACTTATTTTGTTTCTCGACGGGGCAACCTTGATTGCCGATGATCTCGCGCACGTCTGTGATTCCGATTTATGGATTTGGCCGTCGATAACAGCCGCGCATTTGTATGCATGCGCTCAGTTGGCGCCAAAAGTCGAGATATCGGCTTGCATTCCGGAGGAGCCAACGCATACGCTTTCACATGGACGTATGTGGTGGCGTTACGCTTTCGCAAGGGCTGAAAGAGCAAACCTTCGGCTGAATATTGGAACGACCACGAAACGCCTTGCAGACGAGTATTCGATTTTGAGTGGGGCTGTACGGGTAAGTCGATTTCCTGTACCCCACGATGGAGCGCCGTGCGGTGCTCCAAAGACAGAGTTACGAAAAATTGGTTTCTTTGGCGCCCAGAGATTTGAAAAGGGGGCAGAGGTCCTGCCCGAACTCATTGCCATGTTGCTGCGGGATGGCTATGAGGTAGTACTGCATGACAGCGGGAGCTTGATGCATGCTGACGAAATGAAGGGCCTCACCGTCCTCGGATACCTTCCTTCGCTGGCCGACGAGATCGCGAAATGTGATCTCGTCATTTTGCCGTATGCAGCGATGCGTTACCGAATTCGAGCGTCAGGAATCCTTTGGGAGTGTATGGCGAGTGGAGTGCCGGCCATCGTGCCGGCAAATACGGATATCGGTGCGCAGGTTGAGTTGGCTGGCACGGGAAAGACATTTGCGTCGCTTTCTACAGCTGAGATTTACCAAACGGTAAAGGATACACACAAGGATTTCCTCCAG
>JAZDIA010000098.1:0-3764 GCA_043805375.1 Pseudomonadota bacterium
CGTGACCGGGACCGACGCGGCGCTGCTGTGCGCGCATGTGGCCACGCCGCTCGCCGGCGCCAGCGTGTGCGTGCCGCTGGCGGCCCACGGCGAGTCGCTCGGCCTGCTGCACCTTTGCTGCCCCCACGGCTGCGAGGACGAGGCCGGCGTCGAAGGCGAGAAACCGCAGCTCGCCGAGGCACTGGCGGCACAGATCGGCATGGCGCTCGCCAACCTGCGCATGCGCGAATCGCTGCAGGAGCAGTCGATCCGCGACGCGCTCACCGGCCTGTACAACCGCCGCTACCTGGAAGGCACGTTGCCGCGCGAGCTCGCGCGCGCCCGGCGCGCCGGCCGGCCGCTGGCGGTGTTCATGCTCGACGTCGACCACTTCAAGAATTTCAACGACAGCCATGGGCACGAGGCCGGCGACGCGGTGCTGAAGGCGCTGGGCAAGACGTTCCGGGACAACTGCCGCCAGTCCGACTTCGCCTGCCGCTTCGGCGGCGAAGAATTCACGCTGGTGCTGCCCGAGGCCGACGAGAGCGCGGCGCGCGAGTGGGCCGCTCGGCTGCTGCAGCGCGTGCGGGCGATGGAAGTGAAGGCCGGCGGCCAGACGCTGCCCAAGGTCACCGTCTCGATCGGGCTGGCGCTTTTGCCCACGCACGGCGAGGATGCGGAAACTCTGCTGCAAGCGGCGGACCTCGCGCTCTACGATGCCAAGCACGCCGGCCGCGACCGGCTGGTGGTGAGCGGGGAGGTGCATGATTAGCCACGGAGGCACAGAGGACACAGAGAACTGCAATAACAAGAATTGTTGTTTCTTCTCTGTGTGCTCCGTGTCTCTGTGGCAAATAGAGTTCAGTGTTAATATGGAGTTGTTATCTCCATAAAAGAAGAATAAATGGAATCATTGAAGCGATTTTTGCGGGGCCCGAACGGCAGCTTTTTCCTCTTCGGGCCGCGCGGGACGGGCAAGTCCACCTGGCTGCGCGAGGCACGCCAGGGTGCTGTCTGGGTCGATCTGCTCGATCCGGAGGCGCAGCGGGTCTATCAGGCCCGTCCCGAGCGGCTGCGCGAGCTGGTGGCCGGGCGGCCGGAGGCCGACGACGTGGTGATCGACGAAGTCCAGAAGGTGCCTGCCCTGCTCGACGTCGTGCACGATCTGGTGGAAACCGACCGGCGACTGCGCTTCGTGCTTACCGGCTCCAGCGCCCGCAAGCTGCGGCGCGGCACCCGGAACCTGCTGGCCGGGCGGCTGGTGGAGGCCAGCATGCATCCGTTCATGGCGGCGGAACTGGGCGCGGCGTTCAGCCTGCGGCGGGCGCTGGAGATCGGTCTGGTGCCGCTCATCTGGAGCGCGCGGGAACCGGCCCCGACGCTGCGCGCCTACGCCTCGTTGTATCTGCGCGAAGAGGTACAGGCCGAGGCGCTGGTGCGCGACGTGGGCGCCTTCGCGCGCTTTCTCGAGGCCATCAGCTTTTCCCACGGGTCGCTGCTCAACCTCGCCGAAGTCGCGCGCGAATGCCAGGTCGGACGCAAAACCGTCGAGGGCTATCTCCAAATCCTCGAAGACCTGCTGCTGGCCTTCCGCGTGCCGGTCTTCACGCGCCGGGCCAAGCGCCACCTGGTGGCGCACGACAAGTTTTTCTACTTCGATGCCGGGGTGTACCGCTCGCTGCGCCCCGCCGGCCCGCTCGACCGGCCCGCGGAAATCGAGGGCATGGCGTTGGAAGGACTGGTGGCGCAACACCTGCGTGCCTGGATCGCCTACCGGGCATCGGGCGCGCAGCTTTATTACTGGCGCACCAAGTCGGGCAGCGAGGTGGACTTCGTCGTCTATGGCCCGGACGTCTTTTCGGCCATCGAGGTCAAGCGCTCCGCCAGCGTGCACAGCAAAGACCTGGGCGCACTGCGTGCCTTCCGCGAGGACTACCCGGAGGCATCGGCATGTCTGCTGTACCTGGGCAAGGATCGCCTGGGCATCGATGGCATCCCGTGCATTCCCTGCGAGGAGTTTCTCCTGGATCTGCATCCGGATAGCGCGCAGTTGCCGGGAGCACCGGGATAAGTCACCTGATCGCTCGCTTCGTTTGCTTGCTCTCGCCTCCGTGTCCCCGCGACAGATAAAGGTTCCCTAATGACCACCGTCCTTATCGTCGAAGACAATCCGGCCCACCTGAAACTGGCGGCGCTGCTGATGCATCGCGCCGGCCACGAGGTAGCGAGCCCGGTGCAAAACGGGGAGAACCCTTTATGACTACCGTCCCCATCGTCGAAGGCAAGCGCGAGCGGGGTCTATGCTCTCCTCGCCTTGTGGAGCAGATGGGCGTTCCTTGTACATCGCCTGATAGTGCAGTCGTTATGATATCATAATAATAACTGCAATTTGATAGCACGGAGGCTTTATGAAAGCATTGAGTATTCGCAATCTGCCGGATGACGTCTATGAGGCACTGAAGGCGATGGCAGCAGCCAACCATCGCAGCATGCAGGAACAGGTGCGCTGCATCATCGAGCGGGAAACCAGACTGGCTGCCAGTCCCGGCGTGGCGAGCGCGCGCTCGTGGCGGGAGCGGCTGGCCGGGCGCAAGCTGGGTGACACGGTCGAAGACGTGCGGCAGGATCGCGCAAGATGACCTGGGTAATCGATACCTCAGCCCTGATTCGCTTGTTTGTGCCAGATGGGCCGCTGCATCAGGAGCTTGAGACTGCGATGAATCGAGCGACCATCGGCGCTGATCTGGTGTTGGCGCCGCAATTGCTGCTGGCGGAAGCGGCCAATGTATTGCTGCGCAAACGCCGGCGAGGCGAGCTGTCGGCACAGGAGTTGCGCGAGCTGGTTCAAGCGGTTGGGTCGCTGCCGATCCGCCTTTGCGACCACCTCCCTTTGCTTTTGCCGGCCTGCGCCTTGGCCGAATCGCATGCTCTGAGCGCATACGACGCCCTGTATCTGGCTTTGGCCGAACAACACGGCGCGCGCCTGATCACCAGCGACGAAGCTCTGGACAAAGTGGCACGCGGCCTGGGACTGGCGTAACGGAGGACAGAATGAGAAACAGGACACATTTGTTCGCGGCAGCGCTGCCCGCGGTGAGCCCGCGTAGCCCGGATGAAGCGCAGCGTCCCCCAAGAAGACTTTTCCCGCAAGGGAAATCGAAACCTTCGGGGTGCAGATCGGCGCCAACCGCTTCCGAACGCTCGCCGGGAGTAAGAGCATGAGCGGCATGAGCGCGGACCTGAACACGGCCGTCAGTCAATCGCCGCGGGCGGCGGCGCAGCATCGCGCCGCGCCTCGGCGTGCTCGTCGCGATCGCGGCGGCCGGAATCGTGCTGATCACGCCGGCCGCGACCGGCTGGTGGTGAGCGGAGAACACAATTTATGACCAAGGTACTCATCGTCGAAGACAATCCGACCCACCTGAAACTGGCGGCGCTGCTGATGCATCGCGCCGGCTACGAGGTGGCGAGCGCGCTTGATGCGGCCACGGGGATCGCGCTGGCGCGCGAACGCCTGCCGGACCTGGTGCTGATGGACATCCAGTTGCCCGATCGCAACGGCCTCGATGCGGTGCGCGAGTTGAAGGCCGATGCGGCGACGCGCGCGATCCCGGTGATCGCAGTGACTTCTTTCCTTTCCGAGTATTCCGAACGCGAGGCGCTCGAGGCCGGCTGCGCCGGCTTTATCGCGAAGCCTTACCACTACGCGGACCTGATCGATCTGGTGCGAGCGCTGCTTGCGCGCCCCCGCGGCGGGAATTGAGCAAGACGGGCGATGGCGCGGA
>JAZDIA010000099.1:0-52704 GCA_043805375.1 Pseudomonadota bacterium
TCGATGCGTTTATGGTAAAGGCGGCCGGCCTGTCCAAAGTCGTGCCGAACGGCGCTAGCCAGCTTGCTATTCTGCATGAGATCGACCTGGCGGTCATGGCGGGCGAGGCGGTGGCCATTGTCGGCGCTTCGGGTTCGGGCAAGTCCACGCTGCTGGGCCTGCTCGCCGGGCTGGATACGCCCAGCGCCGGCCGCGTGCATCTCGACGGGGTGGACCTGTTCGCGCTGGACGAGGATGGCCGCGCGGCGCTGCGCGGCAAACTGCTCGGCTTCGTGTTCCAGTCGTTCCAGTTGCTGCCGGCGCTGAACGCGCTGGAGAACGTGATGCTGCCGCTGGAGTTAGCCGGCACAGCCGGCGCGGCGCAGCTCGCAACGGCGATGATCGAGCGCGTCGGCCTGGGCGAGCGGCTCGGCCACTATCCGAAAACCCTCTCCGGCGGGGAGCAGCAGCGCGTCGCGCTGGCGCGCGCTTTCGTCATGCAACCCAAGCTGCTGCTTGCCGACGAGCCCACCGGGAATCTCGATCCGGCCACCGGCGCCGGCATTATCGATCTGATGTTTGCGCTCAACGCCGCGGCCGGCACCACGCTGGTGCTAGTGACGCACGACGACGCGATCGCGTGCCGCTGCCAGCGCCAGATACGGCTCCATGGCGGGCGCATCGTCGCATGAGGATTGATCTTCAGAAGCCAAATCAGCGAACTGGAACCAAATGGCTGCGCCCGCTCGTGCATTCCTTATCTCCTGATTTTGCGCGTTGCGAAAAAACCCGCAACGCGCAAAATCAGGAGACGGATGAAAACCCAGGAGCACCGAGTTCTTTCGTCGATTGTGTCAACACCTTGAGCCGGATGCAATGAATATCAACTTGCCCCTGCCGCTGAAAATGCTGCTGCGCGACGCTCGCGCAGGCGAACTACGCATCCTGGCGCTGGCTCTGGTCATTGCCGTTGCCAGCGTCACCAGTGTCGCCTTCTTCGCCGACCGCGTGTGGCAGGCGCTCACGCGCGAGGCCAACCAGATGCTGGGCGCAGACGTGTTGCTGGTGTCCGATCATCCTTTCGCGCCGGACTTGCGCGACGAAATCGCGAAACGTGGGCTCGATCGCGCCGACGGCGTGAGCTTCGTCAGCATGGCGCGCGCGGGCCAGGCAACGCAGCTCGCGGGGGTCAAGGCGGTGAGCGCGGGCTACCCCCTGCGCGGCAAGCTGCGCATCGCCCCGCGCCTGAATGCCGAGGATGCCGAAACCGACGCCATCCCGCCGCCGGGGTCGGTATGGCTGGACGAACGCCTGAGCGCGGCGCTCGGCGTCGAGACAGGGCAGCAAATCGAACTTGGCAATTCGCGCTTCACCGTGGGCGCAGTGCTGACTCTGGAGCCCGATCGCGGCGTGAGCTTTTTCAATATCGCGCCGCGCCTGCTGATGCGCGTGGACGATCTCGCGGCCACCGGGCTGATCCAGACCGGCAGCCGCGCGCATTATCAGCTCTACGTCGCCGGCGAGCGCGCCGCCACCGAAGCCTTTGATCGCTGGGCCAAGCCCAGGCTCGGTCCGGGGCAGCGCATCGAAAGCCTGGGCAACGCCCGCCCGGAAGTGCGCGCCGGGCTGGACCGCGCGCAGCAATTCCTCGGCCTCTCGGCCATGCTGGCGGTGATTCTGGCCGCTGTCGCCATCGCCTTGTCCACGCGCCGCTATACCCAGCGCCATCTGGACGGCTATGCGGTGATGCGCTGCTTCGGCGCGCTGCAGCGGCGGTTGTTTGCCTTGTTTGGCTGGGAATTCGTGCTTCTGGGTCTCGCGGCGTGCGCCATGGGCTGCGTGCTCGGCTTCGCCGGTCAGAACGTGATCGCGCTTTGGTTGACCGACTTCGTCGCGTCATCCCTGCCGCAGCCCGGGTTCTATCCGGTGCTGCAGGGATTTGCCGCGGGACTTCTGCTGCTGCTCGGCTTCGCGCTGCCGCCGCTGCTGCAGCTGAAGAACGTGCCGGCGATACGCGTCATCCGGCGCGAGGTCGGCGCGCCCAGGCAAAGCGCGCTTGCCGGCTACGCGCTCGGGCTGGCCGCGCTGGCGGCGTTGCTGCTGTGGCAGGCGGGCGAACTCAAACTCGGCGCTACCGTGTTCGGCGGCTTTGCCGCGGCGTTCCTGTTGTTCTGGCTGGCGAGCCTGGGCGCTTTGCGCCTGTTCGCTGCCCTCGGTCGTTCGGGCAGCGTGTCCTGGCGCTATGGCCTCGCGAATCTGCGCCGGCGCAGCCGCGCCAACGCAGTGCAGATCGTCGCGCTGGCCCTGGGCCTGACGGTGATGTTGTTGCTGACTTTCATCCGCGGCGACCTGCTGGAATCCTGGCGCACCAAGCTGCCGCAGGATGCGCCCAACCGCTTCGTCGTCAACATCCAGCCGGAGCAGGTGCGGCCGCTGGCGCAGTTCCTGGCGCAGAACCAGATCGATGCGCCTTCGACCTTTCCCATGGTGCGGGCGCGGCTGACCGCGATCAACGGCCGCGCGGTCAGCGCATCCGATTACGCCGACGAGCGCGCCAAGCGCCAGATCGACCGCGAATTCAACTTGAGCTTCATGCAACACATTCCGCCCGGAAACCAGGTTACCGACGGGCACTGGTTCACGCGCGACGATTTCGCGCAAGGCTCGGTCTCGATCGAGGTCTGGATCGCCGAGCGCCTCGGGATCAAGCTCGGCGACCGCTTGAGTTTCGCCGGTGGCGGGGTCAGCGTCACCGTGCCGGTGTCAAGCGTGCGCAAGCTCGCCTGGGACTCGATGCGGCCGAATTTCTTTTTCGTCACCACGCCGGGGGCGCTGGCGGATTTTCCGCTGAGCTACATGACCACCTTTCGTCTAACGGGCGCGGACGCCTTGTTCACGACCCGCCTGACGCAGGCGTTTCCGAACCTCACCGTGATCGACGTCAGCGCCGTCATGCGCCAGGTCAACGGCGTGCTCGACCAGGTGATCCGCGCAGTGCAGTTCGTGTTCCTGTTCGCGCTGGTTGCGGGCGTGCTGGTGCTGTACGCGGCGCTGCTCTCCACCCAGGACGAGCGGTTGCAGGAGGCGGCGCTGATGCGCGCTTTGGGGGCCAGCCGCGCGCAAGTTGTGGGCGCGCAGCGCGCCGAGTTTCTCGCTTTGGGACTGGTGGCGGGAGTGCTCGCCTCGGCCGGGGCCACGGCGATCGGCTACGTGCTCGCCGAGCGCGTGTTCCATTTCCCGTGGCAGTTCAACACGGCGATCTGGCTTGCCGGGCCGCTGGCGGGACTCGGCTGCGTGGCGCTCAACGCCTGGCTGGGCGGGCGCGCCGCGCTGAATCATCCGCCGATGCTGGCGTTGCGTGAAGCCTGACGAGCGATGAACTGAAGCCCTGCCAGGCTTTGCTATACTTTGGCCCATGCTGGAACTCCTCATCGTTCTCTCCGTTCTGCTGCTCCTCGCAGCGGGCTGGCTCGCCTGGCGCATGGCCGCCGTGAGCCGCAAGTTGGAGGAATTGCCCGCGGGCATGGCGCAGGGCCTGGAAGAGAAGCACCGCGCCATGCTCACCGACTTGCATGGCGGCCTGACGCAGCAGGGCGACCGTCTGGGTACGAACTTCAGCGAGTCCTCCGAGCGCCTGCGCGGCACGCTTGCCGAGGAACTCAAGCAGACCCGGGACACCCTGCACGCGCTGAAACTCAGCCTGTCCGAGAATCTCGGGGAGAGCCGAGAGGCCATGATCAAGCAATTGGCTGCGACGACCGAGCAATTGAACGCCAAGATCGACCAGCGCCTGGAGCAGATATCCGGCAAGGTCAGCGAGCGCCTGGACGAGGGCTTCAAGAAGACCAACGAGACTTTCGTCAACGTGATGCAGCGCCTTGCGACCATCGACGAGGCGCAGAAGAAAATCGACAGCCTCACCGGCAGCGTGGTCAGCCTGCAGGAACTGCTCGGCGACAAGAAGTCGCGCGGCGCTTTCGGCGAAGTGCAGCTCGAGGCGCTGGTGCGCAACGTCATGCCCTCGGGCGCGTTCGAGATGCAGTACACGCTCTCGAACGGCACGCGCGTCGATTGCGTGCTGAAGCTGCCCGATCCGACCGGTTTGGTGGCGGTCGATTCCAAGTTCCCGCTGGAGAACTACCACCGCATGTTCGAGGCCGGCGTGAACGAGGCGGACCGCAGCCTGGCGCAGAAGGCGTTCCGCTCCGATATCAAGAAGCACGTCGACGCCATTGCGTCCAAGTACATCATCGCCAACGAGACCTCCGACGGCGCGGTGATGTTCGTGCCGGCCGAGGCCGTGTTCGCCGAGATCCACGCCTATCATGCCGAGGTGGTGGAGTACGCGAACGCGAGGCGCGTATGGATCGTTTCTCCGACCACCTTGATGGCGGTGCTGAACACCGCGCGCGCAGTGTTGAAGGACGTGGAGACACGCAAGCAGATCCACGTGATCAAGGAGTCGCTCTCGCGCCTCGCGGTCGAGTTCGTCCGTTTCGACGAGCGCATGAAAAAGCTCGCCGACCACATCCGCCAGGCCAACGAGGACGTGGAGAAAATCCAGGTCACCGGCGGCAAGATCACGCAGCAGTTCCAACGCATCGAAGCGGCGGAGATCGATGACAAACCAGCGGTCGCCAGTGTGGTGAGGCTGGCCGACAATCCGTAAGGAAGGAAACAACCATGAAAGACTCGCTGCTCAATATTCGCGCACTGCGCGTGCGGCCGGTGGCCGTGCCGATGCGCCTGCCGTTGCAGACCAGCACCGGTGCCGTCAGCGTGGCGCCGCTGGTACTGATCGACCTGCAGACCACGGCCGGCATCACCGGTCGCTCCTATCTGTTCGCCGTCGGCGTGTCGAACCTGAAGCCGATCGTCGCGCTGGTCGAGGCGATGGGCGAAATGCTGAGTGGCGACCCGGTGGCGCCCTTCGAGATCGAGCGCAAGCTGCGCCGCAAGTACACCTTGCTCGGCGTGCACAACATCGTGCTGTTTGCAATGGCGGGGATCGACATGGCCGCCTGGGACGCATATGCACAGTCGCTCAATCAACCGCTGGTCAAGGTGCTCGGCGGTACGCCGCGGCCGGTGCGCGCCTACAATTCCAAGGGCCTGGGCATCATGCCGTTGAAACCGCTGGCGAAGGAAGCCGACAAACTGGTGAAGGAGGGCTTCTCCGCGGTCAAGCTGCGCCTCGGCCGGTGCGATCCGCAGGATGATCTGGCCGCGCTGCGCGCGGTAAAGAAGGCGATCGGGCCGGACGTGACGCTGATGTGCGATTTCAATCAGGCGCTCACGGTGAATGAGGCGATCCTGCGCGGTCGCATGCTCGACGACGAAGGCGGACTGCACTGGATCGAGGAGCCCACGCGGGCCGACGATTTCGAAGGCAACGGTCGCATTGCCGACGCGCTCGATACGCCGGTGCAGATCGGCGAGAATTTCATGGGTCCGGAGCAGATGGCACAGGCGCTTGCCGCGGCCGCATGCGATTACGTCATGCCGGATGCGCAGCGCATCGGCGGGGTCACCGGCTGGATGCGCGCCGCGGCTCTCGCGCAGGGAGCCGGTCTGGAAATGTCTTCGCACCTGTTCCCGGAGGTAAGTTGTCACCTGCTCGCGGTCACGCCGACCTGTCACTGGCTGGAGTACGTCGACTGGGCCGAGCCGATCCTTGCTGAACCGCTGGTGGTGAAAGACAGCCATGTTCTGATTCCCGCAGTACCCGGCACCGGCATACGCTGGGACGAGAAGGCGGTAAAGCGATACCTGGCTTGATTGCGGCCTGGATTTGTCCTGTTTTCTCAGGCGACAAGAAATCGCGCGGCGAAGCTCCCGCTCATCGCCGACCTCTGACGACTGCGGCGTCGAAGCGTCGGCTGAGTCCGCGTCCGCTGCCAGACTCGTGACGCGCCGCTCAGGCTTCATCGGCCTCTCGGCGGGAGTTTCTTTGTGTGTATAATTCACCTATATACACATATTGGTCGAGGCCGCCATGCAAACCACCCGCGTATTCACCAACGGCAACAGCCAGGCTGTGCGTCTGCCCAAGGAGTTCCGGTTCGCCAGCAGTGAAGTCTTCATCCGTAAGGATATGGCGACCGGCGACGTCGTGCTATCGGCCCGGGCGCCTTCGGGCTCATGGGCCGATTTCTTCGCCCTGCGCGCCAAGACTCGCGTCCCCGGAGAGTTCCTTTCCGATCGGCCTCTGAATGAAATCAAGCCAGCGCGAGATCCCTTCGCCGGCGCGCACGCGGTCAAGCCGCCGCGCAGGAAATAGCACGCCATGCTCTATCTCCTGGACACCGACACCTGCAGCTACGCCATTCGTTACGCTAGCGCCACGCTCGACGCGCGGCTGGCGGCGGCCAAAGCAGGCTCGCTCGCGGTTTCGGCCGTGACCCGCGCCGAACTCATTTTCGGCCTGGAAAAGCGCGGCAATCCGCGCGCCCTGTCGCGGCGGGTGCACGGATTCCTCGACCGTGTCACGGTCGTGTCCTGGGATGCGGCGGCAGCCGATCACTTCGCGGAATTGCGGGCAAAGCTGGAACGCGATGGCACGCCCATCGGTGTTTTCGACACCATGATCGCGGGTCACGCGCTGGCGCTCAAAGCCACGCTGGTCACCAACAACCGCAAACATTTTCAAAAAGTGAAGGCGCTCAAGGTCGAGAACTGGGTCGAGGAAACACCGCGTGTCTGACCCTGATGGTTTTGAGAAACAGGCTGCGGACAACGTGGTGCGCCTCACGGACGAACGCAAATCTTAGCCCGGCTTTCGGCAGGCAAATCGGCTGTAGAACCAATAGGGGCGCTGGTGGCAGGGCGATCAGGCAGTGTGAATCGCCAGCGCAATCAGCCGCGTCACCACCAACCGCGAATACTCCGCAGCGCCGTCATGGCTGCTTTCGCGTGGGCCGGCGACGTTTAGGGTTGCAATTTTGTTGGTCATGACAAACTCACTTGCCTTGACCGCAATTTCCTCCGGCGTCAGCGTGTCGCCGTCCACAACCAGCACGGGTTTCCGCAACTGCTCGCAATAGCGGACCGTCCTTTCAGTGCCGCCGCTCAATTCGCCGAAGTGAATCACCAGCGTGCCGTCCGAGTCCATAACGTTTTGTTTGGTTCGTTGCTGGTATCCGGCGCCGGGAAGTTCGGTCAGCGGATAGTGCGGGGGAATTGCGCCGCCCTCTGCCATCCGGCCTTCCGGGCACCAACCGGCGCAAGGGAAGCCGGCGGCGAGGGCCGCGTCGAGCGCGCCGCGGTCTACACCGGTTTGACCGCCGGAAACGATGCGCGCGAGCGTGATCACAATTTGTCCATCGTGTCCGTATTCTGAATTGTGCTAGCCTAGTCGCGTATTCGCAATCGCCCGTGAAAATATTATTTCAGGATCGATGCTGATGGCGACTCGCGGACGTATCCCAAATTCACCCCGTGCGAGCCTTTGCGGACTCCTGATTCATGGATCTGGTGGGAGGGAATTTGGTAGGCGCGATTGGACTCGAACCAACGACCCCCACCATGTCAAGGTGATGCTCTAACCAGCTGAGCTACGCGCCTAAATGCACGCGCATTCTAGCCCAAAGCAGGTAGTGGCACAAACCGTGCCCCGGATTCTGACTCTTTTCGCCAGAGCACGGGATTTGAAACCCCGGCTCCAGAACTTGTTCAAGTACCGCCTACCCGCCCCAAGCCCGCGATTTCGAATCGTAATGATAGGGCTTGGACTTGAACAACACGTCCTCGCAGGTGAGCGTGTATTCCGCCCCGGCCGGCTTGTAAGCGTAGGCTAGGCCGTTGGGACATTTGGCGAGCGCCGGCAGATATTTTGGCACGAGTTTCTCCAGCACATCGGGCAAGCCGCCGGTTTCGCGTTTGTAGCTCGACAGCGCGTTGACAATGGCGCCGCCACGTCCTTCCACCATGCTCGCATTCTGCTGTCCACCGGTATAAAAATCCAACGCAACGTAAGCGCAGACGAGTATCACGACCAATACCGCCATCGAGATTACCCGCGCCGATCCGGCCGCGGACGTGAACCGCTTAAACTCTTTCATCGTCACTCCCCTTCTATGCTGGAAATAACCTATTTCCTACAAGCTTAACGCAGACTCAGCATTTCCGCTGCATGTTTGCGCGTGGTGGCGGTAATCTCGGTACCGCCGAGCATGCGCGCCAATTCCTCGACGCGCGCTTTCTGGTCGAGCACCGAGACCATGGTCTTAAGGCCGCCCTCGGTGCCGGATTTGCTCACCGACCATTGCCGGTCGGCCTGGGCAGCCATCTGCGGCAGATGCGTCACGCACAGCACCTGGCGCTCGCGCCCCAGGATCTTGAGTTGGCGGCCGACGATCTCGGCCACGCCGCCGCCGATGCCGGCGTCGACCTCGTCGAAAATCAAAGTCGGCACTACCGCCGCCTTGCTGGTTATGACCTGGATGGCAAGACTGATGCGCGACAGTTCGCCGCCGGAAGCCACCCTGGCGAGCGCTCGCGGCTCCACCCCCGGATTGGCCGCGACCAGAAACTCGACCATCTCCACGCCGTGCACCCCGCCTTCAGGCGGATAGGGATTGAGCGCCACCTCGAACTTGCCTCCTGCCATTGCGAGTTGTTGCATCGCCTGCGTGACCTCCTTGCCGAGCTTGGCGGCGGCCTTTTTCCTACCCGCGCCGAGCTTGGCCGCCAGGTCGAAGTAGCTTGCGCGCGCCTTTTGCTCTTCCCTCAACAGGGCCTCCGGATTGGAGGCAATCTCAAGCTCGGCCAGGCGCGTTTGCTGTTGCCGCAGGTGTTCCGGCAGTTCCTGCGGCGCGAGGCGGAACTTGCGCGCGCTGCCGTGGATCGCCTCCATGCGCGCCTCCACCGCTGCGAGCCGCTGCGGATCCAGTTCGACGCGATCGGCGTAATGGCGCAGCGCATAGGCCGCCTCCTGCACCTGCGCTTCGCCCGAGCGGATCAGCTCGATCGCCTCGCTCAGGCGCGCATCATAGCCGAGCAAGGCCTCCAGCCGCGCGCGCCCCCCCGAAAGCAGCGGCAGGCAGGCCGCATCGGCCTCGGACAGGGTCTCGATCGCCGCGTGCACGCCCTCGATCAGTCCGACCGCATGCGCGAGACGGGTGTGCTCCGCCTGCACCGCGTCCCATTCTTCCGGCTGCAGTGCCAACTGCTCGAGTTCGCGCACCTGCCATTGCAACTGCTCGCGTTCGGCATCGCGCTGCGCCGCATGGGTCTCGTACTCGGCGCGCGCCTGCGCCAGCTTCTGCCATTGTCGATAAGCCGCCGCGACCTCGGCCGCCAGTGGCGCGAGACCGGCGTGTGCATCCAGCAGTACACGCTGAGCGTCGGGCTTGAGCAGGGACTGGTGCGCGTGCTGGCCATGGATATCGAGCAGCCATTCACCTGCTTCGCGCAACTGGCTCTGAGTGGCCGGCCGGCCGTTCACGAAAGCGCGCGAGCGCCCGTTCTTGTCGATTACCCGGCGCAGCAGGACCGAGCCGGGATCGCCCTCGAGCTCGGCCACGCGCAACCAGCGGACGAGCTCGGGCAGCGGCTCGATATCGAACTCGGCGCTGATGTCCGCGCGCTCGCAGCCGGCGCGCACCACGCCGGCGTCGCCGCGCTCGCCCAAGGCCAGTGCCAGGGCATCGATAAGGATGGACTTGCCGGCGCCGGTCTCACCCGTGAGCACGGTAAAGCCCGGGTAAAACTCGAGTTCGAGCGAATCGACGATGACGAAGTCGCGGATGCTGAGTGTCCGCAGCATGTTTACATTTCGCTCCAGTGCAGCTTCTCGCGCAGCATGGCGTAGTAGCTGTACCCGGGCGGATGGACAAAGCGGATCGAATGCGCCGCGCGGCGCACGATCACCTTGTCGTCGGCAACCAGCTCGGAATGCGGCTGGCTGTCGAAATACAGGCGCGCGCCGACGGCGCGCTGTTTGATGGTAATCTCGATCACACACTGGTCGCTTACGGTAATCGGGCGGTTGGACAGCGTGTGCGGACAGACCGGGACCAGGGCGATACCCGGCACATTGGGCTGCAGGATCGGTCCATTGGATGAAAGCGCATATGCGGTGGAGCCGGTAGGGGTGGCGACGATGATGCCGTCGGAGCGCAAGTCATAGACGAACTGGCCGTCGATGTGCACCAAAAACTCGATCATGCGGCCGGTTGCGCCCTTGTTGACGACGATATCATTGAGCGCCTGGGTACGGAAAATCACCTTCTCGCCGCGCAGCACACGGGCCTCGAGCATGGTGCGCTCTTCGATGGTGTACTGTCCGGAGAGCAGTTGATCGATGGTTTCCCGCATCGGCGAGAAAGCGATGTCGGTCATGAAGCCCAGGCGCCCCTGGTTGACACCGACCAGGGGCACCCCGTGGGCGGCCAGGTGACGCGCGGCCGAGAGCATGCTACCGTCGCCACCCAGCACCACCGCGAGGTCGGCCTGGGCGCCGATGGCGGCGTAATCGCCAATGGAAAAGCCATTCCTGCCGATATTGGCTGCGGTTTCTTTTTCGATCAGCACGGCGCAGCCGCGTTGCTGCAACAGGGTCGCCAAACCGAGGAGCGACTCGGCGATTTCGGCGGTATTGTAGCGGCCGATCACGGCGACTGTTTTGAAAGCGGGTTGCATCACGTTGAAATTAAACCACATCGCCCCCATCTCGTGTTGATGGAGACGCGGAAATTTTGGGTAGAATGCGAGCATGCTTGACCGTCGCGCCAAGATCCTGCTCAAAACCCTGGTGGAACGCTACATCGCCGAAGGCCAGCCGGTGGGCTCGCGCGCGCTGTCGCGCTATTCCGGCCTGGACCTGTCGCCCGCGACCATCCGCAACATCATGTCGGATCTGGAGGAACTGGGCTTCATCTCCAGTCCCCACACCTCTGCCGGGCGCATACCCACGCCGCGCGGTTATCGCATTTTCGTCGACACCCTGCTCACCATCAAACCGCTGGAGCGGGTTGAAATGAGCCAGATTGAAGGCAATTTGCATCCGGACAATCCGCAGCGCCTGATCAGTTCGGCCTCGCACTTGCTGTCGCAGCTATCCCATTTTGCCGGTGTCGTGGCCTCGCCACGGCGCAACAGTGCCGCCTTCCGCCACCTCGAATTTCTCGCCCTTTCGGAAAAGCGCATCCTGCTCATCATCGTCACCCCGGACGGAAACGTGCAGAACCGGATTCTGTTCACTGAAAAAACCTATAAGCGGGCACAGCTCACGATGGCGGCGAATTTCCTCAACCAGAACTATGCCGGGCTTACCTTCGACGACATCCGGCCGCGCGTGCAGCAGGAATTGAAGCAATTGCACCAGGATATGACCTCGCTTTTGACCGCCGCGCTGGAAGCGGGCGACCAGGCCTTGAACGAGAACACCGAGAATTACGTCATCTCGGGCGAAAAAAACCTGCTCGATTCGACCGACCTCGCCTCCAACATGGCGCGACTGCGGGAATTGTTCGAGCTGTTCGAGAAGAAAACCATGTTCGTGCAGATCCTCGACATGAGCACGCGCGCGCAAGGCGTGCAGATTTTCATCGGCGGCGAATCCGGTGCCTCGTTGCTGGACGAGTGCAGCGTGGTCACCGCCCCCTACACCGTGGATGGCCAAGTGGTCGGCACCGTGGGCGTGATCGGCCCGACGCGAATGGCCTACGAACGCGTGATTCCCATTGTCGACATTACCGCGAAGCTGCTCTCGAGCGCGCTTTCCAACAACTAACCCTCTCTGCGCCAACTGCTCATGTCTTTCCTGCCCGAACCGCCCTACGCGCACGGCACGCCGGCGCGCACTGCGATCTTGCTCGTCAACCAGGGCACGCCCGAAGCGCCGACGCGCGCGGCGGTGCGCCGCTATTTGAAGGAATTTCTCTCCGATCCGCGCGTGGTCGAAATCCCCAGGCCGCTGTGGTGGCCGATCCTGAACGGCATCATCCTCAACCTGCGGCCGGCCAAATCGGCGGCAAAATACGCGTGGATTTGGGGCCAGGACGGCTCGCCGCTCAAGCTGCACACGGAGCGCCAGGCAAAGCTGCTGCGCGGCTATTTGGGTGCGCAGGGTCACTCCACGCTGCTGGTGGACTATGCCATGCGCTACGGCAATCCTTCGATCCAATCGGTACTCGCGCGCTTGAAGGAGCAGCGCTGCGAGCGCATTCTCATCCTGCCGCTTTACCCGCAATACGCTGCCAGCACCACGGCAACCGCGCTCGATGCAGTGTCCGCTTTTTTCCGGCGGACGCGCAATATTCCAGAGCTGCGCATGGTCAAGCACTTTCACGACCACCCCGCCTACATAGCGGCGCTGGCCGAGGGTGTACGCAAGCATTGGGCGCAACATGGCAAGCCGGACAAGCTGCTGATGAGTTTTCACGGCCTGCCGCGCTACACCTTGGAGCGCGGCGATCCTTACCACTGCGAATGCCGGAAGACTGCGCGCCTCCTGGCCGAAGCGCTGGCGCTGGCGCCGGAACAATACCAGCTTAGCTTCCAGTCGCGCTTCGGCCGTGCCGAGTGGCTCCAGCCCTATACCGCAGCGACGCTGGCGCGTTGGGGCAATGAGGGCGTGCGCCGGGTCGATGTGGTCTGCCCGGGCTTCGTCGCCGACTGCCTGGAGACGCTGGAAGAAATCGGCATGGAGGGCAAGGCCGAGTTCCTCCAGGCAGGCGGCAGGGAATTCCACGCCATCCCCTGCCTCAATGAAAACGACGCCTGGATCCAGGCGCTGGCGCAAATCGCATTGGAGCAGGTGCAGGGCTGGGGCGGTACCGACGCTGGTCCCGAAGACCTGGATGAATCGCGCCGGCGCGCGCTTGCCCTGGGCGCGCGGCTCTAGGCAGATTCGAGCTTTGCGGCTCGTGGTGACTGAGTGCGTCCCGCGCATGAGCGCGCCAACTCAGCGCCCGGATTCCCCCTTGAAATGCCTCGACTTGTCCCCATCTGTCCAAAGGTCATTAGAAAAGGCAGAGATTAGCGATGGCGGATCAAGAACCTAACGACTCCGAGGCTGCGCAGGCCGCGCTCGGCGAAGACGCGGCTACCGCTGAAGGCGAGACCGGTGCCGGGCCGAAACTTGAAGCTGCGCCCAGTGTGGAGGAGAAACTGCGCCGGGCCGAGCAAAAAGCCCAGGAGCATCTTGACTCCTGGCTACGCGCCAAAGCCGAGACCGAAAATCTGCGCAAGCGCGCCCAGGCCGATATCGCCAGCGCGCACAAGTATGCCGTGGAAAACCTGGCCGAAGCGCTGTTGCCGGTCCGTGACAGCCTGGAGGCCGCGCTGGCGATCGAAAATGCCACACCGGAGAACCTGAAAAGCGGAGTAGAACTGACTTTGAGGCAGCTCGATGCCGTGTTCGAAAAAGCGAACCTCAGGGAAATCAATCCGGTCAACGAAAAATTCGACCCGCACAGGCATCAGGCGATGACCGTGGTGTCCCGCCCGGGCGAGCCCAACCAGGTGGTGAACGTGATGCAGAAAGGCTACCTGCTGCACGAACGCCTCATCCGCCCGGCACTGGTGACGGTTTCAAAGGCAATAGACGCTTGAAGACCAGGGAATCAACCCCACATTCCTGTCAAGCTCCTTTCACTCATCGAGGAACACAAAATGGCTAAGATCATCGGCATCGACCTGGGAACAACCAACTCCTGCGTCGCCATCATAGAAGGCGGCCAGACCAAGGTCATCGAGAATTCAGAGGGCGCGCGCACCACGCCGTCGATCGTCGCCTACCAGGACGACGGCGAGATTTTGTGTGGCGCATCGGCCAAGCGCCAGGCGGTGACCAACGCCAAGAACACCCTGTACGCGGTCAAGCGCCTGATCGGCCGCCGCTTCGCGGAAAAAGAGGTGCAGAAGGATCTCGACCTGATGCCGTACAAGATAGTCAAACATGACAATGACGACGCCTGGGTCGAAGTACGGGGCAAGAAAATCGCCCCGCAGGAAATATCGGCCCAGGTGCTGCTGAAAATGAAAAAAACCGCCGAGGACTACCTCGGCGAACCGGTGACCGAGGCGGTGATTACGGTCCCGGCGTACTTCAACGACAGCCAGCGCCAGGCGACCAAGGATGCCGGTCGCATCGCCGGTCTCGAGGTAAAACGCATCATCAACGAACCGACCGCCGCGGCGCTTGCCTTCGGCGTGGACAAGCAGGGCGGCGACCGCAAGATAGCGGTCTATGACCTGGGCGGCGGCACCTTCGACATCTCGATCATCGAGATTGCCGATGTCGAAGGCGAGAAACAGTTCGAAGTGCTCTCCACCAACGGCGACACTTTCCTCGGCGGCGAGGACTTCGACCAACGCATCATGGATTACCTGTGCGACGAGTTCAAGCGCGACCAGGGCATAGATCTGAGGAAAGACGTGCTCGCGCTGCAGCGCCTGAAGGAAGCGTCGGAGAAAGCCAAGATCGAACTCTCGTCCTCGCAGCAGACCGAGATCAACCTGGCCTATATCACCGCCGACGCGAGCGGACCCAAGCACCTGTCGATCAAGCTCACCCGGGCCAAGCTGGAGAGCCTGGTCGATGAACTGATCGAAAAGACCGTGTCGCCGTGCCTGACCGCAATCAAGGATTCCGGCATCAAGGTATCCGACATCAGCGACGTGATCCTCGTGGGCGGCATGACGCGCATGCCGAAAGTGCAGGACAAGGTGAAGGAGATTTTCGGCAAGGAACCGCGCAAGGACGTGAACCCGGACGAGGCGGTGGCGGCGGGTGCGGCGATCCAGGCTTCGGTGCTCTCGGGCGACAGAAAAGACGTGCTGCTGCTCGACGTCACGCCGCTGTCGCTAGGCATCGAGACGCTTGGCGGCGTGATGACCAAACTCATCCAGAAGAACACCACCATTCCGACCAAGGCGCAGCAGGTTTTCTCCACTGCCGACGACAACCAGACTGCGGTGACCATACATGTGCTGCAGGGAGAGCGCGACATCGCTTCCGGCAACAAGAGCCTGGGTCAGTTCAACCTCACCGACATCCCGCCGGCGCCGCGCGGGCTGCCGCAGATCGAAGTTGCTTTCGACATCGACGCCAACGGCATCCTGCATGTGTCGGCCAAGGACAAAGCCACCGGCAAGGAGAACAAAATCAAGATCCAGGCCTCGAGCGGTTTGAACGAGGCGGAAATCCAGAAGATGGTCAAAGACGCCGAGGCCCACGCCGAAGAGGACAAGAAGGTGCTGGAACTGGTGAACGCGCGCAATCAGTGCGAGGCTCTGGTGCACTCGGTCAAGAAGTCGCTCACCGAATACGGTGACAAGCTGGAAGCGGGCGAGAAAGAAAAGATAGAGGCGGCCATCAAGGCGGCCGAAGCCGCGCTCAAGTCCGAGGACAAGGCGGCGATCGACGCCAAATCGCACACCCTGGCGCAGGCAGCGCAGAAGCTGGGCGAGAAAATGTACGCCGACGCCCAGGCCGCCGACGCCCACGCCGCCGGTGAGAAGGCGGCGCCGGGCGGCAATAGCGAGGCCAAGGCGGACGAAGGCGAAGTGGTCGATGCCGAATACACCGAGGTCAAGGACGGCAAGAAATAAAGCGTGAGGGGCAAGGCGGTGAGGGGCGAGGAATGATAACCGCGCCCCTTTTGTCGTTGCCTCCTCACTCCTAATCCCTCACTCCTCACGCAATTCATGGCGAAGCGAGACTACTACGAAATCCTGGGCGTCAATCGCGACGCGGAAAACGACGCGATCAAGAAAGCTTACCGCAAGCTCGCGATGAAACACCATCCGGATCGCAATCCGGAGGACAAGAGCAAAGGCGCGGAGGAGAAGTTCAAGGAGGCAAAGGAAGCCTACGAGATACTCTCCGACGCCGACAAGCGCGCCGCCTATGATCGCTACGGTCACGCGGGCGTCGATCCGTCAGCGGCGGCCGGCGCGCACGGCGCCGGGTTCTCCAACTTCGCCGACGCCTTCGGCGACATCTTCGGCGACATTTTCGGCCAGGCGCGCGGCGGCCGGTCGAATGTCTATCGCGGCGCCGATCTGCGCTACAACCTCGAGATCTCGCTGGAGGCGGCGGCGCACGGGGCTGAAACCAAAATCCGCATTCCGACGATGGATGAATGCACGACCTGCAACGGCTCCGGGGCGAAGCCCGGTACACAACCGAAGATGTGCCCCACCTGCAATGGCCAGGGCCAGGTGCGCATGCAGCAGGGATTTTTCTCCATCCAGCAGGCCTGCCCCAAATGCCACGGCACCGGCAAGATCATATCTGACCCCTGCGCCAGCTGTCAGGGCGCCGGACGCATCAAGCAGCACAAGACGCTGTCGGTCAAAATCCCGGCGGGCGTGGACGAGGGCGACCGCATCCGCTTGAGCGGCGAGGGCGAGGCCGGCGTCAACGGCGGGCCGCCGGGCGACCTGTACGTGCAGCTGCACCTGAAACCGCATGCGGTGTTCCAGCGCCAACACGACGACCTGCACTGCGAAATGCCGATCAGCTTCAGCATTGCCGCGCTCGGCGGCGAGATCGAAATTCCGACGCTCTCGGGCTCCGCCAGAATCAAGATTCCGGCCGAAACCCAGAGCGGCAAGATTTTTCGGCTGCGCGGCAAAGGCATCAAGGGCGTGCGCAGCCATGCCCACGGCGACCTGCTATGCCATTTGGTCGTCGAAACCCCGATCAACCTTACCGAGCGGCAGAAAGAACTCCTGAGCGAGTTGGAAGCGATCAACAAGAAGGACGCCGAGCGCCACAACCCGCGGGCGAAATCCTGGATGGACAAGGTGAAAGAATTTTTTGCTGAATAGCAAAGAATTCGATATGCGCGGCGACTTAAATCGCGCCCCCGTTGTGGCAGAGTTGCGCTTGTTGCGCGGACGAGAAACCGTCCGCGCGGATCGCCGATCTTGTATAGAACCCCCGCACTGCCCTTGTTTTTATCCATAACCGTGTTTTCTTTACGGATGTGCTTTTCATCCGTAAAGAAAACACGGTTGGCGCGCGCGAGCGCGCAATGTTCGCTAGCCGACATCGGCGGACGTCGGAGGATACATCGAGCAATGGCGCTGGAACTTGCGCGGACGGCGACCCGTCCGCGCGTTGTCTTTATTCTTATCCATAACCGTGTCCACGGTTGGCGCGCGCAGCGCGCAAGTCCGCCGATGGAACTAAGACGCCGTATATAACGCCGCGTAAAACTCAAGCCCGCCGCCAGGTCGTGCCTTGCGGCGTATCCTCGAGCACGACGCCGGCATCGAGCAGCTCGCGCCTGATGCGGTCGGCCTCGGCGTAGTTCCTGCCCTTCTTGGCGGCGGCGCGTTCCTGAATCAGGGCGGCAATCCGTTCGGGAAAATAGGCGTCGGGCGCGGCGGCTGCGCCCGCGAGGCGAACTCCTGCATCCTGCGGCCTTTGCAAGAACTCCGTCGCATCCCTTTGCAACAGTCCCAGCACGCCGCCTAAGGCGCGCAGCAGGACAGCCTTGCTGCCGTTCGCCGACTTGTTGACTTCATTCGCCAGTTCGAACAGCACGGCGACCGCCTCCGGCGTATTGAAGTCGTCATCCATTGCCGTGCGAAAGCGCGCCGCGTACGCATCGCTCCAGTCGATCGCGCCCGCGGCAAGCGGCGCGCGCTTGAGCGCCGTGTACAGCCGCGCAAGCGCATGCTTCGCGTCGTCCAGATGCTGGTCGGAGTAGTTGAGCGCGCTGCGGTAATGCGCGCGCAGGATGAAAAAACGCACTACCTCGGCATCGTGTTGTTTCAGCACCTCGCGGATGGTGAAGAAATTGCCGAGCGACTTGGACATCTTTTCGTCCTCGGCGCGCACAAAACCGTTGTGCATCCAGTAATTCACGAAAACGTCGCCGTGCGCGCCCTCCGACTGCGCGATTTCGTTCTCGTGGTGGGGGAACTGCAAGTCCTGGCCGCCGCCATGAATATCGAAATGCGCACCGAGCAGTTCGCTCGACATGACCGAGCACTCGATGTGCCAGCCGGGGCGGCCCTCGCCCCAGGGTGACGCCCAGGCGGGCTCGCCTTCCTTGGCCCGCTTCCACAGGACGAAGTCGAGCGGGTCGTGCTTGCTCGGATCCGTTTCGACGCGCTCGCCCGCGCGCAATTCGTCCAGGGTCTTGCCCGAAAGCCTGCCGTAGCCGGGAAACTTGCGCACCGAGTAGTTGATGTCGCCGCTCGCCGCCTGATACGCCAGGCCGTTGCCCTGCAGCACTTTGATCATATCCAGCATGCCGCCGATGTATTGCGTCGCGCGCGGCTCATGATCGGGTTTCTGCACCCCCAGGGCCGCAGCATCCTCGTCCATATAGCCGATGAAACGCCGCGTCAGCTCGCCTATGGTTTCGCCGTTCTCGAGCGCGCGGCGGATGATCTTGTCGTCGACGTCGGTGATGTTGCGTGCGTAAGTGACTTCAAATCCGGTGGCGCGCAGCCAGCGCTGCACCATGTCGAACACCACCAAGACGCGCGCATGGCCCAGGTGGCAGTAATCGTAGACGGTCATGCCGCATACGTACATGCGCACCCTGCCCGGCTCAATCGGGACAAAATTCTGCTTGCGCCGGGCAAGGGTGTTGTATATTTTCAGCATGCGCAAAAAGCGGCCAGGATGCGGTTGGCTGCGCCGCGTTTTCCGCGTGAAGGCAGCGCCACGACCGAAACTTTGACAGCGCCTCTATTGTGGATATTCCGGTGTTGTTGTTACAATGCAAAGTTATCTAATTGGCATAGGAAATTATATCATAATGCACCCGTTCCTTCGCCGCACCGCAGTCGCGCTCAGCCTCGTTTTGGCTGCCGCTGCCGTCCAAGCCGACGAGCTGCAGGACATCAATCGCATGATGCGCGAGGGCCAGTTGCCCCAGTCCCTGGAACGTATCGACAAATTTCTGGCCGGCAAGCCGCGCGACGCGCAGGGGCGGTTCTTGAAGGGCCTGATCCTGACCGAGATGAACCGACCGGCCGAAGCGATCCAGGTGTTCGCGAAGCTGTCCGAGGACTACCCCGAACTGCCGGAGCCATACAACAACCTGGCCGTTCTGTATGCTTCGCAGGGCCAGTACGAGAAGGCCAGGACCGCATTGGAAAGCTCAATCCGCACGCATCCGAGCTACGCCACCGCGCATGAGAACCTGGGCGACATCTATGCCAAGCTCGCCAGCCAGGCCTACGACAAGGCGCTGCAGCTTGATTCCTCCAATACCGGCGCCAAGACTAAGCTGGCCATGATAGGCGAACTGATAGGCGGCGGAACGCGCGCTGCCCGCGCGCCTGCGCGCCCGGAAGCGGTCAAGACGGCGGAGGCGGCCCCGGACAAGGCAGCCGATGCCGCCAAGGCCAGCGTGGTCGCGGGCGCGGCCAAATCAGGCGCCGAACCCAAGTCGTCCGAGCCAGCGGCCAGGGCCAGTGGCGGCCCGAGCGCGGAAACCGACGAACTGATCAGCACCGTGCATGCCTGGGCCAGCGCCTGGGCCGAGAAAGACGTGACCGGCTACCTCGCGCATTACGCCGAGGACTTCAAGACGCCCAAGGGCGAGGCGCGCGGCGACTGGGAAAAAGCGCGGCAGCAGCGCATCAGCGCGCCGAAGAAAATCGAAGTCGCAATCGAGTCGCCCAAGGTCAGCATCAGCGGCGACAACGCCGCGAGCGTGAGCTTCCGCCAGATTTATCGTTCCGACGTGATCAAGGCCTCGGGCACCAAAACGCTGGTCATGGTCAAGAGCAATGGGAAATGGCTAATACGTGAAGAACGGGTCAATTAACTGATGCAATTGCGGCGCGGATTCTCGAACATACTGCTCGCCGGAGCCCTGTGCCTTGGCAGTGTTTTCTTCCTTTCCCCTGCCCCCGCCCAAGCGGACCAAAGCACCGACGAACTGCTGGGCAAGGCATTCGAGGAAATCGAGAACAACCGCCTCGATCAGGCGCTCAATCACATTGAAGCGCTGCTTCGGGCCAAACCCAATTTCCGCCTGGCGTACCTGATCAAAGGCGACCTGCTGCTGGCCCGAGGCCGTGCGCTCAGGACGTTCGGCAATGCCCCCCAAGGGGCGCGCGAGAGCCTCGATGGACTGCGCGCCGAAGCGCTGGCGCGCCTGCATGCCTACCGCGATCGCCCGTCGCAGGACCGGGTACCGCGCTATCTGATGCAACTGCGCGCGGACCAACGCTACGCCATCGTTGTGGACAACGAGCGCGCGCGCCTGTACCTGTACCAGAACGAGAATGGCCGGCCGCGCTTCGTCGCCGATTACTACATCAGCACCGGCAAGCGCAGCGGCGAGAAAACGCGCGAAGGCGACGAAAAAACGCCCGTGGGCGTGTACCACGTTACCGCCAGTCTGCCGCGAAACAAGCTCTCCGATTTCTACGGCAGCGGCGCGTTCCCCATCAGCTACCCCAACGAATTGGACAAGCGCCATGGCAGGAACGGCTATGGCATTTGGCTGCACGGCACACCCAGCGATACCTACAGCCGCGCGCCGCGCGCCAGCAACGGCTGCGTGGTGCTCGCCAACGCGGATCTGGACGCATTGTCCAAGAAGCTGCAAATCGGACTCACGCCGGTGATCATCAGCGAGCAAGTCGAATGGCTGTCGCTGGATGACTGGCACGCCGAGCGCAATGCGTTCAAATCCGAAATAGAGCGCTGGCGCAGCGACTGGGAAAGCCTCGACACCGAGCGCTACCTGACCCACTACTCGAAGAAATTCTCCACCGAGCGCGAGAACTTCTCCGACTGGGCGCGGCACAAGCGCCAGGTCAACAGCGGCAAGACCTGGATCAAGCTGAACCTTTCCAATTTCAGCATGTTCCGCGATCCCGGCGAGGACGAGCTGGTCGTGGTGACCTTCGACCAGGATTACCGCTCGAGCAACCTGTCCGATACCGTGAAGAAGCGTCAATACTGGACCAAGGAAGGCAACAAGTGGCGGATCATTTACGAGGGTGCGGCGTAATTTAAGTGAAGACCAGCGCCGGCGCCATGCAAGCGGTAGCCCTCATTTCAGAAAAATGGCGAGCGCATCATGGTCAAACTGCATACCAACCACGGCACCATCACCCTGGAACTGGACGCCGCCGAGGCGCCCAAGACGGTGGAGAATTTTCTGTCTTATGTGAAGAGCGGCCACTACGACAACACCGTGTTTCACCGCGTCATCAACGGTTTCATGATCCAGGGCGGCGGTTTCGAACCTGGCATGCGGCAAAAGCCGACGCAGGCACAGGTCGAGAACGAGGCGCATAACGGCCTCAAGAACGAGCGCTACACGGTGGCCATGGCGCGCACCTCCGACCCGCATTCGGCCAGCGCCCAATTTTTCGTCAACGTCAAGGACAACAGCTTCCTTGACCACAGCGCGCCGACGCCGCAGGGCTGGGGTTATTGCGTGTTCGGCAAAGTGGTCGAAGGCATGGATGTGGTGGACAAGATCAAGGGCGTGAAGACTGTCAGCCGCGGCGGCCATCAGGATGTGCCCAGCGAAGACGTGATATTGGAACGCGCAGAACTGACGTAAGGCGGAGCGCAAAATGCAGAATGCAGGTTCAAACGGCACCGCCGCTCCGCGATTTCGGTTTCGTGTTCTGCCACCTACCCCCAAGCCCTTTTGACCACCCTCTTCATCTCCGACCTGCACCTTTGCTCCAGCCGGCCGGGGATCAACCGAATTTTTTTCGGTTTTCTCGAGCGCGAGGCGCGCAGCGCCAATGCGCTCTACATCCTCGGTGACCTGTTCGAGTACTGGGCCGGCGATGACGACCTGGTCGATCCGTTCAACGCCGCGGTCGCCACCGCCCTCGCCCGGCTCGCCGGCAGTGGCGTCCCGATCTACTTGATGCACGGCAACCGCGATTTTGTCATCGGCGAGACTTTCGCGCGTGCCGGCGGGGTGAAGCTACTGCCAGATCCCGCCTTGCTGAACCTGCACGGACAGAGCGTCCTGCTCTTGCACGGCGACACCCTGTGCACGCTGGACCAGGAATACCAGGCGTTCCGGCGCGAGGCGCGCAGCGACACTTGGATACGCAATCTGCTTCGCCAGCCCTTGGGCGAACGCAAAGCGGCGATCGAAGCGCTGCGCCGCCAAAGCGAGCAGGAAAAACGCAGTAAGCCGTCCGAGATCATGGATGTCGCGCCGGCCGAAGTCGAAGCGATGCTGCGCCGTTACCGCTATCCGCGGATGATCCACGGCCATACCCACCGCCCCGCGCGTCATGTGCACACCGTCGACGGCCACGCCTGTGAGCGCTGGGTGCTGGCCGACTGGTATCAGGCCGGCAGCTATCTTGCCTGCGACGAATCAGGCTGCCACCAAGTCCAACTTCCCGCCTAAACCTCAAGCCGGAAGCAAACACAGAGCGCAGCGCGCAGGCGTCAAATTCCAGAACTAATCCGTCTCCACCAGTCCGAGGTCCAACTGGGTGCTTTCCTCGTCATCGGAGAATTCCCCACGGGCGCAGTTGCGGTGGTTCTCCACGCTATCGAGGTATTCGCGCGTGACGTCGCCGGTGATGTAATTGCCGTCGAAGCAGGAGGTTTCAAATTCCGCGAGCCGCGGGTTGGCCTCGCGCACCGCGGCTTTAAGCGCATCCAGATCCTGGTAGATGAGTGCGTCGGCGCCGATTTCACGCGCGATTTCCTCATGGCTGCGGCCATTGGCGATCAGTTCCTGGCGCGTGGGCATGTCGATGCCGTAGACGTTGGGATAGCGCACCGGCGGCGCGGCCGAGGCGAAGAACACCCGGTTGGCGCCGGACTCGCGCGCCATCATCACGATTTCGCGGCTGGTGGTGCCGCGCACGATGGAATCGTCGACCAGCAGCACGTTCTTGCGCTTGAATTCCATCGCTATCGCGTTCAGCTTTTGCCGCACCGATTTCTTGCGCTCCCTCTGGCCGGGCATGATGAAGGTGCGGCCAATGTAGCGGTTCTTGACGAAGCCTTCGCGGTAAGACAAGCCCAGATTCAAGGCGAGTTGCATCGCGCTGGGGCGGCTGGAATCGGGAATCGGGATCACCACGTCGATATCCAGATGCGCGTACTGGGTCCTGATCTTCGCCGCCAACTGCTCGCCCATGTGCAGCCGCGTCTCGTAGACAGACACCCCGTCCATGAGCGAGTCCGGGCGCGCAAGGTAGACATACTCGAAAATGCAGGGGTTGAGCGAACTCCTGCCGGCGCACTGGCGGCTGTAGAAATTGCCGTCCTCGTCGATAAACACGGCCTCGCCCGGCATAACGTCGCGTACGATCTGGAAACCCAGGGTGTCTAAGGCCACCGATTCCGACGCCACCAGGTATTCGTAACCGCTGCCCCTGTCGATGCGGCCGATCACCAGCGGCCTGATGCCGTAAGGGTCGCGGAAAGCGAGCAGACCGTAGCCGGCGATCATCGCCACCACGGCGTACGCGCCGCGGCAGCGCCGGTGCACGTTGGCCCCCGCGGTAAAGATAATCTGGGGATCGAGCTTGTAATTGGTCGAAGCCTCCTGCAACTCGTGCGCCAGCACGTTCAGCAGCACTTCGGAATCCGAGTTGGTGTTGATATGGCGCAGGTCCTGACGGAACATTTCCTGTTTCAGGCTCTCCGAATTGGTAAGGTTGCCGTTGTGGCCGAGCACGATCCCGAACGGCGAGTTGACGTAAAACGGTTGCGATTCGGCAGCGCTCGAAGGCGAGCCCGCGGTAGGATAACGGCAGTGGGCGATGCCCATGTTGCCCATCAGGGCGCGCATGTTGCGGGTGTGAAATACGTCGCGCACCAGCCCCCCGCCTTTGTGCATGTGGAAGGTCTGCCCCTCGGACGTGGCGATGCCCGCCGCGTCCTGCCCGCGATGCTGCAGCACCAGCAGCCCGTCGTAGAGCAACTGGTTCACCGGAGTCCTAGCCACTACACCGAGAATTCCGCACATGGTGTCACCTGTAACGGATGCGCTGCGCCAAATCTTTCGGTAGCGCCGGCTTGGCTGCCAGCACCGCGGTTTCAACCGGGCCGGAAAGCACCGCCTCGCGCCAGAAAGGCTCCTTCGGCAGGCTGGTCAACCCGGCCAGCATCACCCCGACAAACACGATCAGCGCGCCGCGCACGAACCCGAACAAGGCGCCGACGGCGCGGTCGGTGAATCCCAGGCCTGCGACGCGAAACAGCTTCGCCAACAGCAGTCCGGCCAATCCCGACAGGAGCAACACACCGAGGAAAATCACCAGGTAGGCAATGACCGCCCTCAGCACCGGCGACAACGCCGCCGGCAGCCACTGCGCCAATTCCTGCGCGAACAGCCCTGACAGGATCAGTGCCGCCGCCCACCCCGCCAGCGCGGTGATTTCCCTCACCACGCCCCGAAATACCGCCAACAGCACCGACAGGGCGATGATGGCGATCACGGCATAATCAAACCATGTCATCGGCTCGCGACAGCGCCCGGCTTGAGTCCCATCGCCTCCAGCTTGGCGCGCGTCTTCTCCGCAGCTTCCCTGCTGGCAAAAGGCCCGGCGCGCACGCGCGTCAATTCGCCCTTGCCGGTCTTCACCGGTTCAGTATAAGACTTTACCCCGGCCGCAGAAAGCCTCGACCGCAGCTGATGCACGTTTTTCGCATCGGAAAACGCATCGAGCGTCACTACCCAGGTCTGGTCGCCGAGCGCAGCCTGTGCCCGCCCCTGTTCGGTTTTTTCGGCAGGCAGCGCCTGCGCCTTGGCGGCCTTGGCCGCCGGCTCCCGTTCCGACTTGGCCGGGGATGTCTCCGACTTGGCCGGGGACGTCTCCGTCTTGGCCGGGGGCGGTCCGGCGTTGACGGGCGGGATCTCGGCTTTTTTCTCGGTCGCCGGCGCGGCAGGCATCTGCGGCGCGGGCGGTACGACGCGGGTGGCAAAACCGCTCGATTCCTGCCTTGGGATCTGCACCTCGAGCGACGGGCCGGCGGGGCCAGGCTCCTTGTCCAGGACCAGAGGCAGAATGATGACGACGAAAGTCACCAGGGCGATCGCGCCGACCAGGCGGCGCCGGGCTCGCCGTTTCAGCTGCAGGGCTTCTTCGCTTTCCGCCATCTACGCCTTCGGTGACTCCCGCGCAGCGAGAACGTCTGCAACGGTATGAAAGGATCCAAACACCACAATTCTATCATTATCGGCAGCCTCGTTGCAGGCAGCCGCATAGGCAAGCGCCGGACTTTCGAACTCGCGCACCGCGTACACGCCGGCCTGCCGCAGCGCCTGCGCCAGCTCCGCTGCCCGGGCACCGCGCGGCGGCGGCAGGGAGCAGACCAACCACTGATCCACGTGCTGCGCGAGCAAGCTCACTACGCCGGCAATGTCCTTGTCGCGCAACATGCCGAATACCGCCCAGGTAGCCGAGCAAGGACCCATGTCGAACAGGTTGTCCGCCAGGACTGCGGCCGCGTGCGGGTTGTGTCCGACGTCGAGCACCACTGCCGGCCGTCCCGGCAGCACCTGAAAGCGTCCGGGCAACCCGACCTCGGCTAATCCACGTCGTAGTTGCTCGATTGAGAGCGGCAGCCACTGCTGCAGCATATCCAGGGCCGCGAGCGCCGCATTCGCATTTTGCATCTGGACCCTGCCGCGCAGCGCCGGGTAGACGAGGCCGGATTTCCTGCCTGCCGGCCCCCAGAACAACCACTGATCGGGCTCGACCTCGCAGCCGAATTCCAGCCCGATGCGCAGCAGCCGCGCGCCTATTGCCTGCGCGTGCGCCAGCACCGACGCCGGCGGCGCAGGATCGGCCAGCACCGCCGGTTTGCCGGCGCGGAAAATGCCGGCCTTCTCATAGCCGATAGCCTCGCGCGTGGCGCCAAGATAATCCATGTGGTCCAGGCCGATGCTGGTGACGATGGCGCAGTCGGCGTCAAAGGCATTCACCGCGTCCAGGCGTCCGCCCATGCCTACTTCCAGCACCAGCACGTCGACGGCGCTGCGCAGGAACAGATCCACTGCGGCGAGCGTGCCGAACTCGAAATAAGTCAGGCGCGTGTTCCCGGCCTTTTCCGTTCTGGCCGCCTCGACCCGCGCGAATGCGCAAGCGAGCATCGCATCATCGGCCTCCTTTCCAGCGATGCGCACGCGCTCGTTGTAGCGCAGCAGATGCGGCGAGGTATAGAGGCCGACGCGATAGCCCGCCGCCGAGAGCATGGCTTCCAGCATGGCGCAGGTCGAGCCTTTGCCATTGGTGCCGGCAACGGTGATGACCGGAACCGCGGGCCGAAGGCCCATCGCGGCGCGCACGCGCTCGACCCGCTCCAGTCCGAGGGCGATGGCCTGCGGATGCTGCTGCTCGATGTAGGCGAGCCAGCCGGCGAGATCTTTAGGCACTTACGAATCTAGCGTTGACATAATTGGAATTGCGATGTTGCGCGGACGAGAAACCGTCCGCGCGGATCGCCGATTGCGCACGGACGAAAAGACGTCCGTACGCAATCGGCGATCTTGTATAAAAACAACCCCAAGCCGTTGTTGCCATAACCGTGATTTTGGTACGGATGCGCGTTTCGTCCGTACCAAAATCACGGTTGGCGCGCGTAGCGCGCAATGCCTGTTACTCGCATGCGACAGTACTTAGGATGCCGTATATAGTGTGCTCAGGCGTGCTCCGGAGCGACGCGCATCAGCAGCGTAATCAACTGCGCCAGCCGGTCGCGCATCTGGCGCCGGTCGACGATCATGTCGATGGCGCCCTTCTCCAGCAGAAACTCGGCGCGCTGGAAGCCTTCAGGCAGTTTCTCCCGCACGGTCTGCTCGATCACGCGCGGACCGGCAAAGCCGATCAGCGCGCGCGGCTCGGCGATGATCACATCGCCCTGCATGGCGAAACTCGCCGACACGCCGCCCATAGTGGGATCGGTAAGCACCGAAATGAATGGGAGCTTGCGCGCCGCGAGTTGGGTCAGCACCGCCGTAGTCTTCGCCATTTGCATCAGCGACAACAGTCCCTCCTGCATGCGTGCGCCGCCGGTGGCAGTGAAGCAGACGAAGGGCAGGTTCTGCTCCACGCACACGTGCACGCCGCGCACGAAACGCTCGCCCACCACCGAGCCCATCGATCCGCCCATGAACTCGAACTCGAACACTGCCGCCACCAGCGGGACGTTCTTGATTGCGCCCTGTATCACTACCAAGGCGTCAGTCTCGCCGGTTTGGCGTTGCGCATCTTCGAGGCGGTCGGAATAGCGCTTGCTGTCCTTGAACTTGAGGGCGTCCAGCGGCAATACCTCGGCGCCGATCTCGAAACGGCCCTCGGCGTCGAGCAGCATGTCGATGCGCGCGCGCGCCGACAGGCGATTGTGATAGCCGCACTTGGGACAGACGTTGAGGTTTGTTTCCAGTTCGCTGGCATAAAGCACCGCGCCGCAGGACTCGCATTTGATCCACACCCCTTCCGGCACCGCACGCCTGCCCGGTCCGATGGATCGCTTGATCTTGGGCGGCAGCAGTTTCTGCAACCAGTTCATGTTGCGTCTAGCGCGTCCCGAATGTCCCGCATGAAATTGCCCGCGCGCAGGATCTGCTCGCCCGCGGAAGCAGCTTCCATGCGCTCGATAATGGCGCTGCCGATAATCACCGCATCGGCAAACTTCGCCACCGCCTTGGCCGTGGCCGCGTCGCGGATACCGAACCCGACGCCCACCGGCAGCTTGGTCTGGCGGCGGATGCGGGGAATTTTCTCGGCCACCTCGGTCAGATCCAGATGCCCGGCCCCGGTGACACCCTTGAGCGAAACGTAGTAGAGATAGCCGCTGGCCAGCTTGGCCACTTGAGCCATGCGCGCATCGCTCGAGGTCGGCGCGAGCAGAAAGATCAGGTCCATGCCATGGCTGCGCACCAGGCCGGCGAAGGATGCGCATTCCTCCGGGGGATAATCGACCACCAGCACGCCGTCCACGCCGGCTTGTTGCGCCTCCTCGACGAAGCGATCGGCGCCCATCGACTCGATCGGATTGGCATACCCCATCAGCACAACCGGCGTGGCCTGATTGAGCGCGCGAAATTCACGCACAAAAGCGAGCACCCGGTCGAGACTCACGCTGTGCTTCAAGGCGCGATCACTGGAACGTTGGATCACCGGGCCGTCGGCCATGGGGTCGGAGAACGGCACGCCCAACTCGATCACGTCCGCGCCCGCCTTGACCAGTGCATGCATCAGCGGCACGGTCATGCCGGGCTCGGGATCGCCCGCGGTAACGAAAGGAATCAGCGCCTTCTTGCGGTTCTTGGCAAGTCGCTCGAACGTGGCCTGGATGCGTGACATTAGGATTTCACGGTACGGAAGAAAGATCTGCCACTTTACCGTTCACGCCTTTCATGCCGGTCACGCTCTCGGCAACGCGTTTTTCGACGATGGCGAAATAGTCCGGATTGATCTCGAAGCCGACGAAGCCGCGTCCGTGCCTGGCCGCAGCCACGGCCGAAGTGCCGCTGCCCATGAAGGGATCGAGCACGGTGCCGCCTTTAGGGCAGCTTGCCAGCACCATGCGCTCGACGATTTCCAGCGGCTTTTGCGTCGGATGGTTCTCCCGCTCGCCGTGCTGGCGGTGCAGGCGCGACGCGCTCCAGACGTCCTTCGGGTTGTAGCCGACTTCCAGCCACTTCTTGCCGACGAAAATGGAGCGCGTGCGCGCCTTCTTGGTCTCGGCGTCATAAGGGATGCGCACCGCGTCGACGTCGAAGTAGTAGTCGCGTGATTTGACGAAAAAACCGATATTGTCGTGCACCGACGAGAATTTGCGCGTGCTGCCTCCCATGCTCGGCACCCGGCGGTCCCAAATGATCTCGTTCACCATGGCAAGGCGTGTCTTCAGATGGCTGAAGACTTCCGGACTGTGCTGCCAGGTGAGAAATACGTACAGGCTGCCGTTCGCTTTCAGCTTCGGCACCACCGCGTCTATCCAGCGCCGGCTCCAGGCGAGGTATTCGTCTGCGCCGAGGCGGTCCGAATCGTTGCCGTAGTCCTTGCCCAGGCCATAGGGCGGATCGGCGATGACCAGATCCACGGACGCATCGCCCAAGCGTTCAATCCCCGCCAGGGCATCCTCGTTGTAGAGCAGCGCCGTCATCAGCGGTTCAGAACTGGATGCCGGACTTCTCGGCGACGGTGTGCATGTCCTTGTCGCCGCGGCCGGACAAATTCACCAGCAGGATCTTGTCTTTCGCCATGCCCGGCGCGATTTTCGCCGCCTGCGCCAGCGCGTGGCTCGATTCCAGCGCCGGGATGATGCCCTCGTAGTGGCACAGGTCGTGAAACGCCTTGAGCGCCTCGTCGTCGGTAATGGTAGTGTACTCGGCGCGGCCGCTGTCCTTGAGCCAGGCATGCTCCGGCCCCACGCCGGGATAATCCAGACCGGCCGAAATCGAATGCGTCTCGGTGATCTGCCCGTGTTCGTCCTGCAACAGATAGGTACGGTTGCCGTGCAGCACCCCGGGGCGACCTGCGGTCAAAGAGGCCGCGTGTTTGCCGCTTGCGAGACCGAGGCCCGCCGCCTCCACACCGATCAGGCGCACGCCGTCAAACGGGATATAGGAGTAAAAAATGCCCATCGCGTTCGAGCCGCCGCCGACGCACGCGATCACCGCGTCGGGCTGGCGCCCGGCGAGTTCCGGCATCTGCTGCAGACATTCCTCGCCGATCACCGACTGGAAATCGCGCACCATCATCGGATACGGGTGGGGCCCGGCAACCGTGCCGATGATGTAATAGGTGTTGTGGATATTGGTGACCCAGTCGCGCATGGCTTCATTCAGCGCGTCCTTCAACGTCTTCGAGCCCGATTCCACCGCAACCACGCTGGCGCCGAGGATTTTCATGCGCTGCACATTGGCCGCCTGGCGCCGGATGTCCTCCGAGCCCATGTACACCACGCATTCCAGGCCGTAGCGGGCCGCTACCGTAGCCGACGCCACGCCGTGCATGCCGGCGCCCGTCTCGGCGATGATACGCGGTTTGCCCATGCGCCTTGCCAGCATGGCTTGCCCAATGGTGTTGTTGATCTTGTGGGCGCCGGTATGGTTGAGGTCTTCGCGCTTGAGGTAGATCTGTGCACCGCCGAGCAGGTCCGACCAGCGCTTGCAGTGATAGACGGGACTCGGGCGGCCGACGTAGTGCTTGAGGTCGTAACGGAACTCGGCCATGAATTCCGGATCGCAGCGGTATTTTTCGTACGCGAGTCCGAGTTCCTCGAGCGCCGGAATCAGGGTTTCGGCAACAAATATGCCGCCGTAAGGCCCGAAATGTCCATGGCTGTCCGGCAGGTCATGCATCTTCATTCCTGACTCCCGCAATGAAAGCCGCCATTTTCGCGGCGTCCTTGACGCCTTTGGCCGTTTCCACGCCGCTGGACACATCCACGGCCCAAGGCCTGACTTGACGCACGGCCGCACCCACGTTGTCCGGCCTGAGCCCGCCCGAGAGTATGACCGGCCGCGCCAGATCGCGCGGGATCAGCTTCCAGTCGAACGATTCGCCCGTGCCGCCGTAAAGCCGGTCATGGTACGCGTCCAACAACCAGCCTTGGGCACCATGATAGGGCAATAAGCATTGTATCAAATCCGTATCTGCTCGTACTCGCGCCGCCTTGATGTAGGGCAGGCCGAACCGGCCACAGAATTCGGGCGCTTCAGCGCCGTGAAATTGCAGCAGGTTGAGCGAACAGGCACGCAGCGCCGACTCCACTTGTTCAGGCGCCGGATCGACAAACAGCCCGACGATCGTTACGAATGGCGCAACCGCCGCGACTATTGCCCGCGCCTGCGCGAAGCCGATGCTGCGCGGGCTGGGCGCGTAGAACACCAGGCCGATCGCGTCAGCGCCTAACTCCACCGCAATGCGCGCATCCTCTACCTGGGTGATGCCGCAGATCTTGATTCGGGTCCTCACGCCCATTCCTGCCCCGGGTGAAAAATAAGCTTGGGTGCAAACGCGGGCAGCTTCCATCCGGGTGCATATTCCACGGCCGCAAGATAGAGACCGTCCGGGGAAAACGTGGGCGCCGCCTGACTCCGGTCGCGGCTCGCCAAGACCTCGGCGAACCAGCCGGGAGGATGCTTCCCCTTGCCCACGCATACGAGACAGCCGACAATATTTCGCACCATGTGATGCAAGAAACCATTGGCGGTGAACTCGAAACTGAAATGAGCGCCGCGTTGCTCTATCGCCCAACTGCGCAACGCGCGCACCGGACTCTTCGCCTGGCATTCGCTCGAGCGAAAAGCGCTGAAATCGTGCTCGCCCGCAAGACAAGCCGCGGCGGCGCGCATCGCAGTCGGATCCAGCGGCAGATGGAACCAACCCACCCGGCCGTGGTGCAGCGCCGGCCGCACCGAATAGTTGTAGAGCACATAGCGGTAAGTGCGGGACACGGCCGAATAGCGCGCATGAAAATCATCGGCCACGGGCACGGCCCATTGCACCGCGACGGCCGGCGGCAGCAGCGCGTTGACACCGCGCACCCACGCCGATTCCGGGCGCACCGCTGCAGTCTCAAAATGCGCCACCTGCGCCAGGGCGTGCACTCCGGCATCGGTGCGACCGGCCGCGGCCAGACGAACAGGCCCGCCGGCGATGGACGCAAGCGCGCGCTCCAGGTGATCTTGCACGGTATCGCCGCAAGGCTGCGATTGCCAGCCGTGGTGGCGACTGCCGTCGTACTCGATGCCGAGCGCAATTTTCATGGTTCGATAAAAACAAAACCCCGGGCGAACCCCGGGGTTGGTCTAGATTTACGCAGCGTCAGTCCTGGGCCGAGAGCATGGTCTGCGCTTGTTGCTGCTGGGCCGCGTCGCCCTCGTTCAGCACTTCCTTTAGGAGTTCGCGCGCCCCGTCCTTGTCGCCCATCTCCTGGTAGGCTTTGGCCAGGTCGAGCTTGGTTGCCACCTCCTGCCAGCGTGCATCAGCGGGTGCGGCTTCGGCGCCCGGTGCGCCCAGATCCAGACTGATCGAGGACAGGTCAATCGGCGCTGCCGGCGCTTCTTCCTTTTGCGTTTGAAGACTCACGTTGAAATCGAAATCGATACCACCGCCGCCCTCGGCGGATCCGGCCGGCGCGGTTGGCGCTGCCGGCGCTTCTTGCTTCTGCGCCGGAAGATCCAGGTTGAAATCGAAATCGATGCCATCGCTGCCTTCGGCGGGTCCGGCCGACGCCGCCGCAGTGACGATCGGAAGCTCGCCGGGCGCGTGCGCCTGCTCGGTTTTCGCCGCGTCGCCGGCCGCGGGCAGTTCGAAATCAAAATCTACGGACGCGGCCGCCTCAGGGACCCCGAGCGCCTGGGCGTCCAGGCTCGGCGTGCCGCCGGCAGCGACTTCGGGAGGTTTCTCGCCGCCGCCCAGATCGAGATCGAGATCGAAACCGAGATCGGCCGTGACATCGGTAGCGGGTGCAGTCCCACTATCGGGTGCAATACCGGGCTGCGCGCCGGCTTCAGCAGGTGAGCTCAAACCCAGATCAAAATCCAAACCAGCGAACGCGGCCGGCTCCTGCACGCCAGCATCCAGCCCAATAGCCGGCGCCGCCGCAGCGGCGACTTCAGCGGCGGAAAGAACCTGGGTATCGGTGGCGCGAGGAGTTTCGCCCGCTGCAGTCTTGCCGCCATAGAGCGGATTTTTGGGGTCAAGTTGCAAGCCCAAAGCGACCGCTTTTCCCCACTCGGTCCCGGCGCCGCCAGTGGCGGCCTGGAGTTCGACCGCTACGGCTTCGAATGCCTTGGCATCCTTGCGGCCGGCGTAGATTTCCAGCAATTTAATGCGAATTGCCTGTCGCGAAGGATCCTTCGCCAGCGCCTCCTTGAGAATTTCCTCTGCCTGTGCGTCGCGGCCGTACGCCATGTAGACATCGGCTTCTGCAATCGGATCGACTTCCCCGGTGTCGATAGCCACTGCTGCCCCGCCCCGGCTGAAATCGCCTTGGATTTCGACGGGACCGGTATCGACCCTGTCGCGGCCAGAAGCGCCAAACACGGAGTCGGTCGCCAGACCCGGCGCTCCCATTACGCCGCTCTCGGTTTTCTGCAAGGTCTTCTTGCGCCGCCAGGCGTAATAACCATAACCGCCGAACAAGAGCAGCAGAAAACCGCCGCCGCCGTAAAGGGCCAGTTCGTTACCGAGAATTTCGTCGACCAAACCGGGCTCCGGTGGAGGCGGTGGAGGCGTCACAACCTTGGACGCCGCTTTAGGCGCTGGCTTGGCGGGCTCGCCGGCTCTAGCGGGTTCGCCTGCCTTAGCAACAACGGTGGCCTTGGCAAGCTCAGGCGCCTTCGCCGCAGCCGCATCTTTGGCCACTTCCGGCGCCTTCGCCGGTTCTGCGACTTTGGCCGCGCCCGCCTTGGCGGCTTGCTGTTGCAATAGGGCCCCAGACTGGCTTTTCAGCTCGAGCAGCTTCTGCAATTCCTGCACGTTCTTCTCTAGCATCGCGATGCGCTCATTCGCATCTTTGATCGCTTTGTCCTTGGCGAACAAGTCTTCCCGCAGCCCCTGCGCGCTACGGCTTGCGCCGGGCTTGCCCGGCTCTTCCGCCTTGGAAAGCCTAAGCTGGTCTCCGGTATCCATTGCCACCGCGGGTTTGTCTTCGACCTTCGCGGTGATCTTGCCGCTCGCGCTCCGGCGGAGCGAATCGGCTCGTTCCGGCGCAGCCGCAACCGCCGCAGCCAGGTTGCGGCGGTATTCGTTGAAATCGGCAACTTGCGCGATCAGCAAGCGCGTCGCCTCGGACTGGTCTACCGATGCCGCCGCGTCCTTGTCTGGAATATTGAGAATTTTGCCGGCACGCAGGCGGTTCATGTTGTTGCCGTCGAATGCGTCGGTATTGCTGCGATACAGTGCCAGCAGCATTTGCTGCAAGCTGACGTCATACGATCTATTGGCGTTGGCAATCTTTACCAGCGTATCGCCGCGCTTCACTTGGTAGGTGCTGGCAGCCTTGGGTGCCGCGGGCTCAAGCGGCTTGTCCATGCCCGGCACGCGGGGGCGCAATTCTGGTTGCTTCGGCACCTCAACGGACATGATCACCGGCGCTGCACTCTCCGCCGGCGCGGCCACCGCGGGTGCCGGCTGGGGCGGTTTGTATTCGGGAGGGTCGAGCAGGAAGGTATACTCACGCACGAGCCGGCCGCCAGCCCAGTCCAGTTGCACCAACAGATCGAGGAACGGTTCGTTCATCGGCTGCGCCGAACTGAGGACTATGACATGACGGTCCTCGCCGCGCTGCTCGAGGCTGAATCTGACCGACAGCAGCGCGCCGCTGTACTCGATGTTGGCTTGCCGAAACGCCTCTGCAGATGGCAGTTGCACGCTGAGGCTGTCCGCTTCACCCTTTTGCATCGAGACCAATTCGATCTCAGCGTTCAAGGGTTGTCCCAAGCCGGAAAACACAGTCAGCTTACCGAGCCCCGCAGCAACCGCTAGTGACGGCAGCAATAGAAATGCCAGGGCCACCGCAGTTGTTTTTATGACGGATTTACCCACCTTCCACCCCTGAAGACGTTTTGTGGACTAACTAAATTAACATCATAGCCTTAGCCTTGCAAGCTAATCTTTCTTGTCATGAAAGCGCTTCAAGCCGGGTATTTTTCGTCAAAAACTCCGACTTAACCGGTTGCTCACGAATCAAGCGGTGGCGCCATTGGCGAAGAATCTCGATTCTGTTGGGTTTCCATAGGTCTCCCGATTTTCAAAAAAATCGCGAGATGACGGATGCATAAGCGAGCGAGCGTGTTTGCTTCCGGCTAGCCCGGCTTAGGCTTCTGCCCCCGTCCCCGTTTCCGCCGTTTGCATTTTCGGCGCCGCCGCAATCGCTTTCTCGTCCCGCAAGATGCGCAACATGCGCCGCAGAGGTTCGGCCGCTCCCCACAGCAACTGATCGCCGACGGTGAACGCGGACAGGTACTCTCCGCCCATATTGAGCTTGCGCAGCCGGCCTACCGGCACGCTCAGGCTGCCGGTCACGGCGGCAGGGCTAAGTTCGCGTATGCTGGCCTCGCGCTTGTTCGGGATTACCTTCACCCAGTCATTGGCGGACGCGAGGATGGACTCGATCTCGGCCAGCGGCAGGTCGCGCGTAAGCTTGATGGTGAGCGCCTGGCTGTGGCAGCGCATGGCGCCGATGCGCACGCACAGGCCGTCGATGGGAATCGGCCGGTTCTCGCGGCCGAGGATCTTGTTGCCTTCGGCCTGGCCCTTCCACTCCTCGCGGCTCTGGCCGTTCTCCATTTCCTTGTCGATCCAGGGAATCAGGCTGCCGGCGAGCGCCACCCCGAAATGCTCCCTCGGCAGCGCGTCGCTGCGCAGGGTTTCCGCCACCCGGCGATCGATCTCCAGAATCGCAGATGCAGGATCGGCGAGCAGCGGGCCGGCCGAGGCGTGCGCTGCGCCCATCTGCGCGATCAGCTCGCGCATGTTCTGCGCGCCGGCGCCGGAAGCCGCTTGGTAGGTCATGGCGCTCATCCACTCGATCAGCCCTTCCCTGAACAGGCCATGCAGCGCCATCAGCATCAGGCTGACGGTGCAGTTGCCACCGATGTAATTTTTCACGCCGCGCGCTAGCGCGTCCTCGATGACCTGCAGGTTCACCGGATCGAGAATGATGACTGCGTCATTTTTCATGCGCAATGCGGAAGCGGCGTCGATCCAGTAGCCGTCCCAGCCGGCCGCGCGCAGCTTAGGAAAGGTCTCATTGGTGTAATCGCCCCCCTGGCAGGTGACGATCACGTCCATCCGCTTCAAATCGGCGATAGATGACGCATCCTTCAGCGGTTCCTTGCTCTCGCCGGGTCCCTTGCCGCCGACATTGGACGTAGTGAAAAACACCGTGTCAATAAGCGCGAAATCGTTTTCCGCGCGCATGCGATCCATCAGTACCGAGCCCACCATGCCGCGCCAGCCTACAAAGCCCACTTTCTTCATGACAATCTTCCTGACATGAACAATGCAATTCTAAACCTTTGCGCATGAGAGATGGAAGCAAGGTGGTGAAAAATCGGCACCTGCCCTGTGGTTCCCTCCGCCTCCTTCTTTTCGAATCACAACGCCGCCACCACTGCGTCGCCCATCTGCGCGGTGCCGACCCGTTCGGTCCCCGGCCGATGGATATCCGCCGTTCGCAGCCCGCGCGCCAATACTTTGGTGACCGCATCTTCGATGCGCTTGGCCGCCTGGTCCTGGTTGAAACTGTAGCGCAGCATCATCGCCGCCGACAGTATGGTTGCCAGGGGATTTGCCAGGTTCTTGCCGGCGATGTCCGGCGCCGAGCCGTGGATCGGCTCGTACAGCCCTTTGTTGTTTGCATCGAGCGATGCCGAGGGCAGCATGCCGATCGAGCCGGTGAGCATGGAGGCTTCGTCGGAGAGGATGTCGCCGAACATATTGCCGGTGACGATGACGTCGAACTGCTTCGGATCGCGCAGCAGCTGCATCGCCGCGTTGTCAACATACATGTGCGACAGTTCCACGCCGGGGTATTCCTTCGCCACCTCGATGACGACCTCGCGCCACAGCTGCGAGGTCTCGAGCACGTTGCACTTGTCCACCGAGCACAGCTTTTTCGAACGCTTCATCGCCGCGCGAAATCCCGCGTGCGCGATGCGCCGGATCTCGGATTCGCTATAGCGCATGGTGTCGAAACCCTCGCGCTCGCCGTTCGCGAGCGTGCGCAGGCCGCGCGGCTGGCCGAAATAAATATCGCCGGTAAGTTCGCGCAGGATCAGGATATCCATCCCCGATACCACCTCGGGGCGCAAGGTCGATGCCCCTACCAGTTCCGGGAACACCTTGGCCGGGCGCAGATTGGCGAACAGGCCCAGCTCCTTGCGCAAGCCCAGAATGGCCTGCTCCGGGCGCTTGGCCCGAGGCAGGGTGTCGTACTGCCAGCCACCCACGGCGCCAAACAGAATCGCATCGGCTTCACGCGCGAGCTTCAGCGTAGCCGCAGGCAGGGGATCGCCGGCCGCGTCATACGCGGCGCCGCCCACCGGCGCTTCTTCCATTTCCAGCTCGAGGCCATCCTTGGCGAGCGCGCGCAGCACCTTCACCGCCTGCGCCACGATTTCCGTCCCTATCCCGTCACCGGGGAGCACTGCTATTTTCATTTATTCACCCTGAAAGACATTTGTCAGCCGAACAGCCATGGCTGCTCGATGCGGCGGCGCGCCTCGAACGCGCGGATCTTGTCGGCGTGGCGCAGCGACAACCCGATGTCGTCGAAGCCGTTCAACAGGCAGTGCTTTCGGTGTGCATCGACGTCGAACGCAATCGGCGTTACTCCATCGGGCGCGATGACGACCTGGCGCGGGAGGTCGATGGTCAGCTTGTAGCCGGGAAAGGCGTTGACCTCGTTGAACAGATGATCGACGCGCAGTTCCGACAGCACGATAGGCAGCAAGCCGTTCTTGAAGCAGTTATTGAAAAAAATATCCGCGTAGGACGGCGCGATGATGGCGCGAAAGCCGTAATCCGCGAGCGCCCAGGGCGCATGCTCGCGGCTCGAGCCGCAGCCGAAATTCTTGCGCGCAAGCAATATGGTCGCACCCCTGTAGCGCGGCTGATTGAGTACGAAATCCTGGTTGAGCGGACGGCTTGCGTTATCCATGCCGGGTTCGCCCACGTCCAGGTAACGCCAGGCGTCGAACAGGTTGGGGCCGAATCCGGAGCGCTGGATCGACTTCAGGAACTGCTTCGGGATGATCGCGTCGGTATCGACATTGGCACGGTCCAGCGGTGCCACGAGCCCGTTCAGTAGAGTAAATTTTTCCATGCTCTCAGCGCCAGTTGCGTACGTCGACAAAATGCCCGGCGATCGCGGCCGCCGCGGCTGTTTCCGGACTGACCAGGTGGGTGCGGCCGCCTGCGCCCTGGCGGCCCTCGAAATTGCGGTTGGAAGTCGAAGCGCAGCGCTCGCCCGGTTCGAGGCGGTCGGCGTTCATCGCCAGGCACATCGAGCAACCCGGCTCGCGCCACTCGAAACCCGACTCCCTGAACACGCGATCCAGCCCCTCCCGCTCGGCCTGAGCCTTCACCAGGCCCGAGCCCGGCACCACCAGGGCGAGGCGGATGTTGGCGGCGATGCGCTTGCCGCGCACCATCGCCGCCGCGGCGCGCAAATCCTCGATGCGCGAGTTGGTGCAGGAACCGATGAACACCTTGTCCAGGCGTATGTCCTCGATGCGCATGTTGGGTTTCAGGTCCATGTAGATGAGCGCCCGCTCCATGCCCTCGCGCCGGGTCGCGTCCTTCTCCTTGTCCGGATCGGGCACGCGCTCATCCACCGCCACCACCATCTCCGGCGACGTGCCCCAGGTGACCTGTGGCCTGATGTCGCGCGCGTCCAACCGCACCACGCGGTCGAACTGCGCGCCCTCGTCGGATGCAAGCGTGCGCCAATAGGCCACGGCGCGGTTCCAGTTTTCGCCGGTCGGGGCAAACGGCCGTCCCTTGAGATAAGCGACGGTGATATCGTCCACCGCCACCATACCGGCGCGGGCACCGGCCTCGATCGCCATGTTGCACACGGTCATGCGCCCTTCCATGCTCAGGGCGCGGATGCTGCCGCCGGCAAACTCGACAGCGCAGCCTGTTCCGCCGGCGGTACCGATTCTGCCGATGATGTCAAGGGCGACGTCCTTGGCCGTGACCCCGCGCGCGAGCGCCCCGTCCACCGTGACCAGCATGTTCTGCATTTTCTTTTGCACCAGGCACTGGGTCGCGAGCACGTGCTCGACCTCCGAGGTACCGATGCCGTGCGCAAGGCAGGCGAAGGCGCCGTGGGTGCTGGTATGCGAATCGCCGCACACCACCGTCATGCCCGGCAGCGTCGCGCCCTGCTCCGGGCCGATTACGTGCACGATGCCCTGGCGCCGGTCGAGAAAAGGAAAGTAAGCCTTCGCGCCGTATTCGCGGATATTCGCGTCCAGGGTTTCGACCTGCAGGCGCGAGATCGGGTCCTTGATGCCCTCGTTCCAGTCGGTCGTAGGCGTGTTGTGATCGGCAGTCGCCACGATCGAATCGATGCGCCAGGGCTTGCGCCCGGCGAGCCGCAGGCCTTCGAATGCCTGCGGGCTGGTGACTTCGTGCAGCAGATGGCGGTCGATATAGAGCAGCGCCGTGCCGTCGTCCTCGACATGGACCACATGGCTCGCCCAAAGCTTGTCGTACAGGGTCTGCGGCATGAGCAGGATCGGTTGCAGAAAGGAGTCGAATTATGCCACAGAAAACATCGGTTTGGAGCAGGGAATCGAGCACAAATGCGGGCCCGGCAGCGGCTCAACTGCGCAGCGTGACCAAACCGGATCGAAGCGGACTCGAAGGCCCAATCCACTGCCGCGGCAGGCGCCGGCAGGCGCGACACGCTAGATGCGCGCGGGGCGCACTTTCCATTGCAGCAGGCCGTACCCCGTCAGCGCTGCAAGCGATGCGGCGCTGAACGTCCAGGCCGGGCCGATACTGTCCCAGCCCAGGCCCGCGAGCGCGCTGCCCAGCACCCCGCCGGCGCCGAAAGACACCGACAGATAAATCGCCTGCCCACGCACTTGATGCGCGCCCTTGAACCAGCGGTGTATCGCCGTCACCGCCGCGGCGTGATATGCGCCGAAACTCAGGCCGTGCAACAACTGCGCCGCGAACAGCACCAGCGCCGAATCCACGCCCCAGCCGATCATGAGAAAGCGCGCCACCGTGGCGGCGAAACAAAACAGCAGGATGTCCGAAATCGAATAGCGCCGCATCATCGCCGGCATCAGCAGGAACACGATAATTTCGGCGATCACCCCGAGGCTCCACATCCAGCCCACCGCCGCCTTGCTGTAGCCGTGATCGACGAGGTAGATCGAGTAAAACGCATACTGCGGTCCGTGCGCCAGGACCATCAGGAAACACGCGCCGAGCAGCGCGGCGACCTCGGGCCGGCGCAGTATCGTCCACACCGGTTCGGCCCCGGCGCGGCTGCTGCCTGCATGCACATCGGGCACGGCGAGCGCACACAACCAGCTGAGCGCATAAGTCGCGAGCACCATCCACAACAGGCTCGCCACCGGCAGCGCGTCGAGCGCATAGCCGACCAGCGTGACCGTGACGATGAAGCCGATCGAGCCCCACAGGCGTATCGAACCGTAGCGGCTGGTCGCCCCGCGCAGGTGCGCGAGCGTCAGCGACTCGGCGAGCGGCACAGGAGCGCTGGTGAAAAAGCCGATGACAAGCAGCAGCGCCAACATTCCCCAGAACGTGTCGATGAAGAAAAAACCGCCGAAGCACGTTCCCCCGACCGCCAGCGTAATGTTGATGATGCGCGCGCGCTTGTCGGTCCGATCGGCGACCCAGCCCCAGAAGTTCGGGCCCGCCACCCGCATCAGTTGCCCCACCGAGAGCAGCAAGCCGATCTGCGCTGCGGCCAGGCCGAGCGAAGCCAGATACAGGCTGAAATATGGCGCCGCGGCGCCGACCTGGGCGAAGTAGGCGAAATAGAAGGCGGAGAGGCGCCAATAGGGAACGGCCTGCAAGGGCGGCGGGGACAAAATGAGAATCTCGGCTGCGGCAGCGCAAAGCTCAAACGTTCATTCTACATGGCGCAGCGCAAGCGCCACCTTTCTGCAGAGTTGCTATGTTGCACGAACGAGAAGCCGTCTGTACGCAATCGGCGATCTCGTACAAAACCACCACGCCGTGTTTGGTGTTAACCATAACCGTGTTTTCTGAACGGATGCGCTTTTCATCCGTTCGGAAAACACGGTTGGCGCGCGCAGCGCGCAAACCCGCTGCCGACAAACGACGGTAATTCAAGCGCCGTATACGCCGTGATCCGGGATGCCACCATGCAAGTCGCGCTGAATCTCCACACGCTGCCTACCGCCTAAGATACACTGCCGCAATTTCGCGCCCTGCGGCACCGCAGTTCGCATTGCATCGAGCACATTCAAGCATCCGATCCCGCCCATGCTCAAACAACTGCGCTCACGCGGCACGCTGTTCCTGCTGTTCACCTTGTCCGGGTTCGCCGGGCTGATCTACGAATCGATCTGGAGCCATTACCTCAAGCTGTTCCTGGGGCATGCGGCCTACGCGCAGACCCTGGTGCTGGCGATATTCATGGGCGGCATGGCCCTGGGTTCCTGGCTGTGCAGCCGCTTCTCCGCGGGCTGGAAAAACCTGCTCGTCGGCTACGCGCTTACCGAAGCCGTCATCGGCGCCTGCGCGCTCGCGTTTCACCCGCTGTTCGTCGCAGCGACCAACGCGGCTTTCGACTCCGTCCTGCCTGTGCTCGGATCCGAATTCGCGGCCACTGGCTTCAAGTGGTCCCTGGGCACGGTGCTGATCCTGCCGCAGTCAATTTTGCTCGGCATGACCTTTCCGCTGATGAGCGGCGGGCTCATCCGCCGTCATCCGGATGCGCCGGGCGCGACGCTTGCCATGCTTTATTTCACGAACAGCCTGGGCGCTGCGATCGGCGTGCTGGCAAGCGGCTTTTTCATGATCGAAAAACTGGGCTTGCCCGGCACCATACAGGCAGCCGGCATGATGAATCTGACGCTGGCGGCGGCGGTATGGCTGATCGCGCGCGGTGCCGAGCCCCCCGCCGCCGTCCCGCTCGGCATAGATCAAGACGCAGACCGCGGCTATTTCAGGATGCTGCTCGCCGCCGCCCTTTTGACCGGTGCCGCCTCCTTCATCTACGAAATCGGCTGGATCAGGATGCTCAGCCTGGTGCTGGGCGCTTCCACCCATTCGTTCGAACTGATGCTCTCGGCCTTTATCTTGGGCCTCGCCTGCGGTGGCTATTGGGTGAAGCGCCGCATCGAGAGCACTTCTGACCCGACGCGCCTGCTCGGCGTGGTGCAGGTGGCGATGGGGCTGCTCGCGCTCGCGACGCTGCCGCTTTACGGCGCCATGTTCGACGCCATGGCAGGAATAATGAAAGGCTTGGCGCGCACCGAAACCGGCTACGCGCTCTACCACGTTTCCAGCCACGCCATCGCGCTCGCCATCATGTTCCCGGCCACCTTCTGCGCCGGCATGACCCTGCCGCTCATCACCTATGCCCTGCTGCGCCGCGGCTACGGCGAAAAAAGCATAGGCGCGGTCTACGCCGCCAATACCCTGGGCGCGATCCTGGGCGTGTTCGCCGCCGCGCACCTGGGACTGCCACTCTTGGGCCTGAAGAACCTGATCGCGGCGGGCGCGGCGATCGACACGGTGCTTGGCGTGTACTTGCTGTGGCGCGTCGCCCCAAGCAAGTTAGCCCCGACGCTGGCCGGCGGCGTGGTCGCGCTGGCGTTGGCGCTCGCCTTTGGCCCAATGCAGTTCGACGTTCACCGCATGGTGTCGGGCGTGTTTCGCCACGGCACCATTTTCACCGCGGCCGACATCAAGCCGCTCTATTACAAGGACGGCAAGACCGCCACCGTCAGCCTGGTGGAATTTGCGGAAGGCACCAGCATCCGCACCAACGCCAAATCCGACGGCGCGATCAACCTGAAGCCAGGCGCGCGCATCTCGGACGAAATCACCATGGTGCTCACGGCAGTGCTGCCGCTGGCGGTAAAGCCCGAAGCGAAGAACGCCGCCATCATCGGCATGGGCACCGGACTCACGGTGCATACCATGCTCGCCAATTCGAAAATGGAAACCGTCGAAACCATCGAGATCGAGCCCGCCATGGTGGAGGCGGCACGCGGCTTCAATGCGCGCAATGCCAACGCCTACGCCGATCCGCGCAGCCACATCCGCATCGACGATGCCAAGACCTTCTTCTCCACCCACAACGGAAGATACGACATCATCATCTCCGAGCCTTCCAACCCTTGGGTGAGCGGTGTTTCCAATTTGTTTTCGAACGAGTTCTACCATTTGGTGCGCCGCTACCTCAAGCCAGGCGGCGTGCTGGTGCAGTGGTTCCAGTTGTATGAAACCGACGTCAGCCTGGTGGCTTCCGTGCTGCGCGCGCTGGGCGACAACTTTCCCGATTACGCCATCTACGCCTCCTCCGACAACGACCTGCTGATCGTCGCCGGCGATGTCGCCACGCTGGCGCAGCCGCTCGCCGACGTGTTCCGCGAGCCCGGTCTGGCGCAGGAACTACGTACGGTGCATCTGCAAAGTCTGGCTGACCTGCAGATACGCAAGATCGCCACCCGCGCCAGCATTCACCCGCTGGTGCGAAGCTTTGCGGTGCCTGCAAACTCGGACTACTACCCCTATCTCGACCTGAACGCAGCGCGCTACCGTTTCCTGCAGCAAAGCGCCGGCGACGTTGCCGCCTTGAACGCGGCCAGCGTACCGGTGATCCCCATGCTGGAGGGCAACAACACGCTGCCGCAGGTGTCGCTGGACGGTGCCGACTACTTCAACCGCATCGAGCAGATACGCCGCGCGCAATACATCCGTGACACTTATCTCAAACCGAATCCGCCCGAGCCGATGGCGATGCCGCGCGCGCTGCAAAAGGACCTGGAACTCGCGAGCCTGCGCGCGCTCGACTGCTGGGATCCGTCACGGCACGACGTCTGGCTGCACTCCCTGTTCCAGGTGGCGGTCGTGGTCAACCCTTTCCTTGCGCCCGAGGAAACCGGGGCAATATGGAAGCGATTCGAAACCACGGGCTGCTACGGCTCGCTGCCGCAGGCATACAAACTGTGGATCGCGTTATTCAAGGCGGTCGGCGCAAGAGACGGCGCCGCTATGGCCAAGCTCGCCGAGCAGCTGTTTGCCAAACCGAGCGACCTGCCGTCGGAGAGCCGGCCCTATTTGCTAACGGCAGCGATGACCGGCTATCTCGCCCAGAACAAACCTCACGAAGCCTTGCAAGCCTGGGCGCGCTACTCGCCGCAGATTTCGAGCGTTGAACGCTCGCAGCTCATGCTGCGACTGCTCTACGCCAAGGCGAGCGGCGGCAAGCCGCCGCCGAACTAGGCGTCCTAAGCTTCGTCAGCGTCTGGATTGTCGACCGGCTTCGCCGCGTACTTCGCCGCGATCCCCGGGTCGGACACGCGCGCTGCGATTGCCGGCGTCGCTACTTTCACGTCGGCGTTCTGCGCGCGGTGCCGCAATGCATGATCCGCGAGCACCAGCGCCAGCATCGCCTCCGCGATCGGCGTGGAGCGAATGCCGACGCAGGGGTCGTGGCGGCCGTGGGTCTCCACGGTTACCGCTTCGCCTTTCTTGTTGATCGAGCGGCGCGCGAGGCGGATGCTGGAGGTAGGCTTGATGGCGAGGTTCACCACCAGGTCCTGGCCGGTGGAAATCCCGCCCAGGATGCCGCCGGCGTTGTTGGACAGGAAGCCCTCGGGCGTGAGCTCATCCGAATGCTCGCTGCCCTTTTGTTCGACCGCGGTGAAGCCCGCGCCGATTTCGACGCCCTTCACCGCGTTGATGCCCATCATGGCATAGGCGATGTCGGCGTCGAGCCGGTCGTACACCGGCTCGCCCCAGCCCACCGGCACGCCTGCCGCGACGACGGTGATTCTCGCGCCGCAGGAATCCCCGCTCTTGCGCAGCGCGTCCATGTACGCTTCCAGCGCTGCCACCGCCGACAGGTCCGCCACGAAGAATGGATTTTGATCAACCGCGCTCCAGTCCTTGAGCGCGACTTTGTTCGACCCGAGCTGCGACAAATAGCCGCGCACCGTGATGCCATACCTTTGTTGCAACCACTTCTTCGCAATCGCGCCCGCGGCAACGCGCACCAGGGTCTCGCGCGCCGAGGCCCGCCCGCCGCCGCGATAGTCGCGGATGCCATACTTCTGCCAATAGGTGTAGTCGGCATGGCCCGGGCGGAAGGTCTCGGCGATGTTGCCGTAGTCCTTGCTCTTCTGGTCCTCGTTGCGAACCAGAAAACCGATGGCGGTGCCGGTGGTCCTGCCCTCGAACACGCCGGAGAGAATTTCGACACGGTCGTCCTCGCGCCGCTGCGTCACATGGCGCGAAGTGCCGGGCTTCCTGCGGTCGAGTTCCTGCTGGATGTCGGCTTCGGAGAGCTCAAGCCCCGGCGGGCAGCCGTCCACGACGCCGCCGTAGGCGGGGCCGTGCGACTCGCCAAACGATGTGACGCAGAACAGTTTTCCCAGAGTGTTGCCAGACATGATTTCACTCGCGGATTTGCTGCGGCGAGTTTAACATATCCTTCTCGCCCACCCACCGAACGCCATGGCAGACAACGATCCGAAGAAACTCAAAGGCCCTGGCGGCCTGACACTGCGCCGGATCCACGAGCAGGTGAAGCGAAGCGTCGAGCGCGACCGCCAGGCGCAGGTCACGCAGAACAAGCTGGCGCAGCCGCAGAGTCGCTGGCAGCGCTTCGCGCGCTACGTCTGGGACCGCAAACGGCCGTAGCGATCAGGCACGAGGAGAAGAATCTGCCTGCGCCGAATATCGCCTCCGGCTGCCCCGCGGTTGGTCCGACTAGCTGGATTTTTCGAAGAACCAGCGCGTCTCGAATATCCGCGCCGCCAGGCGCTTGCCGCCCGCGCGCAGGCTGCGTTTCAGCACGAAGTCGAACAACAGCGGATTGTGCTCGCGCAGGCCCTTGAGGAGCGGCGCCGCGCTTTTTTCGATGTAGCCCAGTTCCACCAGGTAGTCCACCGAGTAAAGCGGGAACACGCCCGGCAGCGGATAGTCCGAGCCGTTCAGCAGGCGCGCATGCCAGTCTTCGCGCTCGATCACGCGACCGAGTACCGGCCAGGCGCGCGCGGTCTGCGTCATGGCGGAGATGTCGCCGTAGAGCTTGCCGGCATAGCGCGGCTCGTCCATCAGCCGCGCGAACAATTCGAAACTGCGGATCGCCGCGCCGTTCGCGCCGCGGTCGGTATCGCGGTCCTGCCCCATGGAAGCGCAATGCGCCACCACCACGCGCACGCCGTGATCGAGCGCGCGCCGCAGGCGCAGCGGATTGCCCAGTTCCTGCGCATCCGTCCCCGGCAGCGCGCGCTCCAGGCCCGCGTGCGTGATCAGCGGCAGGTCGAGCCGCGCGAGCGCCGCGTAGAAGCGATCGCACCGTTTCGATGCCGGGTCGATGCCCATCGTCGAAGGCAGCCACTTCACCGCGCGCGCACCCTCGCCTGCCGCCGCATCCAGTCGCTCGACGCAGTCGCGGCGATACGGGTGCACCGAGGCGGCCCATTCGAAGGTTTGCGCATGGCGCTCGGCCACTTCGGCGGCGTAGCGGTTGGGGACGTAGAGGCTGGTTCGTTCCCACGACACCTCGCCCGCCTCGGTCACGCTCGCGTCGAAAGCGAGCAGCAGCAGCTTCGCTCCTGGGCGCATGTCGCCGACCAGCTTGCGCATGCGCTCGACATAGCCTTGGTCCACCCGCCCCGGCACATCGCGCACGCAGCCCGCATTCATGAAAATGAGGCGCCGCGCGTACGCGATCGGATCGAGCACGCGCTCCATTGCCGGATTGAGAGTGATGCCGCTGCCCGAATCGCCGCTGCCCGCCAGGTGGCAGTGGCCGTCCCACATCTTGCCCGGGTCGATGCCGTCCCAGGCGGCGCGCACCAGTTCGTGCCGGGCGAGCGCTTCGGGCAGGGCGCCGCGGCACGGATTGATGAAGCCCTGCTCCGGCCAATAGCGCCAGGCGGCGAGCCCGCCCGCGCCAAGGCAAGCACCGGCGCCGGCGGCGAGAAATTTTCGGCGGGTAATTGTCAGAGCAGCGCGGCTACGTTGGCGAATTCTTGATGTCACTCTCGATCATGCGATTCTCGAACGCCTGCTCCTCCGGAGCGATGGAGAGTAGCAGCTCACCTCCTATGCCGAGAATGTCCCGAAACCGCATGTTGTCGTCCCTCGAATAAGGCGAATCACAGTCTAGACCAAGCCGCAGACGCCTGCCAGTCGGCATCGCTCGACTTGCACGAAAACAGGGGCTATTTCGCCGACCGGTTTACCAGCGCGATCCCCGCGGCCACCAGCAGCGCGGCGCCGATGAAAGCCGCGCTGAGCGGTTCGGCGAGGAAGATCACGCCGAACAGCGGCGTCAGAAACGAGAACACCGCCAGCCTGCCGGCGAGATAGCGCGTCAGCAACCAGAACCACGCGAGGTAACTGGCGAAGGCGACGATCACGGCCTGATAGGCGAGACACGCGAGCACCGTTGGCGTGAGCGCGAACACGCCCGGCTCGCCAGCGGCAAGCGACGCGAGTGGCTATTCGAAATCTGAAACTCGCCGAATTCCCGCGCCCCGGTCGGCCGGTGCGGATTAGTCCTCGGCCAGCCCCAAGTGCGCGCCGATCGGCTGCGCCGGGTAATGGAACGCGATCGGCCCTTCGGGCTCGGCGTGGATGAACTGGTGCACTACCGGATTGTCGGAAGCGAGCATCGCGTCCGGCGAGCCCTCGCCGAGGACCACGCCGTCCGCGATGACATACAGATAGTCGACCAGCTTGAGCGACTCGCTCACGTCGTAGGTGACGATGATCGAGGTGGTGCCCAGGGCGTCGTTCAGGCGGCGGATCAGGTCGGCAATGACGTTGAGCGAAATCGGGTCCAGGCCCGCGAACGGCTCGTCGTACATCGCCAGCATCGGGTCGTGCACGATGGCGCGCGCGAGCGCGACGCGGCGCGCCATGCCGCCGGAGAGCTCGCTCGGCATGAAATCCCGCGCGCCGCGCAGTCCGACCACGTGCAGCTTCATCAAAATGAGGGAGCGAATCAACTCTTCCGGCAGGTCGGAATTTTCGCGCAGCGGAAACGCGATGTTCTCGTATACCGACAAGTCGGTGAACAGCCCTCCCGCCTGGAACATCATGCCCATCTTGCGTCGCAGCCGGTAGAGGCTGTCGGTGTCGAGCTCGTGCACCAGTTCGCCCGCGACCCGGACGGTGCCTTGCGCCGGCTTGTCCTGCCCGCCGATCAGCCGCAGCAAGGTGGACTTGCCGCAGCCGCTCGCCCCCAGGATGGCGACAACCTTGCCGCGTGGAATCTTGAGGCTGAGGCCCTTCAAGATTTCGCGTTCGCCGTAATTGAACCTGACGTCGGTGATTTCGACCAAGTTATCGGAGGAGGGATTCATCAAAGGGGGAGGCATCGGCGACGGTCTTGCCGCGATTTTACACGGCTTCCCGGCGGCATGAACCCCGGCGTGGGCCCGGGGGCGCAGGCGCCGGCCTGCGGACGGCGCCGTATCGCGTATAGTCCGACTTTAACAGGAGGCGGAGATGGACAGGCGCGACTGGCTCAGAGCGTTGACGGTGGCGCCCCTGGCGCTGCTCACCGGGTCGTGGCCGGCGCGATCCGCGTTTGCAAAAGGAGAAAAGGACGTGGAAGAACTGCAGAAGAACTGGAGGACTCTGCTCGCCGAAGGCGCGGACGTGGCGAGCGACACGGAGCTACTGGAACTGTCCAAGGAGGAATGGAAAAAACGCCTTTCGCCGCAGGGGTACGACGTGCTGCGGAAGGACTGCACCGAGCGTGCCGGATCGAGCGCGCTCGACCGCGAGAAGTGCCCAGGCGTGTTCGTGTGCGCGGGCTGCGGCCTGCCGCTGTTCACCTCGGCCATGAAATTCGACAGCGGCACCGGCTGGCCCAGTTTTTTCACCACCATTCCCGGCGCGATCGGCACCCGCCGCGATTTCAAGCTGATTTTCCCGCGCACCGAGTACCACTGCGCGCGCTGCGAAGGGCACCAGGGCCATCGGTTCGACGACGGCCCGGAGCCGACCGGGCTGCACTATTGCAACAACGGCGTGGCGCTGCGCTTCATTCCCAAGACCGGCTGAGCCTGGCTGCAGCCCGGCGCATGGATACCAACCAAGGCACGCCCTACGCCGGACTCACGCCCGATTGCGTGCTCGATGCGCTCGACAGCATAGGACTGCGCGCCGACGGCCGCCTGCTGGGCCTGAACAGCTACGAAAACCGGGTGTATCAGATCTGGCTCGAGGAACAGCCCGGTCTGACATCGGGTCCGGGCCTGGCGCCCGCCGTGGTGGTGGCTAAGTTCTACCGCCCCGGGCGCTGGAGCGATGCCCAGATACTGGAAGAGCACGGCTTCGTGCGCGAACTCGCCGAGCGCGAGCTTCCGGTGGTCTCCCCGCTCGCGCAAGACGGGCGCACCCTGCACCAATTCGGCGGCTATCGCTTCGCCGTGTATGCGAAGCGCGGCGGCCGCGCGCCCGAGCTCGAAGACCGCGACACCCTGGAATGGATGGGCCGTTTCATCGGCCGCATCCACGCGGTCGGCGCGCTCGCGCCTTTCCTGGCGCGCCCGGCGCTCGACCTGACGAGCTTCGGCACGGAGCCGCGCGACTACCTACTCGCCCACGGATTCATTCCCCCCGATCTGGCTGCGGCTTGGACCAGCGTGGTGGCGCAGGCGCTAGCAGGCGTGAGCCGTTGTTACGAGCGCGCATGTGCGGTGAAAAACCTAAGGCTGCACGGCGACTGCCACGCCGGCAATGTGCTCTGGACCGACAGCGCCGAGGTGCACGGCCCGCATTTCGTCGACTTCGACGATGCGCGCATGGGACCGGCGGTGCAGGACCTGTGGATGCTGCTCTCGGGCGAGCGTGCCGCCATGGCGCGCCAACTGGCCGACGTGCTTGCCGGCTACGATGATTTTCACGAATTCGATGCGCGCGAGCTGCACCTGGTGGAAGCCTTGCGCACGCTGCGCCTGGTCCATTATTCCGCCTGGATTGCCCGGCGCTGGGACGACCCCGCCTTCCCCGCGGCCTTCCCCTGGTTCAACACCCAGCGCTACTGGCAGGACCGGATCCTGGAATTGCGCGAGCAGATCGCGCTGATGGACGAGCCGCCGCTGTGGCTGGCCTGAGTAAGGCGAAATATAGTCTACTAACTACAGATATGTCAGTTAATAGCCTAACAATAGCCTATATAGCTTGACAAACCAAGCAACATAGACTATTAGTCTCTTACAAATGAATTTACGCTTAACGGTCTAATAATAGCCCATGGGCCTTCGGCACCTCACCAACACGGAAATCTCACTGCGCCTTGCGCGGGCGATTCATGCCTGGCGGGTCTCGCCGGAGGGTGCCGGTATATCGCAGGTGGATTTGGCGCGCAAGAGTGGCATCGGCCTGACGCCGCTCAAGCGCTTCGAAAAGACGGGTGCCATCACGTTGCGGAACCTGGTGGCCCTGCTGCGCGCGCTCGATTTGCTGGACGGGCTGGAAACCCTTATTCCGGAACCTGGCACTCCAGGACCGCTCGCACTGCTCAAGGCTGAGCGGACAAAAGGCCAGCGCGTGCGCGCGCCGCGCACCTCAGCCGGCTGAGCATGACCACCGTGACTGAAGTCAAAGTCGTCGAGGTGTGCATGTGGGGTGAATCAGTCGGGGCTGTAGCACCCCTGCGGGGAAAGCCTGGTTTCTACGAGTTCCAATATACGCCCGCCTTCGTGAAATCCGGCTTGGAACTGTCGCCCCTTCGGATGAAGCTGATGGCTAAGAAACGCTTCAGCTTCCCGGCGCTGAATCAAGAGACTTTCCGCGGGCTACCCGGCCTCTTGGCCGACGCCCTGCCAGACAAGTTCGGCAACGCACTCATCGACGAATACCTAACCCGTCACGGCACAAAAGCGGAGGACATCACAACGATGCAACGCCTGCTGTATGTAGGCCGTCGCGCGATGGGCGCGCTCGAGTTCGAGCCGGCTGCCGCGCAAACGCGCAGCCCCGCCGTGGTTGTTCCTCTCGATATGGCGCATCTCGTGGAGGATGCGCGCCGCGCTCTGCGCGGAGAATTCAACAAAATTGCCCAGGACATCATGGATGTTGGCAGTTCGGCCGGCGGCGCGCGCGCCAAGGCCGTCATCGGCTGGAACCGGGATACCAATGAAGTTGTATCCGGGCAGTTTGACTTACCGGAGCGCTACGAGCACTGGCTGTTGAAGTTCGATGTCGGGGTTGACGGTGCCTTAGGCTACTCGGCCGGCTTCGGCCGCATCGAATATGCGCACTCCCTCATGGCCACGGAGGCCGGTGTCGAAATGAGCGAGTGTCGGCTCCTCGATGAGAACGGTCGTGCCCACTTCATGACCAAGCGCTTCGACCGGCGCGGGAACCACAAGGTGCATGTACAGACCTTATGCGGCCTGGCGCATTTGGATTTCAATTCGCCCTACGTCCATGGCTACGAGCAGTACCTGAGAACGGTACTTGACTTGAAGCTCGGCGCGCCAGCCCTTGAGCAAGCGTGGCTTCGCTGTGCCTTCAATGTCGCGGTCGCGAACTGTGACGACCACACCAAGAATCTCGCATTCCTGCTGGATGACTCAGGGACTTGGAGCCTCGCGCCAGCTTACGACGCCTGCTTCGCCCACAACCCGGCCGCCGGAAGATGGACCCGGCAGCATCAGATGCTGGTTGGCGCCAAGGCGTGGGATATCACCGCCACCGACCTTGTGGCGCTAGCCAATAAGTTCGATGTCCGGCAACCGGATGCATTGCTCAAACGCGTTGCCGATGCCGTGGCCCGCTGGCCGGAATTTGCCCGCATGACCGGCGTTCCGCAGGAGGAGACTGAGCGCATCGCGTCATATCATCCCGTCTGGGCGAAGGGGTGACCTGGCGCCGACCAGGTTTCCCCTTGGGTCTGTCCGCGAATAGTGTTGGTTTTGCTTTGCACAACCACCATCATTGTGACTTCGCGCGGCGAGACACCAGGCGTGTGCGCGATCGCTCGGGCGAGGCGTTGCGGTTTCGCTCCTCGCTGGTGCCACGCTACGTGCGCCGATCCAGGAGCCTGGATGCCGTGCTGCCGTGGCCGTACTTGAAGGGCGTATCTACTGGGAACATGAGTGAAGCGTTGGCGGCGCTGGTGGGCAAGGAGGCCACGGGGCTGTCGGCAACGGTGGTCTCCCGGCTCAAAGCGCGCTGGGTAGGCGAATACGATGCTTGGAAGCGCCACTCTCTGGCCAAGGAGCGCTGGGTGTACCTGTGGGCTGACGGCATCTACTCGGGAATCCGGGCCGAGGAGGAACGGCTGTGCCTGCTGGTGGTGATCGGGGTGAATGAGCGGGGCCGGAAGCGGTTTCTCGCGATTCCCAAGTCGCTGCAGGCGAAGGCCAAATCGATGCTGCACGAGATTTGGATGGCCGAAACCCGAACTGCTGCCCATACGGCGTTTGATCGGTTCACCGAGAATTTCCAAGCGAAGTACCCCAAGGCTACCGAATGCTTGGTGAAGGACCGCAAGAGTCTGCTTGCATTCTACGATTTTCCTGCCGAGCATTGGGCTCATATCCGCACCACCAACCCGATTTTGAGTCGACCTTCGCCACCGTCAGACATCGCACCGATCAGACCAAGGGCTGTGCATCACGCGCAACATTGATCGCGCTGGTCTATAAGCTTGGAATGAGCGCGCAGACGAGCTGGCAGCGGCTGCGCGGATTCCGCCTGCTCGGCGAAGTCCTCGCGGGGGTGAAATTCGTTGACGGTGTGCATGCGCGGCCGCGCACGCACACCGAAAAGAGCATTCAGCAGGTCGCCGGCATGGAACGCAACCACCTGCTGCTCCAGCAAGTCGAGCAGACGGGCAAAATGCCTGTGCTCGGCATACCACAGGGCAATCGAATCAGACATGCGACCTCCGACGAGATATCAGAAAAGGGAAGCGGGCTAACCGAACTTAGCGGATTCGCGTTCCATTTTGGATTATCGCGCAGTGTAACCCGTTGTTTTGTCTAAGCGCGAGGGCGGCGAATCGCGCAGAAGTGGCTGTAGTGAAGACCTTACCTCTGGCGTGCGGCGGATTTGTGCGGATAATCGAGTGCCAAGATGTTTCTGCGCGCCACCACTCGC